>CAYTQQ010000004.1:17880-52337 GCA_964440135.1 uncultured Cellvibrionaceae bacterium | reverse complement strand
GGCATGCCTACGTTGGCGAAGACGCGGTTATTAACACCAAACGGGCGTGAATCATCCGCATAGAAGTTGCGCAGATACGTGTACAGCCACTCCGGTGAACGTGAGCGAGCCACCAACGACAGATCCGGCGGGTTCACACCAAATGCTCTGCTGGCAAGATCCGACTGCATTCCAATCGTCATCAATTCACCGATACGCTGGTCGCTTAAGACGAGATTTTCCAACATGATGTCATGGGGAATATCCAGGTCGTCAGCCACGCGCTCGTAACGAGAGAATTTGGCCGAGTGACAGCCCATACAGTAGTTTACAAAGTATTTGGCACCGCGCTGCAGGGAGTGCGTATCCGTCAGATCCGGCACCATCGCATCACATTCGACCGTGCCGCATTTAAACGCACTTTCAGCGCCTACGGCCTTGATAGGCACGATCACCATGATAACAAAGAGCAAGAAGCCGCTTAGTACCAAAGGCAATGGTAAACCTTTGGCCTGGACACGCTCGGGCTCTGGTTGGGTCTTTTCACGGCGCGTCCAGAAGGGCATACCAATGAAATATGCGAAGTAAATAACCGTGCAAATTTGTGCCAGCACAGTGCGTCCCGGCGTCGGAGCTTTCACGCCGAGATAACCCAGGATGACGAACGATGCCGCAAATACCAGCAGTGCAATTCGGCTGAAGTTGCCTTTATAGCGGATGGACTTAACGGGGCTTTTATCCAACCAAGGCAGGACAAAAAGAATCGCAATCGCCGCACCCATAGCCACCAGACCAAGGAATTTGGAGTCTAAGGGGCCAATATCAAAAGTCACTGCACGCAAGACGGCGTAGAAAGGGGTGAAGTACCAGACTGGCGCAATATGCTCAGGCGTCTTCAGGTTATTGGCTTCTTCAAAGTTCGCATACTCAAGGAAGAAACCACCCATTTCTGGCATAAAGAACAGAATAAAGCAGAAGACAAACAGGAATACCGCAATACCTACCAGGTCATGCACAGTGTAAAAAGGATGGAAGGGCACGCCATCCAGCGGCACACCATTTTCATCTTTGTGCTTTTTGATTTCCACGCCGTCCGGGTTGTTTGAGCCTACTTCATGCAGGGCCAACAAGTGCAGCACTATCAGGGCGAGCAGAACAATAGGCATGGCCACGACATGCAGTGCAAAGAAACGGTTTAACGTAATACCGGAGATCAGGTAGTCACCGCGAATCCACTGCACCAGATCATCTCCGACGACCGGAATAGCGCCAAATAGCGATACGATTACCTGCGCGCCCCAATAGGACATCTGCCCCCAAGGCAATACGTACCCCATAAAGGCTTCCGCCATGAGGACCAGATAAATCGTCATCCCGAAGATCCACACCAGTTCGCGCGGCGCTTTATAAGAGCCGTACATCAAACCCCGGAACATGTGCAGATACACCACTACGAAAAATGCCGAAGCGCCGGTGGAGTGCATATAACGCAACAGCCAGCCGTAATCGACATCACGCATAATATATTCGACGGAAGCAAAAGCTCCTTCTGCGGTCGGTGTGTAACTCATGGTCAGCCAGATTCCGGTCACCAACTGGTTGACCAGAACGACGAGTGACAACACACCAAAGATGTACCAGAAGTTGAAGTTTTTCGGGGCGTAATATTTGCCCATGTGGGTATCCCACGCCCGCTGTACTGGCAGACGCTTGTCAACCCACTGCCATAATCCATTTAACCAATTCATTATTAGGCCCCCTGATCTACGCCAATGATGACCACGTTCTCGCTTTCATAAGCATGTGGTGGCACTTCCAGATTGATTGGTGCAGGTACACCTTCATAAACCCTGCCGGCCAGGTCGAATTTGGAGCCGTGACAGGGACAGAAAAAACCACCTTGCCACTGGTCACCGCCCAGATCCTGAGCACCAACCTCAGGACGATACATAGGAGCGCAACCCAAATGGGTACATAACCCCAAAAGAATCAAAAATTCTTCTTTGATAGCACGGGTGGGGTTTTGTGCATACTCGGGCTGTTGCGGGACTTGAGAATCGGGGTCGCGCAAAAAGTTGGTAACTTTAGCCAGGCCTTGAAGAGCTTCGGGAGTGCGGCGGACGATATAAACCGGCTTGCCCCGCCACTCAACAGTGATCATCTGCCCGGGTTCGATCTTGCCAATATTTGCTTTCACCGGAGCACCAGCCGCTCTAGCTTTAGCACTTGGGTTCCATGAACCCACAAAAGGAACAGCCACGCCTATAACACCTACCGCACCTACTGCAGTAGTGGCAGCGGTCAGCACCCGACGACGCGTTTTATTAATTACGTCATTGCCCATGACGATTCTCCCCTAACAGCTTTCGACGGCAGTAAATCACTGAATTTCAACGGATTAACGAATTTTCTGCAAACATAAAAAACGGCCAATCTTAAAGAAATTACGCGCCTCTTACAAGAATAACCACAGATAAGATGCGGATTTCAAAAATCAGGCATAAAAAAACGCCCAAGCCATAAGCATGGGCGTTCAAGAGATAGTTCCAATTTATTGACCAAGTCAACAAACTGAAACGAATTAACGCTTGGAGAATTGAGGCTTCTTACGCGCTTTACGCAGACCGACTTTCTTACGTTCAACTTCACGCGCGTCGCGGGTAACAAAGCCAGCTTTACGCAGTGAAGAACGCAGAGTTTCATCGTATTCCATCAAAGCACGGGTTAAACCGTGACGAATGGCACCCGCTTGACCGAAGCTTCCACCACCGCTAACGGTGACTTTCACATCAAACTTATCGGTTAATTCAGCAGATTCCAGTGGTTGACGAACAACCATGCGCGCTACTGGGCGACCGAAGTATTCGTCCAACGGACGATCATTAACGGTGATAACGCCAGTACCAGCAGTAATAAATACACGAGCGGTTGAGGTCTTGCGGCGACCAGTACCGTAATATTGAGTTGCAGCCATATCAGCCTCCCTTAGATGTTGAGTTCTTTAGGCTGCTGAGCAACGTGTGGATGCTCATTACCTGCGTACACTTTCAATTTCTTGAACATTGCGCGACCCAACGGACCTCTGGGCAACATACCTTTAACGGCGATCTGGATGGTGCGCTCTGGCGCCTTCTCAATCAACTTATCAAAAGTGATTGATTTAATACCACCGATATGACCCGTGTGGTGATAATAAACTTTATCGGTCGCTTTGTTACCAGTGACATGCACTTTTTCTGCATTGATAACGATGATGTAGTCACCGGTATCCACGTGGGGAGTGTATTCAGGTTTATGCTTGCCGCGTAAACGCGTAGCAATTTCTACCGCCATGCGTCCCAGGGTTTTACCTGTTGCATCGACGATGAACCAGTCGCGTACGACGGATTCTGGTTTGGCACTATAAGTCTTCATGTTGTTCCTGCCTGTTAATGTGGGCGAGCCCACCCCAAAAAGAGCGCGAATACTACACAAGTAGTAACCGCTTTTCAACACCGCCATTTGTGCCCATTACGGGCGATGAGGCCGCGCCAGATATTCCCGGCTCTGCATCTCCAGCAACCGGCTGACCGTGCGCTGAAATTCAAACGTGAGGCGACCCTCACTATAGATCTCTGGCAAGGGTCTAGCGGCTGAGATGATCAACTTCACCTGGCGATCGTAGAATTCATCGACCAGATTAATGAAGCGCCTTGATTGGTCGTCTTTCTTACCACCCAATGCAGGCACGTTACTGAGGATGACCGTATGATATTCTTTGGCCAGTTCAATGTAGTCATTTTGCGAACGCGGGCCATCGCAGAGGGCGTCAAAATCGAACCAGGCCACATCATCCGCCAGATAACGAGCATGAATGAGGCGCCCCTCAATCTCGACCGCTACATCTTGATGCACTTCTTCAGCGCGTTGCGCCAAGCTCTGGAAGCTGCGCATCAGGCTCTCGTCGGCTGTTTTATCCAAGGGAGAATGGTACAGCTCCGCCTGCTCCAGCGCGCGCAACCGGTGGTCCACCCCGCCATCAACATTGACGACCAAGGTATGGGTTTTGAGCAGTTCAATAGCGGGTAAAAAACGGGCCCGCTGCAAACCATCTTTATATAAGTCATCCGGCCTGATGTTAGAGGTGGCTACCAAGGTGATGCCGCGGGCAAACAAGGCCTCCATCAAGGTACCCAGAATCATTGCATCCGTGATATCCGCCACATAAAACTCATCGAAACAAATAACACTGGCTTCGGCGCTGATTCTATCCGCCACGCCTTCGAGCGGATTCCTTTGACCAGCCAGTGCTTTGAGCTCTCCGTGCACACGGCGCATAAAACGATGAAAGTGAACGCGCAACTTGTCATCAAACGGCAAGCTTTCATAAAAGCTGTCCATCAAATAGGTTTTTCCGCGTCCCACCCCACCCCAAAAATACAGACCTTTAACCTGGGCGGGCCGCTGTCTGCCGCGCACCAGACGCGACCACCAATTGCCGGGTACGGCAGTGCGCGCAGCCAACAATTCGTCATAGAGGCGCTGCAAATGCTCTACCGCCGCCGCTTGCGCGGCATCGTAACGAAAGTCGGGACGCTGCAGGTCGCGCTGATAACGTTCGTGAGGTGTAAGAAGATGACTCAAAGGACTCAGCTCTAAAGATCGAGAGGGAGAAATTAAGGGAGCGCCACTCTACGGCCTGAACGCTGTAGGAGCAAGGGGCCCTGAGCGGTTTCTTTCGCGGCGCCACAGAGCTTCAGAGGCACCGCACAACCCGTTGATACCGCACAGAAAGAATATTCAGCTGACGGCTCGTGCAGGCAAGTAGGCTCCTTCCTTTACGCTAAAGGGCTACCCCTCGCGAGCGCCCAGGGTGGGAAATTCCGCAAGCAGAATATCGCTCACGTCATTTTTAAGCTGACTTAAATAGCCATGAAAAAAATGCCCGGCCTCAGGGTACTCTGCAAAACGCGCTGGCGGTTGCAGTTGCGCTACCCAGTAGCGCACACCGGCGACCTTAACCAGCTCATCCGCCCCACCAATCACCACGGCTACCGGACAGGAGAAACGACCTTCCCGGTCATAGGCATAGCGCTCTACCGGCGGGGCAATTAATAACAGATGCTGCACGTCCGACAGACGATAACTGGCCTGCGCTGCCATAGCGGAGCCAAAGGAAAAACCGGCGAGTAAAAGCTGTGCCTGGGGAAACTGTTGTTGGGCCCAAGCCACAACAGCCAATACGTCTTCTACCTCACCGACGCCGTTATCAAAACTGCCTGCACTTTTACCCACGCCGCGAAAATTAAAACGCACTACGCTGATGCCCAGATCGCGATAAGCGCGCATCAGGGTAGTTATGACCTTGTTATTCATGCTGCCGCCATGCACTGGATGTGGGTGACATAGAATAGCGACGTAAGACGCCCGCTCGCTGCTCGCTCCAGCTCCAGCAGTAAGCACAGCTTCCAGCACCCCAACAGGGCCGGCGAGCGTTATTGGCGCATCTTGTGGTAAATTGGCGGTCATGGTTTGGCTCTGCTCCTGAGGCAGTTTCGAAACTTATGCAATAAAGCCAAATTGTACCTGCTCTTATGCAAAAAGTTCGTATAATAGCGCCGCAGACAAGCACCGCGCGTCACGCCATGTAATGACCCATTTACCAACATCCAGGCGACCGTCATCAAGGCATAAAGGAGAGTTTTGTGTATTCACTCGGCACCCTCGTATTAACCAGCCTTATCAGCCTCCTGGCCGGTGCTGGCCTAGGGGCGTTCTTACTGTATTTATTTCGTGCTCAGGTATATAGCCGCGAATTGGAACAACGTCTGCACGAAGCAGAAAATTCGTTAAAAAGTTATCAGCGGGATGTTGTTGACCACTTTGCCCAGACCTCACAATTGGTAAACAACCTCACACAAAGTTATCGCGATGTGCACGAGCATCTCGCCAACAGTGCTTTGAAGCTGGCCACCCCCGCTATCAGCCGGCAGATTCTGGAATCCGCTAATTCCACCCTGTTGGGCAGCGATAAATCCTATCTCAATGAACAACCCATAGACCCGCCGAAAGATTGGGCACCCAAAGTCCCGGGTAGCAAAAGCACACTGAGTGACGATTATGGTTTGAACGATGATCATGATGACGAGCCAGTACCGCCCCATGAATCTCATGAGTCCCATGAAGGGTTTATCCCGGAAAAGCCCAATAATTAAGCACAAGGGGCAAGGCCACTATCCCCTATAAGTGATTGCCATTAGCTACTGAAATACATCGCAACTGACAATAAATAATAGGCCGGAGAATAATATGTCACTGCAACGTCTGCTGCAGTTTATTGGATGGCCGGTGGTTACGGGTCTGCTGGTTGCCATCCTGGCATTGTTATTGTTCCCCCAATTGCGGCCAGGCGCTCCCGCCGCCTCTACATACGCCCCGGCGCCCTCGGCCGGACTTGGGGCTGTTTCCTATTCCGATGCCGTAAGTCGGGCTGCACCGGCGGTGGTGAACATCTACACCACTAAAATTGTTCAGCGCCGCCATCAATCTCTGTCAGGCAACCCGCTGTACCGTCATTTATTTGACCGGGCTAATGCACCGCAACAAGTGCGCATGCAGTCCACTCTGGGGTCCGGGGTCATTGTCGACACAGAAGGACACATTCTCACCAACCACCATATTATCGAGGGTGCCGATGAAATCCTGGTGCTACTGAATGATGGTCGTGATGCAGAAGCGACGCTGGTGGGTATTGATGTTGAAACTGACCTCGCGGTGTTGAAAATCTCTCTTGATAGCCTGACTGCCATTAAACGCGGCGATCCGTCTAAAGCCCGGGTCGGTGATGTGGTGTTAGCCATCGGCAATCCCTACGGCGTTGGCCAAAGTGTAAGCCAGGGTATCGTCAGTGCTACGGGCCGCTACAACCTTGGCACCAGCTCCTATGAGAATTTTATTCAGACCGATGCTGCTATTAATCCGGGCAATTCCGGCGGCGCGTTAATTGATGTCTACGGCAACCTGCTGGGTATTAGCACCGCGGTACTGGATGAGAGTGGTGCATCCATCGGCATTGGCTTTGCTATTCCTATCGACTCAGCGATGAAATCCTTACAAGCCATTATTCAGTACGGCACTGTTGTGCGTGGCTCCATTGGCTTGTCGGGGGTTGTCCGCAAACTGCATCCTGAATTTATCGAGAGCAGTAAACTTGAGATCGAAACGGCACTATTGGTCGAGCGCATTGACGCTCAGGGACCAGCCCACAGAGCCGGGATCAGACCCGGCGACCTTATTATTTATTTCAACAAAATGCCGATTGGGGACGGGCGTCAGGCGTTAAATTTAATTGCAGATACGCCTCCCGGCAGCACAATTGATGTGCACCTGATTCGCGAAGGCGAACATCTGCAAATTACTACGAGCGTGGGTTTGCGTGAGCCACCGCGGACGCGCACTTAACCAATACCTGAACGCCAACACAAACAAAAAAGCCGACCAAACAGTCGGCTTTTTTGTTTGTGCGTGGATATTAATCGAGAATGCGATATTCCGCCGAGCGGGCGTGAGCTTCAAGCGACTCGCTACGCGCCAGCACTGAAGCAATCTTGCCCAGTGCCGAAGCACCTTCCGGCGAGCACTTGATAATAGAGCTGCGCTTCTGAAAATCATACACACCCAGCGGCGATGAAAAGCGCGCGGTTCCCGAGGTAGGCAACACGTGATTAGGCCCAGCGCAATAATCACCCAAGGCCTCGGGCGTGTGGCGTCCCATAAAGATCGCACCAGCGTGGCGCACCCCTGGTAAGAGTGCTTCCGGATTGGCAACAGCGAGCTCCAGGTGCTCCGGTGCAATACGATTGCTCAGCGCTACTGCTTCTTCAAGATTTGCGACCTTGATTAAAGCACCCCGATTGCGCAGGGATACACCAGCAACGGCGTGACGCTCCAATGTTGGCAATAACCGCTCCAGTGCAGTCTCAACCCTATCGAGCTGCTCTGCATCGGCACACAAAAAAATGGATTGGGCCTGCTCGTCGTGCTCTGCCTGACTGAACAAGTCCATTGCAATCCAGTCGGGATTTGTCTGCCCATCGCAAATCACCAGAATTTCAGAGGGACCAGCGATCATATCAATGGCTACCTGACCAAAGACTGCACGCTTGGCGGTGGCTACATAGATGTTGCCCGGGCCTACAATTTTATCGACCTGCACAATCGACTGGGTACCATACGCCAGCGCAGCCACAGCTTGGGCCCCACCAATGGTCAGCACGCGATCTACCCCTGCAATGGCCGCTGCAGCGAGCACCATCGGGCTCAACTGCCCATCGGGCGCCGGAACCACCATGGTGAGATGCTCAACGCCCGCGACCTTAGCCGGAATTGCGTTCATTAATACGGATGATGGATAGGAAGCTTTACCACCGGGCACATATAAGCCGACACGTTCCAGCGCCGATATCTGCTGGCCTAAAACCGTGCCGTCGGCTTCGGTATATTGCCACGAGGCTTGGCGCTGATGCTGATGGTAATCACGGATGCGCCCTGCGGCTGCTTCGAGTGCGGCACGGGCTTCACTGCCGATTTGCTGGAGCGCAGCCTGGAGCTCTTCCGCACTAACTTCGAGCTCCTGCATGCTCTGCACGCTGCGCCGATCAAAGCGGTTGGTGTACTCCAATACTGCCGCATCACCGCGCGCTTTTACCTGCGCAAGTATCTCATCGACGGTAGCCGCGACCTGTTTATCACTCACCGAGTCCCAGGCAAGCAACTGCTCCAGTTGTTGGTCAAAATCAGCTTGCGCACTGTCCAAGCGCCGAATAAGAGCTGTCATGGTATTTCTCACGAAGTTGTAACAAAGATGACCTTGCCAGAATAGGCTCTGAAAGGCTCATTGAGATTGTCAATCCGGGGGATAGAGCAGCCCGTAACTACGGCCCCACCACCCCGGCAATCCCGTCAATAATGGCTTGGATCTGGCGGTGCTTCATTTTCATCGAGGCCTTGTTCACGATCAGGCGCGAGCTGATGTCAGCAATCACTTCTCGCGGCTCCAAGCCGTTGGCCCGCAAGGTGTTGCCAGTGTCTACAATGTCCACTATCTCATCGGCCAGATTCATAATCGGGGCCAATTCCATCGCCCCGTAAAGCTTGATGATGTCCGCCTGCTGGCCGCGTGAGGCGTAATATTGTTTGGCAATATTGACGTACTTGGTAGCGACACGCAGGCGCCCCTGACGCGGTGCCACACCTTCCACCGCTGCCGTCATTAACCGACAGCGTGCAATGTGTAAATCCAAGGGTTCGTATAAGCCATCGGCGCCATTTTCCATCAACGTATCTTTGCCTGACACCCCCATATCAGCAGCGCCGAACTGGACATAGGTTGGCACATCGGCGCCCCGCAACAAAAGCAGGCGCACACCTTCCTGATTCGTATCAAAGATAAGCTTGCGGCTTTTTTCCATATCTTCGAGCGGCTGGATACCCGCTGCTGCCAGGAGCGGCAATGTCTCTTGCAGAATGCGCCCCTTGGTGAGGGCGATGGTAAGGTCCTGATTCATCATGCGTCCGACCTGTTCACATTAATTACTGACCCGGCGGATGTTCGCACCGAGCGTATGAAATTTTTCTTCAATACATTCATAACCGCGATCGATGTGGTAAATACGGTCGATCAAGGTTGAGCCATCGGCTACCAGGCCCGCAATAACCAGACTAGCGGAAGCGCGCAGATCCGACGCCATCACCGGCGCGGCTTTCAAACGCTCCACCCCTTTCACAATAGCGGTGTTGCCCTCAAGGGTGATGTTAGCGCCCATGCGATTCAGTTCACTGACCTGCACCAAACGGTTTTCAAAAATAGTTTCCGTGACTGTGGCCGTACCTTCAGCGACCGTATTCATCGCCATAAATTGCGATTGCATATCGGTGGGAAACGCCGGATAGGGAGCCGTGCGTATATTGACCGCGCGGGGCCGCCGTCCCTGCATGTCCAGCGCAATCCAATCTTCACCGACAGTTACCTTGGCGCCCGCTTCTTCAAGCTTGAGAATGACGGCTTCTAAATAATGGGCGCTGGTCGATTTTAACTTGACGCTGCCGCGGGTCGCCGCAGCTGCTACCAGATAGGTGCCGGTTTCGATTCGATCAGGCATGACGCGATGGCTACAGCCGTGTAAGCGTTCGACCCCTTCGATCACCAGCGTAGCGGTACCTATACCTTGAATTTTGGCACCCATAGAGACCAGCATGTTCGCCAAATCCACAATCTCGGGTTCGCGCGCAGCGTTTTCCAGCACCGTAGTACCTTCCGCAAGCACAGCGGCCATGAGCAGGTTTTCAGTCCCGCCCACGGTCACAATATCCATTAAGAAATTTGCGCCTTTTAACCGACCATTACTGCGCGCGCGGATGTAACCCCCATCGATATCAATAATCGCACCCATGGCTTCAAGGCCCCGCAGGTGAATATCTACCGGGCGGCTGCCGATCGCACAGCCTCCAGGAAAGGAAACATTCGCCTCACCGAACCGCGCCAGCAGCGGCCCCAACACCAAGATAGAAGCACGCATAGTGCGCACCAATTCATAGGGTGCGGTATAGGAATTAATCGTTGTTGGATCAACCTCAAGCCCCATGCGCTCATCGACCATAATTCCCACACCCATAGTGCGCAAGAGCGCAATCATGGTGGTGATGTCATTAAGATGGGGCATATTCGTCAGCTGCACCGGGCCTTCCGCTAACAAGGTGGCGGCCAGGATCGGCAGGCCAGCGTTTTTTGAGCCAGAAATGCGAATTTCACCACTCAAGGGGCCGCCGCCCATGATCATTAATTTATCCATCAGAAACTCATAGTCGGTATAACAAAACCGCCAGACGCAAGGCGACCCGCCGGGAAAGGTGAAGCACAGCTGTTGTTATTGGGGTAGGTGCTATTGATGTAGCAGCTGCCACTCCTCTGGCGTGTAGGTTTTCATGGAATCCACAGCATGGATGGTGCCGTCAGTAAACTGAGCAGCCAACGCGGCGTAAACCATTTGTTGTTTTTTTAACGTCGACAGGCCAGTAAATGCGGAACTCACCACGATCAGGGCAATGTGGTTACCCTGGACATTCACTTGTACTTCACTATCGGGAATAGCGCTGCAGATCAGCGCCTGGACATCTTCAGGCTGCATAACAAACTCTCAATGTGCCCGACATGGGCGAGGCGATAAAATAAGTGCGGGAATATTACCGGAATGCGCCGAATGGCGCACCCTTTGGGATTATCGTGACCATATCCGGTTAACTCCGGGCTTTAGGCATCGGCCAGCCAACCGGCAATCACCTTATCAATATCGCCATTTTCCTTCTGCATAGCTGCACTGAACTGGCTGCTGAAAGATTGCCCAAGATTAACGCCATTGAGAATCACATTAATCAGCTTCCACCCTTCATTTTGCTGCCGCATGGTGTAGGTCAGCTGGTGAATATTACCTTCGTAGCTCACTTCCTGACGTACTACCGCACGGCGGGCGTCCTGCGGATTAACGGTCGCGGCCACGACCTGAATATTGCTATCGGCATAACCGGCGATGCCTTTGGCATAAGAGCGAACCAGACCGCCTTTAAAGGCTTCGGCAAACTGAGCGCGCTGTTCAGCAGAGGCCTTGGAAAAAGCGTCTTTGCCCATCACCGCCCGGGCGATATAACGAAAATCGACCACCCGCTCGAGGATGGTTTCCACTTCGGTAAAAAACGCTTCCTGCTGTGCATCAGCACCGGTGTATTTTTTCGCTGCGGTCAGCAACTCTGCGGTGACTTGCTCCACGACCACTTTAGGATCTTGGGCTTCAGCCAACGCGGCGGGTGCCGTCATAAACACTGCCAGAAAGGGCAATGTCAGGATCAGAGTCAATAATTTTCTTACTGCATATGGGGTTACAAAAAGACGCATAATAATTCCTGTCAAGGTAGATAAATCCAGCTTGCTAAGACTGATAAAAAGCTAGGAAGTGCCGCTGCTTACATTCGTCGTTGTTCCGCATCAGCGCCGTAACCGCTAATCGTTAGTGTCACTGGCAGAAACAACCCGCTTTGTGCTCATGCACGGAATATAAAAAAAGATGAGTTCATCACGGCCCGCACTATACCATCGCCGCACCCTCGCGCCCAAGAATGAGCCACGTCAAAGGATTAAAAATAAGCGCCTCATCCATCCTTAACTCGACGCCGCCCCGTTACTCAGGATTTCGCAGAACTCTCCGATGCTATTGATCAGGCTTTAGTGAACGGTGTGACTGTGACTATAATGCGCGTCCTCGCAATCATTTGACCCGACACCTGCTGGCTACTAGACGCCTAATGGCTATTAAACGGAACCGCCTCCATGGCCCCATTTGACTTTATCAGCTCCGGCTTGCGCACTGTGGAGATAGAAGCCCAGGCGGTAAATGCCTTGCGCCATCGGATTGATGCCCACTTTGTCAAAGCCTGCGAACTGATTCTGTCCTGTCGCGGACGCACCATTGTCACCGGCATGGGCAAGTCCGGTCACATCGGCAAAAAAATGGCCGCCACGTTGGCGAGCACCGGATCACCTGCTTTTTTTGTCCACCCGGGTGAAGCCAGTCACGGTGACTTAGGCATGATCACCAAAGACGATCTGGTCATTGCCATTTCCTATTCCGGCAATTCCAGCGAAATCGTCACCTTGCTGCCGCTACTCAAGCGCTCAGGCATTCCCATTATCGCCATGACCGCCAAACCCGCCTCGCCGCTGGGCGAGGTTGCCCAGGTACATCTCGATATCAGCGTTGCTCAGGAAGCCTGCCCATTAGCACTGGCGCCCACTGCCAGTACCACCGCCACGCTGGTTATGGGCGATGCCCTGGCCATTGCGCTGCTCGAAGCGCGCGGCTTTACTGCGGAAGATTTTGCCTTCTCTCATCCAGGTGGCGCCCTGGGGCGCAAACTCTTGGTGCGCGTCTCTGACATCATGCACACCGGCCCGTCTATTCCCCGAGTGACCGCGGACACACCGCTCGCTCGCGCCCTGATGGTGATGAGTGAAAAGGGTTTCGGCATGACGACCATCGAAGATGCCAATGGTCAGTTGCTGGGCATCTATACCGATGGCGATTTGCGGCGCAGTATCGATAGCGGCATCGACATCCGTACCGCGCGCGTGGGTGAGCTGATGAATACCCAGCCGATAAGCCTGAAAGAATCCACCCTGGCCGCCGAGGCGCTCAAGGTTATGGAGCAGACCAAAATTAACGTGTTACTGGTCATGGACGATGCCGACAAACTCGTAGGCGTACTTAAAATTAACGACATTCTGCGCGCCGGAATTATTTAACTTTTCAATAACATCCTGAACATCCTGTTTTATTCGACGTAAATTCACTGTTAATCGACCTGAGCTTGCTGGAAATATATGAACCCTCAATTGCAAGAACGCGCGCACCGCATCAAGTTACTCCTTCTGGATGTGGACGGCGTCCTCACCGACGGCAGACTGTATTTCAGCAATAGCGGCGATGAACTCAAAACCTTCTCTACGCTTGATGGACACGGTATCAAACTCTTGCAAAGCACCGGTGTGAAAGTCGGAATTATCAGCGGCCGCAACAGCGAGCTGGTAAAAAAACGTGCGCGCGATCTGGGCATCACCCTCGTGATTCAGGGACGCGAAGATAAATGGGCCGCCCTGCAGGAAGCGCTGTCTGATACCACTCACTTCACCCAACCGCCGGCACCGGAAGCCATTGCTTTTATGGGAGATGATTGGCCAGACCTGACCGTCATGTGTCGTGTTGGTCTGGCGCTCACCGTCCCCAATGCTCATGCCAGCGTCGCCGAACGGGCGCACTGGCAAAGCCGCGCCCGTGGCGGTGAGGGTGCAGTGCGGGAAGCCTGCGATTTGATCATGCACGCCCAGGGAACTTTCACTGCGGCGCTGGCTCGCTATATTTCCGCTTCTGATACTTCGCCATCCCATTAATTAGCAGGCTGTTGACCTTATGTTACGTCTTCCCAAACAATGGCTCGCGCTGATCGCCCTGTTGGTTATGGGACTGCTGTTACTGGAAAAATCCCCGACCGTCCTGCTGGATCCGGTGGACACTGAGTCGAGCGAATTCCCCTACGCTTACATGACCAATATTGAAACGACGGAATTCGATACATCCGGTGAAATGCGCTACAAACTGACCACCCCGGCAGCACGCTTTTATCAACTGGATCCAACGACTCCCGGCCCGCAGGATTACACCCTGATTGATCATCCGCGCATCCTGTTTTACGCCGAAGGTGACACCTCGCCCTGGTATTTAAGTGCCGTGAAAGGCCGCACCGACGCCAGCGGAGAACGCGTTCACCTGAGTACCGATGTGGAAGCCCAGCAGGACTCCAAGCGTCACGGATTAATTCGGGTAACCACCAGCGAGCTGTTGGTTCATCCCGCGCAGCAATACGCTGAGACCGATAAAGCTGTTAAGATGCGCGCCCGACAAAACGAGATTGAAACTCAAGGCATGCGCGCATATTTAGATGAAGACCGCATTGAACTACTGTCTCAGGTGCGGGGGACTTATGCTCCCTGACTTCCGAGCATTTTCCCGTATCGGCTTATTTTTTTATGGCCGTTTATCACTGCTGTTGACGCTGTCCCTAACGCTCGCATTTACCGGGCAAACCGCCTACGCCCTGCCGTCGGACAAAGAACAGGAAATCCGTATTGCGGCCAATACCGCCACACTGGATCAGAGAAAAGGCGTCACCATCTACAGTGGCGATGTGCAATTTTCCCAAGGGTCGCTCCTGCTCAAAGCCGACACGGTGATTGTCCACTTCAATGCCGATACCCAAAAGATTGAAAAAATTGAAGCACACGGCGCACCCGCTCACTATCAACAACAGCCCGAAGTCAATAAAGGGGTGATGGTGATCGAAGCGAAAAGCGTCATAGCGCTGTTTGATAACGACACACAGAAAATTGGCAAGATCGAAGCCCAGGGATCACCGGCACGCTTTGAACAGCAACCCTCTTTGGACAAAGGCGTAATTACCGCCAAAGCGGACAACATCAATTACTTGCCCGATCATCAGCGTCTGCTGCTGGTAAACAACGCATCGCTGGAACAAGATGGCGCCTCCATGAATGCCACGGAAATTACCTACGACCTGCTCAAAGAAGTGATGCAGGCAGCTGGCAACCCACAATCAGACCAGCAGCGAATAGAAATCATTATTCCGCCGCAAGCGACCCCTTAACATTATTCATCCTGTGACCCTGACCTGATATGCCGACCCTCGCCGCCCACAACCTGGCCAAAAGCTACAAAAGTCGCAAAGTCGTTATTGATGTTTCCCTCGAAGTCAGCAGCGGCACCATTGTGGGGCTGCTGGGGCCTAACGGCGCGGGTAAAACCACCTGCTTTTACATGATTGCCGGCCTGATTGCCGCCGATAATGGACGGGTGTTGATTGACGATCAGGAGTTGACCCACCTGCCCATCCACGGCCGCGCACGTGCCGGTATCGGCTATCTGCCGCAGGAAGCATCGGTCTTTCGCAAGCTCTCCGTCGCCGACAATATCATGGCCATTCTGGAAACCCGCAAGGAGCTTACGCGCAAACAACGGCTGGCGCGGCTCGATGCTCTTTTACAGGAATTCCACATCACTCATATCCGTGACAGCCTGGGAATGTCACTGTCCGGCGGTGAGCGCCGACGGGTCGAAATAGCCCGGGCTTTGGCCACCGAACCCCTGTTTATCCTGCTCGATGAACCCTTTGCGGGCGTTGACCCCATCTCGGTTAACGACATCAAACAAATTGTTCGTCACCTCAAGGATCGGGGCATCGGGGTGTTGATTACCGATCACAATGTCCGCGAAACGCTGGATATCTGCGAGACGGCTTATATCGTCAGCGAAGGCCACATCATTGCCCAAGGGAATGCGGACACAGTGCTCAGTAACAGCAAGGTACGGGAAGTTTATCTGGGCGAAAATTTCCGCCTTTAACGGCAGATTTTTTCCTCCTCCGTATTGACATTCGTCAAAAAGCTTATAAAAGGCATAAACATTGCTTGTCGTTATTGCCTGCAATCCAAAGCCTGTCTACACTCACGGAAACAACATTCTTGTTTCAGGGTATAGACGGATCAGTTTTTCTCGATGAAGCAATCTCTCCAGTTAAAACTCGGTCAACAACTGACCATGACTCCGCAGCTGCAGCAGGCCATTCGCTTGCTGCAACTCTCCACACTCGATTTACAGCAGGAAATTCAAGAAGCACTCGAATCCAACCCCATGCTGGAAATGGAAGATGAGTTCAGCACACCTGACAACCGTGCTGCGGACGAATCCGATTATCCACGCCAGCAAGAAATCCAGACGGGTGACGACACAGGCGGCGAAACCAGCAGCAGCGCCAAAGAAACCGATCATCGGGACGCCGACAACTACGGTGATAATGAAAGTTTTGGGGACGGTGAAGCCACGACCGAATGGAATGAATCTATTCCGCAAGAATTACCGGTCGACACCAGCTGGGATGACGTCTACCAATCCTCCAGCAGTGGCTCCAGCAGTTTTGACGGCGAAGACAGTGACTTTGAAAGCCGCCGTTCGGTAGCAGATTCACTGCATGATCATCTGCTGTGGCAACTCAACTTAACGCCTATGTCCGATGTCGACCGGGTTATCGCCATGGCCATTATCGATGCGGTAGAACCCAGCGGTATTCTGTCGGTGAGCCTTGAGGATATTTACGAAGGCCTGGTGAATCATCTGGAGGATCTGGAGCTCGATGAAGTCGTCGCGGTTCAACGCCGCCTCCAACAGTTTGATCCCGCCGGCGTGTGCAGCCAAAACTTGTCCGAATGTTTATTAGTCCAGCTCCAGCAACTTCCTGCCGACACGCCATTCCTCGCTGCAGCCCAACTCATTACGCGGCAGTACCTACCGCTTTTGGGCAGCCGCGATTATCGCCAACTGATGCGCCGCACCAAACTCAAAGAAACAGAACTCGCGCAGGCGGTGACACTGATCCAGGGGCTGAACCCACGCCCCGGAGATATTATTGACAGCGGCGATACCGAGTATGTGATTCCCGATGTGTTTGTCGAAAAGCGCGATGGCCGCTGGATCGTAGAATTGAACCCGGATATTGCCCCGCGCCTGCGCATCAACAACAACTACGCGTCGATGGTGAAGCGCGCCGATTCCAGCAGCGACAATACGTTTTTGAAAGATAATTTGCAGGAGGCCCGGTGGTTTTTAAAAAGCCTGCAGAGCCGCAATGAAACCCTGTTAAAAGTGGCCAGCTGTATTGTCGAAAAACAGCGCGGTTTTCTGGACTACGGCGCCGAAGCAATGAAACCGCTGGTGCTCCACGACGTTGCAGAAATTGTCGGCATGCACGAATCCACTATTTCGCGGGTGACCACCCAAAAATTCATGCATACCCCGCAGGGAATCTTTGAACTGAAGTATTTCTTTTCCAGTCATGTCAGCACTGACGGAGGCGGTGAATGTTCCTCTACCGCAATTCGCGCGATCATTAAAAAGCTGATCAGTGCCGAGAATCCCAAGAAGCCGCTCAGCGACAGCAAAATTACCGAACTGTTAGCCGAGCAAGGTATTCAAGTGGCACGACGCACCATTGCTAAATACCGTGAATCAATGAATATTCCACCGTCTAATGAGCGAAAAAGTTTAATGTGACACTCTGTGGTGAGCGCTGCTATCCTAGATGGCAGCGTGCCAACAGAGCGTCATGAAATAAGGTTGCGGAGCGCAACCCCTGTCATGTCAAAGAGGAAGTCTTTATGCAAATCACCATCAGCGGCCGCCATCTCGAAGTCACTGAAGCACTCAACGACTATGTCAAAAACAAGCTGGATCGTCTCACCAACCACTTTGATCGAATCACTGGCATTCAGGTAACACTTTCGGTCGATAAACTGATCCAGAAAGCAGAAGCGACAGTGCATGTTAGCGGCAAGGATTTGTTTGCTGAGTCCACTTCAGAAGATCTCTACGCCGCGATTGATTTGCTCGCCGATAAACTGGATCGCCAGCTTATCAAACACAAAGAAAAACTACGCAGCCATCGTTAATCATTATGCAAATACAAAGCCTCATCACCCCCAGCCGCACACTGTGCGGCATCGAAGGGGTCAGCAAAAAACGCGCCCTGGAAATTCTGGCCACTACCATTGCCCAGGACGTCCCTACTATTGATGCTGACGAACTGTTTCGGCGGCTGGTCGCGCGCGAGAAACTGGGTTCGACCGGTATCGGATACGGCATCGCCATTCCCCACTGCCGGATCGACAGCTGCACCACTACGCTCGGTGCATTGATCACCCTCAATCAGCCTATCGAATTCGACGCAATCGATTCCGAACCCGTGGACGTATTGTTTGCCATGCTGGTACCGGAAGAGGCCCACAGCGAGCACCTGCAAACGCTTGCAGCCTTGGCGAGTGCGCTCAATGATGCGGACTTCCGTGCGCGCCTGCGGGCGGCCGACAGCGATGCAGCGCTCTATGCAGCGGCTATCGCCTGACGGCAGCAGGTAAGTAACCAGGCTGACATTTGACGGGAATACTCACATGCACTTAATCATTGTCAGCGGCTTATCGGGCTCAGGAAAAAGTACGGCGCTGCATGTGTTAGAAGATGTCGGGTTTAACTGCATCGATAATTTACCGATCAGTTTGCTCCCCGCGCTGGTAGCACAAATTGAAATTCACAAAGATATTAATCAGCACTTTGCTATCGGCATAGATATTCGCAACGCCTGGCAGGATCTCAGTATTTTTCCGCCAATGATTGAGACATTGAAAGAAGCACACCTGCCCTTTCATGTGTTATTTCTCGATGCGCAAACGCCGGTACTCATTAAGCGTTTTAGTGAAACCCGACGCAAACACCCGCTCAGCGACAAGCACACCAATCTGGAAGAGGCTATTCTCGCCGAGCAAAAATTACTTGAGCCAATCCGCGATACGGCCGATCAGGTCATTGATACCAGCCATTTAAATCTGCATGAACTGCGCGATCTGGTGAAAGAGCGCGTGGTTGGCAGACACGAATCAACCATGGCGATTCTGTTTGAATCCTTCGGTTTCAAACACGGTCTTCCGGTCAATGCGGATCTGGTGTTCGATGCACGCTGCCTGCCTAATCCTCATTGGAAGCTCCATTTGCGACCACTTACCGGCCAGGACCAGGAAGTGATCGACTTTCTGGAAGAAGAAACAACGGTGGAAGAAATGTATCAGGATATCCAGCACTACCTCGCGCGCTGGCTGCCTCGCTATCAGGCCAACAACCGCAGCTATATCAGTATCGGCATCGGCTGTACCGGCGGCCAACACCGCTCCGTTTATCTGGCTACACGATTGCAAAAACATTTCGATCAATTCTATAGTGATGTGCAAGTGCGTCATCGCGATATCAACAGACATAAAAAGCCCTGACCCAGATGCTGACAATCACTCGAACCCTGACCATCGTAAACAAGCGCGGACTCCATGCACGCGCTGCAGCTAAATTCGCCAGCACTTCTGCACTCTACAAATCCGTTATCAAAACGCGCGTCTGCTCCAACAACAATTGGGTTGATGGAAAAAGTGTGATGTCATTGATGCTGCTGGCAGCAAGCCAAGGCACGGCACTGGAAATACAAGCCGCTGGCGAAGATGCGGAACACGCGCTGACAGCCTTATGCCAACTTATTGAGCAGCGTTTCGAAGAAGACGAATAACGCTGTAGCCCCTCCCCACAACCTACAAGGACGAACCATGCACAAGACGCTTGCACTTATCTACTGGATTATTCTCACCGCATGCATTGCGCTCACCACGGCTTGCGGTGGTAGCAGTGGAGGCAGCAATGCCGGCAGTAATGCGGCGCCCCTACCGCGCCAGTCCCAACCCGTCGTTCCGCCCGCGGCTGAACCCACGCCGCCGAGTGATGTCGCCCCGACGGACGGTGTTTATCGTCCGGCCCTGGCAGACTCTCCCTATGCCAACGATCTGGTTGCCTGCATCAATATCGAGACTCTGGCGCAAGCCTGCCGTTTATCCCGCTTGCCGTTTCTCGGACAAGAAACAACAAGCCCCACTAAAGCCGACATCATGGCCCGCACTATTGTGTCCCACCCGTGGATGGCCAACCGCTTCAGTCAATTGCTGGATGCAATGCCGGCGGATATTTATCAGCTATTTCGCGGCGTAACGGGCATTGCCATCGGTGCCGAGATTCGACCTTCCTATTACTGGGCGGCCTCGGGCGCTATCTATCTCGACCCTGCAGACTTGTGGGTGACCGACCAAGAGCGCCGAACCATTTCGCAGGCACCGGATTTTCGCAGTGAGTTTGCGCGGGAGCTGGCGTTTGCTTCACTCGCCCGTTACGTGCAGGGTGACGCTTACGCCTGGGATTATTATCCACTCAATGGTCAGGTCAGCTATCGACCTTTAGCCCTCGTGATTAAACCTATGGCAGCGCTGTTATTTCACGAACTGGCTCACGCCAATGACTTTGCCCCACCCGCATTGGTTGCCCACAGCAATAACAATAACACCCCGCTGGAACAAGTGCTTGTCTTCGAAGCGGACAACATTTCGCTTGATCTGGACAGCCGGGCGCCCCTGACTTCACAACTGCTCTACCAGCTGGCAGAGGTGATGTATCACGGCGAAACCGCGAGCGAAGCGCAAAAACGTCTGGGCGCTGCCACCGTTGGCCTGAACTTTCAAATGGATGGTGCCAGCGATCCTTACGCTTATGCCAGCCTGTTTGAAGACACTGCCATGCTCTTTGAAGAAGTGATGATGAAATACCATTTTAATATCGACCGTGATGTGGCTTTTACCGATGCCCCCTTCACTGCCGAAGCCTATTGTGAGGATTATGTCGTTCGCTGGGGTCAGCGCAATCGCATCGGCGATCCACTGGTCAAAAGCCGCGCTGAACTGGTTGTCCAGCAACTCTTAGCGCGCACGGATAGCGCGCCTTATTTCGACAAGATTCCAGCCCCTCGCGTCATGCGACAGGGGCGCGACTGGTGCGAAAATATCAACTTCAACCCGAATACCTCGGGCGCTCAAAAGGCCTCTGCCACACAACACGGTGAGCGCAAGAAAATACGGCCGAGCGATTTTAGCCGGCCCGTACTGCACTGAATCTTGTTCATCTATTGGCACTAACCCATCCTGTTACGCCGGTTCAACTGTCGCCACCGACAGTTGGCCGGCCGTCCCGATCCAGGTTCGCCCCGAAAAGTTGGTTGTTATTTCCGGTGATTTTCCCTAATCTAACCGGCCTTTTCGCTGGCTATTTAATCCCCCCATTATCGCCCACGTAACCGGGCAGCTGCGCGCTAGCGACAGCCATCACTTAGCTCTCTACGGCACTACTATGGTTTATCAATACGACGACATTAATCCGGATGATTACATCAAGAGTAAATCCCAGGTAAAGCGTGAAATGACCGCTCTACAAAAACTGGGCGAGCGCTTGGTGGAGATGAATGACAAGCAGCTTGCCACCATTCCGCTCGAAGAAGATTTGTTAAATGCAATTTTAGAAACACGCAAAATGCCGCACCGCGAAGCGCGTCGGCGCCACCTGCAGTTTATCGGGCGCTTAATGCGCACCGCTGATCATGGGGCGATACAGGCAGCCGTGGATAAATTGCAGGATAAAAATGATCAGTACATTCACCTGCAACATAAGATCGAACGCTATCGCGATTTGTTGCTGGAAAATGATAAGCAGGCCTTTCAAAACCTGGTCTCGCAGTGCCCGGGAATCGACGTTCAGCATCTGCGGCAACTTATCCGTTCTGCGCAGAAAGAACGTGAAGAAAATAAAGCGCCTGCAAACGCGCGCAAATTATTCGCGTATATTCGCGAACAATTTGAACAGCAGGAATATTAAGTCGTTACGGGGCTGTCGCTTCATCGTTCACCGCTGATGTCGATGAAGCGCTGGCTTGCGGATCTTCCTCTAACAGATCATTGGTCTTTTCTTGCGGCTCCAGCGGACGCTTATTGACGCTATCGCGCAAGCTGGATTCGCTTTCAAACAGGCGATCAAATTTCATTTTCGGATCATCCCAGCTGCCTTGAATGCTGTAGCTGACGCTGGTTGCCTGATCGACCTGCTTGCGGAATATTTTACTCACTAGATAAATACCGGCTGCAGCGGGTAAGCCCGTTGCAAAAGCCGCGAGGAAAGTGAGGTTGCCCGCCACCGGCAGAGCGGCTATCAAGCGGGTGTCGATTGTCTCATCAATTAAATTGATACTTCCGGCCATCTGCATGCGACTAGAGGGACTTTGCACCTGCAAAGGTTCGACAAAAAAGATAATCCCGTTTTTAAAATTAACCTGCCCATGAATCTGATCGTACGCCAGACCACTTTTATACAGGTCCGAAAAATCCAGCCGCAAACGCCGCGCCAGCGAGTCAAAATTCACCAGGGCAAACAAGCGCAGGATGCCCTCCCCGGCGCCCGGGTCGCGCTTGAAACGCCCGTCTTCCAGCAACAGATTGATATTGCCCTCTAGCTTCACCAGGGCAAATTCTCCGGGAGCGCCGGGCCAGGCTAGATCCACCTGATAGTGTGCACGCGTGCTTTCGACGATATCGGGTTTTTGCCAGGCCTGCAGCACGTCCGCCACATTTTCTGCGGTCAGCGAGCCAATAAAGCGCGTGCGCGGCCCCTGCTCATCCACCTCCCAGTACACCTGCGCACCGGCAGTATTTTCTTGCTGCTGGGCAGCGTCCAGAGGCACCTGAATCCCGCTGACGGTCAGCCCACGAATATTCCCACGGATATCATCAAACAGCACACCATTGGCTTCGGGCTTCACCTGCAGCGACCAGCTGCCATAGTTATTGCCATCCACAAACAAGGCAGCGACGGTCACATCGGTACGCGGCAAATCGCGCGGATGAAAGCGCAAGGCCTCTTCGGCTAAAGCCGCGCCCATCTCGGTTTCTGCCGGCGCCTCATCATCGCCGAGCAAGTACCGGTTTAAATGCAGCTCCCGCACGTCGAGTTTCATGGCGCGGGTTCTGTCGGCGGGAACCTCAAGCGCCCCGACCAGTACGGGGTTGTTAAATTCCAGATGCCAATCGCCCTCTTGCTGCCAGGCCTTAAGCGCAAGATCCTGCAGTTGTAACGGGCCCAGCTGATGCTGCCCCAGAACCAGATCCAAACGCAGCGGCAGACCCGCCAGCGCCGCCGGCATAAGAGCGTTAGGATCACGCTCATTGAGTCCAGCAGACGCCGGCGTGGCCGCGCCCAGCCCATCGGTACGGGCGCGATACTCGAGGTAGCGCTGCTCCACCGCCTGCCACGCGTCCACGCGCAGCTCTGGCAGATAGCCGCTTACGACAAAGTGCTGCGCGATCGGGAGATGCGCTTCGCGCCCCAAGGCGAGATTTACTTTCATCAACCGCTCTTGTTCACGGTTCAACAGCATTCTGGATTGCGCCAGTATCTGTTGGTCATCGCGATAATCGAGCAGCAGGTTGGCCCGTTTTTCACGGAGCTCCAGCGCCATGGCAAAGTGACGGGTTTCCTCTGCCGCTTTGCCGTAAGGCGCAGGCAGGTCAACCTGAACTCCCACCAAATCAGAAGCAAGCGCGATCCGTGCCAACGTAGGGGAAGTATTGCGCGCGGCCTCATTATCGCTTTGATGAATCAGGTTGATATCGGTCTGGTATGCGAGCGTTCCATCAAGAAACAGCAACTCCGGCCTTTTGCTCCACAAGGCCAGTCGTTCAATGTCAACCGCGCCCGTCAGGCCAATGTGGGTTTCACCGGCCGGGCCCAGTTGATAGTCAGTG
This sequence comes from uncultured Cellvibrionaceae bacterium, assembly GCA_964440135.1. Lineage (GTDB taxonomy): Bacteria > Pseudomonadota > Gammaproteobacteria > Pseudomonadales > Cellvibrionaceae > Cellvibrio. Next base: position 28,504 of record CAYTQQ010000004.1, on the reverse strand, counting down.
CTCACGCTACCTTGAACCGGCTGGTCAAACAGCCGGCCCTGTAAGCCTTCACTCGAAAAGCCACGGGTACTGCTGTACCAGATCTGACCTTCGAGTTGATTTAACGATAAATCGAGATCCGTCATTTCCAGGTTGGCATCACGTAACCTAAGTGCCACTTGATGTTCGGCACCGGCGGCATCAGCAGCCAATGGAATTGCCAGTTCCAGATCGGTTTCCATGGTGCCCGCGAGCGTCCAGGTATCCAGACGGTCATGCACATATTGACGCAAGCGGCTCTCGCGCAGCACCCGCAGCCCATCATCAGCCAGCCCGCGGATACCGCCGCTGACCCGGAGGAGCGCGCCTTCGCCGTCAGGATTGGGTCGCGCGCTGACGCGCGTAGGCAGGATCTCGCTATCGAATACCCGCGCACTGGCAATCCAGGCATCAACATTGCCGTCATCAACCAGCAAGCGCCCGTTGACACTGCGCAAGGCGGGCCACTCGGGGTGGTAATTCAGCTCGGCACCTTTGGTGTCCAGATACAGCTGATAGCTCCGTGCGGCATTATCCGGCGTATTCAATGTACCGCGGAATAAAAAGCCGACCTCGCTCACTTCCCCACTGTTATTTTTGCCCAGACTGCTCGCCAGCCATTGGCTGAGCGACTCCGGCACCACCGCCGGGACGTATTTGGGATAAAGGTTGGCCTTGAGTTGGCGAGCACCGATTTGCAGGTATAAATCGACATCACCCGGTTTGCGCCAAGGGATACTCAGCCATAGATAACCGGTGGCTTCCTCGTGCTCACCCTCGAACCGTAAAGCCCCGCTATTAACGTAAATCCGGTACTCATCGGGGCGAAAGTGCCACGCCACTTGGCCGGTGGTACGCTGATACGCCATCGCATCGGTATAGGTCGGGTCGTAGTGCATGCTGAACCCGTTGAGACTTTCGATATTGATGGACCCGCCGTCCTGATTAGCGCGGATATAACCGTCCACGCCCGTGAGACGGGGCACACCGCCCCAGGCATTAACCGCCAGTTGCTGCGCGCGCGCCTCCACTTGCCAGGCTGCGGGTTCGGTTAACGGCAGAGTGACCAGTACCTGCTCCAGTAACCCGCGTGGATCAAGCGCGTCAAAGGCATCTTCCATGCCGGGGGTTAACAATCCGGTTTCTTTCAGCACCCCCATTCCGGCCGCTACCTGCAACTGATCTACCTGAATCTGTAAGGGGGAGCGATAACTCTCTGCAGACACGGCCAGGTTGACACCTTCAATCCGGGCATCTCGCAGCTGTGCCGTTATACCAGGCAAACCAAGATTCCAGGCGCCGGTGCGCAACCAGTAGCCGGTGATGCCGGTGGCGAAGCTGTTCAGTTGGTATTGTCGTTCGAATAGCGGCACAACCAGGGTTTGCAGCCCCAGCTCGCCACTGATATCAAAGCCGCTGTTGTCCATCCGGCTGCTGAACCAGAGGCGCGCATTCAGCGCACCTTCACTGCGCAGACGACTTTCACTGGCGGTACCAATTAACGCAGCGGTAGCTGCCGCCAGAGGTTCTGAGGTGGGAAAATTATTCAGCGCCAGATATCCCTGCGCCTGAAAGCGCGCTTGATCCCGCGGATCTCCGCGCCCTTCTATAACCACCGAAACCGCTTGCTCGTGCTCCTCTACATCAATGGCTAAAGAAATACGGTGGAAATCCCGGTGATTCTCTAATAACAGGGAGGGTGACGTTAACGCGATGTGATGCCCGCCGACAAAGTTAAAGCGCAGATGGGTGCGCTGAAACTCAATTTTGTTGGCCAGGAGCAGTTTGTCCACCAGCGTATTCAGTTGCACCGCTTCGGCAGGTTTCTGATCCGACTGCGGCAGGCCCGGAATACGCCAGCGCCCTGCAGCTGTCTGCTCAAAGGTCAGCTCGGTGTCGCGCAGTTTGATACTGCCCCACACCAGTTGGCGGTTCCATAAGCTGCGCAATAAATCCAGGCGCACCCGGCCCTGTCCAACGGCAAGAATGGGGAGCTGGCTGTGGCTCGCTACGGTCAGTTGCTCGATTTCTAAAACAGGTTTGAGGCCGTCCCACTCAAGCGCGATGGCGCCCAGCGCTACCTGGGCATTGAGCTGGCTGCTGATGTAGTGCTCAATCTCGGCACGATAATCACTGACGAAAGGGGAAAAGCTGCGCCCCGACTGCACCAGCACCGCAATCGTAATCACTGCGATGGCACAGAAGAGGTAAAACTTGCGGAGCAGGTAGCGCAGCACGGCGGTCATTCAGGGCTAAACCAAGACGATGTCATATTGTTCCTGGGTAAACAGGGTTTCGACCCGGAACTCAATGGTGCGACCGATAAACGCTTCAAGGTCGGCAACGTAAGCGGCTTCTTCATCAAGCAGGCGATCGACCACCACCGCCGCCGCCAGTACCAGAAACTTATCATTGTTATAGGTACGGGCTTCACGCAGGATTTCACGGAAGATTTCGTAACAGACGGTTTCTGCCGATTTGACGTGCCCGCGACCGTGACAGACCGGGCAGGGTTCGCACAGCATTTGACCCAAAGATTCGCGGGTCCGCTTGCGTGCCATTTCCACCAGGCCCAGTTCCGAAACCCCGGTAATGCGGGTTTTCGCGTGATCTTTTTCCAGGGCTTTTTCCAGCGTCCGCAGAACCTGACGCTGATGCTCCGGGTCCTGCATATCAATAAAATCAAGAATGATGATTCCGCCCAGATTGCGCAGGCGCAGCTGCCGTGCGATGGCGGTGGCGGCTTCCATATTGGTCTTGAAAATTGTCTCTTCAAGATTGCGGTGACCGACAAATGCCCCGGTGTTCACATCAACCGTGGTCATCGCTTCGGTCTGCTCAATCACGAGGTAACCGTTGGACTTAAGAGCTACCCGCGTCTCCAGGGCGCGACGGATTTCCTCCTCCACGCCGTACAGATCGAGCAGGGGCCGGTCACCGGTATAACATTCAATCAGCTCTACCAGCTGCGGGTAATAGCTGCTGGCGAAATCAATCATCTGTTTCCAGGTCAGGCGCGAGTCCACCCGGATTTTATCAATGGGTGCCCGCGCCAGATCGCGCAGCGTACGCAGATACAACGGCATATCCTGATAGATCACCGCCGGTACACACAGCTTGGGCAGCTCGCTGGTGAGGTCCGTCCAGAGCTTTTGCAAAAAGGGAATATCGCCCACGATTTCTTCGGCGCTCACCCCTTCTGCCACCGTCCGTACGATAAAGCCGCCCTCAACATTGCGCTCTTCAATGGCGGTTTCGAGGGCGTGGCGCAAGCGCTCGCGCTCCTGTTCATCTTCGATACGCACCGAAATACCGATATGGCGGCTATTGGGCATATACACCAGATAGCGGGAGGACAGGGTCAGATGGGTGGTTAAGCGCGCGCCTTTGGTACCGATGGGATCTTTAGCCACCTGTACCAACAGGGTCTGCCCTTCGCGGGCGACAGAGCGGATCTCCGGCAGGTCGACGCGGCGGGCTTCGCCCTCCAGCGGTTCGGGCAGCATATCCGCCACATGGATAAAGCCGGTACGCTCTAATCCGATATCGACGAACGCCGCCTGCATACCGGGCAGAACCCGCACAATTTTGCCTTTATAGATATTGCCGACATAACCCTTGCCGTGGCTGCGCTCGATAAAGAGCTCCTGCACCACGCCGTTCTCTACCATGGCTACACGGGTTTCTACCGGCGAGACATTAATCAGAATCTCTTCACTCATACCCGCTACCCCTGGCTTTGCCAGCAGGGGACATTAAATTTTTGCAACAGCTGAAAACTGACCTCCAACGGCAAGCCCACCACGTTGCTGTAACTGCCGTTGATGGCATCGACAAAGACGGCACCAAATCCCTGAATGCCATAGCCTCCCGCTTTATCCTGGGGCTCTCCGGTGTGCCAATAATGTGCAATTTCAGCATCATCCAACCAGCGGAAACGCACTTCGGTAATGCTGAGTGCATGCTCCAGCCGTTCGCCTTCACAGATGGCGACGGCGGTGATCACTTCATGGCTGCGACCCGACAGCAAGCGCAACATGGCGGCCGCCTCGGTGGCATCATCGGGTTTTTCAAGAATCAGTTGGTCACACACCACAATGGTATCCGCGCCCATGACCGGGCGCGCGGGCAAACCCTGACTCTGCACCTGGGCAAAACCAGCGCTGGCCTTAGCACTTGCCAAACGCTGTACATAGGCGCCGGGCAGCTCATCAGGCTGACGAATTTCTGGCACATCGACGGTCACCACCGCATGCCGAACACCAATCTGGGACAGCAGTTCGCGCCGCCGCGGTGATTGGGAAGCGAGATATACATCAGGGGTTGAGGCAGTCAACATAAATCATTCTTCCTGTATTTCATCACCGGGAAAGCGCGGATGCGGAGCCTTGGCACACTAGGTCATCCCGCTATCCGATAGCGCCGCCGCAAACGTTCCAGCCCAAGATAACAGACCGGCCAGAAACAGGCACTGGCAAAGGCAGGCAAGAGAAATTCCATACCTGAGACGGGTCGCCCGCTGATCGCCTGCACCCAATTATCCGTCAGCTGAGAGATACCGATCAGGACAAAGACCCAGCAGGATTGTTGGCCAACGGAATAATTGCGCACCCGTTGGTACGACAAAATACATACATACGCAATGATAATCAGCGACAGACCATGCTGACCGAAAGGCACGCCTTCTAATACGTCGAGAAAGAAGCCAAGCGCGCACAGTCCCACAAGTGAGGTGCGCGCTGGGGCGGTGTAAATCCAGTAAATCACGATCATCAACACGAATTCCGGTCGCCACCAGCGCAGCGCCAGGGGCAGCGGATAAACACTGAGCAGCATCGCCAGCCCCAGGGTAGCGCCAAGCAACAAAACGTAAGTCGTGCGCTGGGAAAACATCAGGGCGTCACTTCCCGCGAATCAAACACCAAGAGGACGTGACGACTGCGATCAAGACGGGCCATAGGACGCACAATGACCGTGGCAAAAGGCTGGCCGGGATCGCGCAGGATGGTATCGACCTCGGCCACCGGATAGCCAACGGGAAAGCGTCCGCCCAGACCCGAGCTCACCAGCAAATCACCCACACGGATATCCGTGGTATTGGATACGTGGCGCAAACGCAACCGGTTGAGATCGCCCGTCCCTTCCGCAATAGCGCGCACACCATTGCGGTTAACCTGCACGGGTAACGCGTGGGTAGGATCAGAGATTAATAAGACCTGGCTGGCCTCGTCGGTGACGTCGATCACCTGGCCCATCAAACCAAAAGCATCGAGCAGCGGCTGACCTTCATACACACCTTCATTGCGTCCACGATTGATCCAGACAGTGTGACTTAAAGGATTGGGGGAAACCCCAAACAGCTCCGCCACCAGCACTTTGTCTTGCAGCATGCCAGTGGCATTCATGAGTTGCCGCAAACGCACGTTCTCGGCCGCCAAGGCCGCCATTTGCTGGAGTTTGCGTTGATGGATGAGCAGTTCAGTGCGCAGGGCTTCATTTTCTGCCTGCAGTTCACTGCGGGATACAAAGGTGTTCTGCCACCAGTCACCCAAGCGACGGGGCACATCAGTCACCTCGTAGAAGGGCACCACCAGCGCGTTGAGCGGCTGCCGGACAGGCTTTAACCAGTCGGTATAAAGGCTGACAAAAATCAGACCAATCATCACGACAATAGCAAGCAGCGCCCGCAGTGAGGTGGCAGAGCCTTTGGTAAACAGCGGTTTAATGGCGAGTTCTCCCGTGCTAGATAGCGGCGCAATAACAACTGCGCCGACTACAAATCATCAGGATGACAACAAATCAATATTGCGCTTGTCGTTCAGTTCCATCGCCATACCGCCGCCCCGGGCGACACAGGTCAGTGGCTCTTCAGCGACAATAAAGGGCAAGCCAGTTTCATTGGAGAGCAAACGGTCAATATCACGCAACAGCGCACCGCCGCCGGTAAGCACTACACCCGTTTCGGCAATATCGGAAGCCAGCTCTGGAGGCGACTGCTCCAGCGCACTTTTTACCGCCTGCACAATACCCGCCAGCGGGTCCTGCAGAGCTTCGAGGATTTCATCACTGTTTAAGGTAAAGCTGCGGGGTACCCCTTCGGCCAGATTGCGGCCGCGCACATCGATTTCACGGATCTCGCTGCCGGCAAACGCACAACCGATTTCCTGCTTGATCCGCTCCGCCGTGGCATCGCCGATCACGCTGCCGTAGTTGCGGCGCACGTAGTTAACAATAGCTTCGTCAAAACGGTCACCACCGATGCGTACCGAATCCGAATACACCACGCCATTGAGCGAGATCACCGCAATTTCAGTGGTGCCGCCACCGATATCCACAACCATCGAGCCGTTAGCTTCGGCCACTTTTAAACCTGCACCTATAGCAGCGGCCATCGGTTCTTCTATTAACCGGACTTCGCGTGCCCCAGCACCCAGAGCGGACTCACGGATCGCACGCTTTTCTACTTCGGTGGAGAGACAGGGAACGCTGATCAAAACGCGCGGGCTGGGACTGAACCAGCTGTTTTCGTGAACCTTGCGAATAAAATGCTGGAGCATCTTTTCGGTGACCTGGAAGTCGGCAATAACGCCGTCTTTGAGCGGGCGAATAGCGGTGATATTACCCGGTGTACGACCCAACATTCGCTTCGCTTCAGTCCCTACTGCTTCAACAATTTTATGGCCGTTGTGATGACGAATAGCCACCACCGAAGGCTCGTTCAGGACAATCCCGCGACCGCGCACATAAATCAGTGTATTGGCTGTACCGAGATCAATGGAAAGATCGTTTGAGAAAGCTCCGCGCAGGTGTTTTAACATTTGATGATGAGACCTTATATGTTCTGTTTTTTTGTGGTTGCCGGAACTCACACAGCAATGAACCGGGTTCAGGCAGCCACAGAGAATAGGTGCTGCAGTATAGGTGAAAATTCCGTGCTTATCTGGTCTTTTTATGTCGCTGACGGCATTTTATGACAGTGATAAGAGGAATAAATTCGCAGGGTAGCAGCCAATAAATACGCCAGCCAGGCACCCTGTTTGCAGGTCTTGGCACTCTATCAATGAGAGGGATTCAGGGCAAGGCGCAAATGTGATAACTTGTGCGCCCGTTTTACAAAGATTTTCTCTTCAGTATCTTTTTCGTGTTTCACTCCGACGCCTTTCGGGCCGGACTTTTATTTGTGGAGTAGCTGTGCATGGCTGTAGATCGTTCCGATATTGCAAAACTGGCCGAGCTGGCGCGTATTGCTATCTCTGATAGCGCCGCCGATGAGGTGGCTCAACGTATTTCCGATGTCCTGGTATTGGTCGATCAGTTACAGGCAGTAAATACCGAAGGCATTGTTCCGATGGCGCATCCATTAGACGCTGTTCAGCGCCTGCGCAGCGATGAGGTAACCGAAACCAATCAGCGCGAACATTTCCAGGCGATAGCGCCGGCAACCCAGGACGGTTTGTACCTCGTCCCGCAAGTTATCGAATAACACATTCCGTTTTCTCATTTATCTTCGCTCCTGCCATCCAGCGAGAGTTACCAAGGAATTTTTTGCAATGCATCATTTCACCATTGCCGAGCTGATCCAGGGCCTGCGCCGCAAGGATTTTTCCAGCGTCGAGCTGACCCAGCATTACCTCGATCGGATCGCGCGACTCGATCCCATCTATAACAGCTATATTACCGTCAACGCCGACCCTGCCCTTGCCCAAGCCGCGGCCGCGGATCAACGTTTAGCGGCGGGCAACGCGCCAGCGCTGTGCGGTATTCCCATCGCGCATAAAGACCTGTTCTGCACCGCCGGAGTGCGCACCAGCTGCGCCTCTAAAATGCTCGATAATTTTATCGCGCCCTATAACGCTACCGTGGTAGAAAATTATCTGCAGGCCGGCGTGGTGACCCTGGGTAAAACCAATATGGATGAATTCGCCATGGGTTCTTCCAACGAAACCAGTTTTTACGGCCCGGTTAAAAATCCCTGGGCGACCGACTGTGTTCCCGGTGGTTCATCCGGTGGTTCCGCTGCCGCGGTTGCCGCACATCTGGCACCTGCCGCTACGGCGTCAGACACCGGCGGCTCAATTCGCCAGCCCGCTGCCTTGTGTGGTCTGACCGGTTTTAAACCTACTTATGGTCGCGTGTCCCGCTGGGGCATGATCGCCTTTGCCTCAAGTCTGGATCAGGCCGGCACGCTGACGCGCACAGCGAAAGATGCGGCCATTTTATTAAATGATATGGCCAGCTATGACGCCAAGGATTCCACCTGCATAGAGCGCGAAGTACCCGATTACACCGCCACCTTGCAGGACTCCCTTCAGGGCCTGAAAATCGGTATTCCAAAAGAATACTTCGCGGAGGGATTGCACCCGGAAGCAGCCGCCCACATTGAAGCGGCTATTAAAGTTTACGAAAGCCTGGGCGCGAGCATTCACAGTGTCAGCCTTCCACACACCCATTTAGGCGTACCCGCTTACTACGTGATTGCACCGGCCGAATGTTCAGCCAACCTTTCGCGTTTTGATGGTGTCCGTTACGGTTATCGCTGCGACAACCCGAAGGATCTTGCGGATCTCTACAAGCGCTCCCGCGCCGAAGGTTTTGGTGAAGAAGTTAAGCGACGCATTTTGATTGGCACCTATGCACTGTCTGCTGGTTATTACGATGCTTATTACAACAAAGCACAAAAGGTACGCCGGTTGATCAAGCAGGATTTTGTGGATGCGTTCGAGGAAGTCGATGTGATTCTCGGCCCGACTTCTCCCTCCCCCGCATTTGCTTTTGGCGCTAAAGCCAAAGATCCGGTGGCCATGTATCTCGAAGATATTTACACCATCGGCACCAACCTTGCCGGTCTGCCCGGCTTGTCGATTCCCTGTGGCCTGGTAGATAACAAGCCCGTGGGCCTGCAGTTGATCGGCAATTATTTTGCCGAAGCAAAGCTGTTGAATATTGCCCATCAATTTCAGCTGGCGACAGATTTCCACAAGCAGGTCGCGCCCGGTATTGAGTAATTGTTTTAAACAACAACAGACGAACGGCTGAAAGCCGAAACGTGTTTTGCAAGAGCGGGATTACATTGCAGCGGTTCGCTTACCGCTCCTCGCTCTGCCCCAAAACAAACATGACAACAGGTTAACGTGATGGAATGGGAAACAGTAATCGGGCTGGAAGTACACGTACAACTGGCCACTAAAACAAAAATTTTCTCCGGTGCGAGCACCGCCTTTGGAGCCGAACCAAACACCCAGGCCTGTGCAATTGATCTCGCCATGCCGGGCACCCTGCCGGTACCCAATGCCGAAGCTTTTCGCTTTGCCACCATGTTTGGCTTGGCGATCAATGCGGATATTGGTAAGCGCTCGGTCTTTGAACGAAAAAACTATTTTTATCCCGACCTTCCCAAAGGTTATCAAACCACGCAATTAGCCGAGCCCATTGTCGGCGCTGGCTATGTGGATATTGAACTGGACGGCGGCCGCAGCAAGCGCGTGCGGATTCACCACGCGCACCTGGAAGAAGATGCAGGAAAATCGCTCCACGAAGATTTTGCAGGCATGAGTGGTATCGACCTGAACCGCGCCGGCACTCCGTTAATCGAAGTGGTGACTGAACCGGATATGCGCACCGCTGAAGAAGCCGTGGCCTTCGCCAAAAAATTGCACTCCATTGTGAGCTCTCTGGAAATTTGTGACGGCGATATGTCGCAGGGCTCCATGCGCTTTGACGTCAACATTTCCGTGCGCCCACGGGGCACAGAAAAGCTGGGCACCCGCACTGAAACGAAAAACCTCAACTCGTTTAAATTTATGGAAGAGGCGATCGCGCTGGAAGTTGAGCGCCAGATTGATGTGCTCGAAGACGGCGGCAAAATTGTGCAGGAAACTCGCCTGTATAATGGCGACACCAAAAAAGCCCGCTCCATGCGCACCAAAGAAGACAGCAACGACTACCGCTATTATCCCTGCCCGGATTTACTGCCAGTCATTTTGGATGACGACTATATCGAAAGCGTTCGCCGTCAAATGCCGGAGCTGCCCGATGCCAAACGCGCGCGCTTTATCGAGCAATACGGCCTGAGCGATTACGATGCAGGTCAACTCACTACGGATAAATTTACCGCTGCCTACTTTGAGGCGGCAGTAAAACTCTCTGGCGAACCCAAACTGACGGCCAACTGGATTATGGCGGATCTTGGCGCCTATCTGAATCGCAGCGAGCAGCGCATTGATCAATCGCCCGTGACCCCAGCACTGCTGGCTGGTTTGGTCGAGCGCGTAAAAGATGGCACCCTGTCAAGCAAGATCGCCAAGCAGGTATTCGAAGCCATTGCCAATGGCGAAGGCGATGCGGATACCATTATTGAAGCCAAAGGCTTGAAGCAGGTGTCAGATACGGGTGCACTCGAGCAAATGATTGACGAAGTGTTTGCTAAAAATGCTGCCCAAGTCGAAGATTACCGGGCCGCCGACGAGAACAAGCGCGGCAAAATGCTCGGCTTCTTTGTGGGCCAGGTAATGAAAGCCAGTAAAGGTCAGGCGAACCCGCAGGCACTCAACGAATTGCTGCTCAAGAAGTTAAATGGCTAACGCCGCTATTGTTGGCATCAGGTAAA
>CAYTQQ010000004.1:0-17780 GCA_964440135.1 uncultured Cellvibrionaceae bacterium | reverse complement strand
AATTGCTGCTCAAGAAGTTAAATGGCTAACGCCGCTATTGTTGGCATCAGGTAAATGGCTCGCTTTACCCCATTTACCCACATGCCCCTAATATGTATGTTTTTGGAAAGAGTTATGAGTTTACGTAAAGACAAAGAAAAAGTATTGGGTGAAATCTTTGACGATGCCCGCATTAAAACCTTTTTAAATTTTGTAGCGCCGATCGGCATCAACCCCGACTATCATCTGCTCGAAAAAGCCTATCGCGGCATGCGCGGTGAAAATTTCGCTACTTTTATCACGTTTTTTGTGGAAGCGGGGAAAGATTTAAATGCCGTTGGCCCTGAAGGCAAAACGTTTCTGCAATCCATCAAAACCCATCGCAGCGCTGAAGAGTACATCCTTGCACTCGAAGCGGCCGGCGCGCAATAACCGGCAACCTATCGCTGGCTGCCTATGAACACAGAAAATCTGATCGAGCGCAGCCAGCTAATCACCCCCAGCCTCTGGCTGACATTTCTTTTAAGCCTTTTCATCCTTGTGCTCGCGCTGTTTGCCGGGCACAGCGAATCCTTATTGCAATTTGATCGCGAGCTGATTCATCAGGGTCAGTGGTGGCGCCTGTTAAGCGGCAGCTTTGTTCACTATGGCCTCTACCATCTGGTGATGAATCTCAGCGCTCTGCTTTTGTGTGGGTTCGTGCTGTTGCGCCAGATAAGTATCGGAGTTTACCTGCTGCTGTTGGGACTCTGCGCCGGGGCCGTGGGCATCGGGCTGTACAATTACGCTCCGCAATTTTCCTATTACGCTGGGCTCTCTGGCGTGCTGCACGGCTTGATCATTGCCGGGCTTTTGTTAAGCATTCGTTTTACGCCGGTCGCCAACACGCTGGTACTGGTAGCGGTGATTGCCAAGTTACTGCACGAACAAAGCGCCGACTATGATATTCATCATGCACTCCTGCCGGTACCGGTGGCGGTTGATGCACATCTTTACGGTGCGCTGGGTGGATTCGTTGCCACCGGTTTGATTTACTTGCGCCGCGTACTTTGCGCCCGCTGGCAAAAAATGTGAGGCAAGCGTCCATGCAATACAGCAATCCGCTCAAGGCAGTGCATTATCTTTATCAGGGCGCACATATTCTGTGTCAGCCCGGACTACGGCGCTTTGTTATCGTCCCGCTGCTGATCAACATTGTGGTCTTTGTGGTTATCACCAGCCTCATGATCAATACCTATGGCGGCATTATCCAGGAGGCTATGGATTCCTCGAAGTGGCTGGCGGCACTGGCGTGGTTGTTGTGGTTTTTTATCGGCCTGCTGGTGCTGGTCATTTACGGTTACTCCTTCAACATTATTACCACCTTTATCGCTGCACCGTTTTACGGTGTGCTGGCAGAAAAAGTTGAAGCGAGATTGACCGGCAAGAACCTGCCCGATGAGCCAATTACCGGGCTGTTGATACGCACCTTTAAACGCGAATTGGTAAAGTTGTGGTACTTCATCAGTCGCGGCCTGCTGGTGCTTATTATTCTGCTGGCGCTATTTTTTATTCCCCTGCTCGGCAACTTGACGGGCCTGATTATCAGTGCGGCCTGGGCGGCCTGGTGTATGACTGTGCAATACACTGACTATGCAGCGGACAACCACCAGATCGCTTTCGTCGACCTGCGGCAAGCGTTGCGCGCACGGCCACTGACGACTTACAGCCTGGGCGGGCTGGTCATGCTGGGCAGCATGATTCCTATCGTGAATATTTTTATGATGCCCATCGCGGTAGCCGGCGCGACCGTGTATTGGACCAACATGCAGAAAATGCGCGAATAGCTACTGGTTATCATCATCTACAGTCATATTGCCACCGGCTTCTTTAGCCAGCTGCAATAATCGTTTAGCGTGCGCTAACTGCTCATCAATATGTTGTCCGCGCTGACTGGTGACACCCGCGCTGAGCGAAAGATAGACCGGCTGGTTATCGAGCATAATCGCTTCAGCGGCAATCAGGCGCCGCACTTCACCCAGTAAGGCTACCGCTTTTTCATTATCCAATCCCGCAAGCAGTACGTAAAAATCATCGCCATCGGCGCGGCACAGTAAAAACTTTTGCAGCATCTTTTCTAAATGTTGGGCGATAGTACGCAGCGCATGATCGCCCCACTCGCTGCCGTAGCGTTCGTTGACGTAACCGAGCCCATCAATATTCAGGATGGCCGCCGCCAGAGGCGTGCCGCGGGCGGCTGTCGTGTTGTATAACTCCCGGGCAATATTAAAAAAATGATGGCGGTGATAGAGCCCGGTAAGCTGATCGCGCTGAGCTGCGTGGGCCACTTGTTCCATAAGCTCAAGCGACTCAACGTTGTGCAGCACACGGCAATAAAATTCTTCGGGCTGAAAGGGTTTGCGCAAAAAGTCATTAGCGCCGTGTTTGATAAATTTGGCCGACAAGGCCTCGCTGCTTTCGCCGGAGATACCAATCATCACCAAGCCGGTTTTATCGTATTTGTAGCGCAGGTTGCGCACCAGTTCGAACCCGTCCATGCGCGGCATGTTGTAGTCGGTGATGAGTAATTTTACATCCGGGTTTTCCAGCAACACTTTAATAGCGTCTACACCATCCGCTGCTTCGACGATCTGAAACAAATGGCGTCTAAGCAGGTTCACCACATGCCGCCGCGACATATCCGAGTCGTCTACGACCAGCACTTTCACCTGTTGATTCTTTTCTAAACGATGCAACATTTGCACGGCGTTTTGATAGGCATAGCGACCTTCTTTGGTCACATAATCCACAATGCCTTTGGCAAACAGCGTCTCACGGCGCTGCTCATCGTAACTGCCGGTAAGCACCACGGTGGGAATTTTGTGTTTGAGGGTAAAATCTACGACTTCGCCATCAGGCGCATCAGGCAGGTTTAAATCAACCAAGGCCGCAAAGAAGTCGCCCTGGTGCTCCGCATAAACGGCTTCAGCCTGGGCCAGTGATGCGGCGTAGACCGCATGGAAAGAGGCCGTTGCCTGTACTACATGACGCAGTACTTTGGTAACGACCTCACTATCTTCAACGATAAGAATTTTTTTCATGTAACTACACTCTTACTTCTGAACTCAATGAGTGTAGTAAAGATGCCGGTGTTTCCCACCGATAAGCGCCGAAATAATTGCTGACCCGTAAAAGCTGGCGGGTTAACGGCGACTTGAGGGGCGACGACTGTTGCCACTGCGACTGCTGTTACTCCGACTCCGGCTGCGATCATCCCGGGGCCGCGGTGGAGCGGGCGGTAATTCCGGCGGCGTCAACAGTAGATGCTCCGGTGGCTGTTCGCACTTGATCTCTTTGCCCAGCAGCAACTGCAACGGCTCCAACCGAAAGGCATCATCTTCACAAGCAAAGCTGATCGAGATGCCCGTTTTACCGGCACGGCCCGTGCGGCCGATGCGGTGAACATAATCTTCCGGCTCTTCCGGCAAGGTGAAGTTCACCACATGGCTGATACCACTGATATGGATTCCACGCCCCGCCACATCCGTAGCCACCAGCACTTTGATTCTTCCTTCCTTAAACGCATCGAGCGTCGCAACCCGCTTGTTCTGCGCGATCTCGCCGGAGAGCAAGCCGGCGATAATACCGTGACGCTGCAGTTTATCTTGCAAATCGCGGCATTCATCGCGGCGATTGGCAAAGACGATCATGCTCTCGGCGTGTTCCTGCTGAATCAGGTTGTAGAGTAAGGTGTATTTTTCTTCGGTAGATACCAGGTAGATATGTTGTTCGACGCTTTCCGTCGCCACACTTTCGGGCTGGATATCAACCGTGACCGGGTTGTAAGTCCACTGCTCTACCAGCTGGCGCACATCGTCGGTGAAAGTAGCCGAGAAAAACAGGGTCTGCCGATCTTCGCGCCGAGGCGTCTGGCGCACAATTTGTCGCACTTGGGGAATAAAACCCATATCCAGCATGCGATCCGCTTCATCGATCACCAGAATTTCCAGCTGGTCGAGATACACATCTTTGTTGCCACAAAAATCCAGCAGTCGACCCGGCGTCGCCACCAGAATATCCACCAGCGCATTGTGCAGGTGGCGTTGCTGCTTGGCGTAATCCATACCGCCCACAAGGGTGTGCACTTTTAGATCGGTGTACTTGCACAGCGCCTTGGCATCCTCGGCAATCTGAATCACCAGTTCGCGGGTGGGTGCAATCACCAGCGCTCGGGCTTCACCGGCGTAGCGTTGCTCGGTGATAGGGTTTTTTAACAAATCATCAATAATCGCCGTCAGAAACGCAGCGGTTTTACCGGTGCCGGTTTGGGCTTTGCCCACAACATCGCGGCCCGTCAGTGCGTAAGGTAAAGACTGGGCCTGAATCGGTGAGCAATAACGAAAACCCAGATCAGCAATACCGTGCATCAGCTCCGGTGTAAGATCAAAATCATGGAAGCGGGTTTTGCCTTCTTCCGGGGCCACGTCGAACTGCTTGAGGCTCCAGTCTGCCACGGGCACTGGTTTAGGTTCTTTACGAGGACGCGGCGCGGTCGATTTCGGAGCTCTCTCAGGGGCCGGCGCGGTTACAGAAGGTTGGCTTGGTGGGCGGGAATTACCGCGGCGATTACCGCGGCCTGCGCCTGCGGAAGCGCCCGGATCTTTCTGGGCGCGGCGGTTCCCCCGCTGCTTTTTCTTTGGTGGTTGGCCTGCGGTTGAGGGCTCAGACTTAGGCTCGGCGTTGCTGCCGATCAATTGTTTTAGGAATTTACCAATCAAAGCTACTTACTCGTTGTACAAAATGTGGCCGAAGTATACACGATTCACGTGCCTTGGCTGTGCTTTTTCGGGCAACGAGCAGGTAGTGACGCGAAGGTTCACCGTCATGAAAGAGGCTATAAAAAGCCCGCACCCAAGGATCGCGGTGCGGGCAAGGAACGCTAGGTATTTCAACTAAGGCGGCCACCTTAAAGCAAGGCAGCGTTACTCCCGCACCATCACTGCCGCCATACTGGCGACACAGGGCTTTTGATCGACGATGACTGGAATATGGAGGCGGCGCGCAATGTCTGTGGTCGATACTACGCCGCGGATATGGTGGTTATCCTGATCCACGATAAAACAATGCTGCTGACCATGACGCTGCAACAAGGCGATGATATCGGCGACTGTGGCCCGCGCAAAATCCGTGTAGGGAATTGCACTCACTGCTTCGCGCGGCAGCATGACATCAGCAACCAAGACTTCATTGCGTTTGATGCGCGCGCTGACCTGGTGCAACAAAATATGCTGCTCAGAAAGTTCCTCGCCGCTCACCAAGCCCACCAGATCACCACTGCGATCAATCACCAGTTTGAAGCGAATGTTTTCGTAAAACATTTGATCCGCCGCTTCTACTGCGCCCAGATGAGACTCGACCACATGCGGCCGATGATGTTTGTAATCGGTAATAACG
This sequence comes from uncultured Cellvibrionaceae bacterium, assembly GCA_964440135.1. Classification (GTDB taxonomy): domain Bacteria; phylum Pseudomonadota; class Gammaproteobacteria; order Pseudomonadales; family Cellvibrionaceae; genus Cellvibrio. Next base: position 12,368 of record CAYTQQ010000004.1, on the reverse strand, counting down.
GACAATGCAGGAGAGTCGAGAGTAACGTCATCAAACTCATCGGGATGTACCAAATGATCCACCGTATTAACGGGGTGTAAGCGCAAATTTTTCATAAAGTCCTCACGTGACATCTGCACAATGGGTGCAAATATCCAAATGTCATATCTGACGGGTCAGATAACGAATTAAAAATCCGAAGAAGCCGGAATCAAAAATCAGGTGAGAAAAAGAAAAGGCGGGGCACGAGCAAAAGGCTTGTCAACGAAACGTGACAGATGGAGTGCATGGGTTGCGTAATGGTGATGAGGTACAACAGAAACTTGCGGAGGTGACTGGAGCTCGACGACATGAGGTTTGTCATCATCCGCCGAATAAAACTGGCTGGTAGTGGCAACAACATCGAATTCGTTAGCGCCAAAAAAGCCGTTACTTTCTTTGCCGACAGCGTGGCTACTGCCCGCCCCGATAATGGCTGACAGCAGGAATACAATCTTGATAACTACTGCGACTCTGCGCATAACCAAGTCTCGTTTATATTTGCATCTCCATATAAGCACAACTTTTATAAGGGCGTCTAATCTTATTTCGCTTTTAAAATAACTTTACACATATGTTCTTTTGGTCTGAGCTTGTCCGCTGTTTTCGACCGGGAAAAATAAATAAACAGTGACGAGAATCAAGGACGGTAAAGGAGGCAGGTAAGCAAGAGGGAGACAGAAGCAGGAGACAACTAAGTTCCACAAGGCGAAGAGAAATCCAGAAGGCGGAGAGAAAATCCAGAAAGAAGATGGCGAGGTAGAGACAGGAAGCGCCAAGAAAGCACCGGGAGAAAAGTCGCTCGCTAGACAAGAAGGCAGCGTACTGCGGAAGTACGCTGCCAAAAGACCGTCAGGGATTCACGCTTGCCTCAAAGGGTGATGCCGGCAGCCCTGCACTGTTATAGAGATTGGCCGTGTCAGGATTATCTGCCCAGGCATAACGCACCCAGCGAGGCGAACTAATACCTTCGGCAGAGACAATGATGCGATCTTTTTTAACCTGCGCCTTGGCCCAGACGAAGCGCTTGTCCTCACCCGCTACAGCAAGGTGTTGCAAACTCCCCCCGCGCACGTTTAATCCCTTACCGACTTCATCAAAGTGCAATATCAACTGGTCGCCTTTGATATCTACTTTCTTTAACACCGGACCTGAAGCGATTATTTTTTTAGCGTAACCCAGCTTCAATGCACCCAAGGCTAAACGCTCACCAACGGTTTGCTTATCAAGCGGGTGAATATCGTTCCACTCGCCCACATCAATAGTCACGGCCATAGCGGTATTTGGCAGTGCCAACGTCTGGCGCTGGGCCTCGCGCAGTTCCGCCCATTTACTTTCACCGGGCTCCGTTTTGGCGGGTAAGAAATTTGCCAGCTGCGCAAACAGGAAGGGGAAGTCACCCTGTCCAAACTGCTGACGCCAATCGTGGATCAAGTCGGCAAAAAGATAGCGATATTCCGAGGTGCTGACGGTGCAACTTGGATTGGCACAGACACCGCCCGGCTGACGGTGGACGCCTTGGGCATCGGCCCGCTCAACGTTGGATTCACCCTGAAACCAGATCACGCCTTTCATGGCCATCGGCAACGCGGGCGCCAGCTTCGCATTAAAGAGTGAGGCCGGTTGATAGTGCAGCGTCGTGCCCGGCTTCATGGCGTCCATACGTGCGGCAATTTTGTAATGCCATCCCCCATCCAGCGCTAGGTCTTCCGACCCCTGGCTGTCACTCAAGACCAGCGCGTAGCGTTTTTCTTTCACAAAGCCGGGATTGCCCGAATAGGCGGTAATGCGCACACGGATTTCATTCTCGCCCGCCTTCAGCAGGCCTTCGGGAACTGCGTAGATGCGCGGAGGATATTGATAACCTACCTGCCCCACCAGCTGGCCATTCACGTAGGCTTGATCACCATCGACAATCACGCCCAACCAAAGCTGTGCTTTTTTCTCGGCCTGGGCTTCCGTCAGATGGATGGTTTTGCGCACCCAGAAAGATCCATGCACAAAATCGATGCCCTGCTCGCGCAAATAACCCGGCACTTGCAGCGGCTCCCAGCCGGTCATCGGTAATGCGGCAGTGGCCCATTCCTCTTTCAAGCCAATATCCGCTGCCGCCAGCGCCGAATACCATTGTTCGCTGTTGGCTCTGTCGCGCGCCACGGTTTGCTGCACATGCTCGTCGTTCTTAAACGGCTGCAACTGCTCTTTATAGTGGGGATACTTATCCAGCGCCCCTTCACTCACCCAGGCTTCTGCCGGCGAGCCGCCCACCGGAAGCGTAATTAACCCAATCGGCACGCCGATATCGGTATGCAGCTTTTGCGCAAAGAAAAATCCAACGGCAGAAAAACCGGCAATGTGTTCCGGAGTAGCGGTTTTCCATTGTCCATGATTGTAATCAGCCAAGGGGCCTTTAAAGGCATAAGCCACGGGCACATTGAATTCACGAATCTGGGGTTGTTGGGTTTTTGCCAGAACCTCGGGATAACGGTAACGCACCCGGTTAAGTGGCAATTCCATGTTTGACTGGCCGGCGGCAATCCATACGTCACCCACTAACAGGTTGTTACGCACCACCTGATTTTTTCCAGACACTTCCAGAGCAAAGGGCCCACCCGCAGGAACAGGTGGCAGCGTCACCTGCCATTTACCATCTTGAGCATGGGTCACGGCTTCATGGCCAGCAAAGCGCACCCGCACTTTTTCGCCATCGTCGGCCCAGCCCCAGATGGTGAGCGGCTTATCCCGCTGCAATACGGCACCATCGGTCAGCAAGCGGGGCAAGGTCACATCCGCCATGGCCGAAAAAGAACAGGTCAGAGCGACCAGCGACAAACTAAACCAACGCACAATTCGCCAAGTATTTATCATAGTTATCTCTCAGTTCGGTAGATCTTCACGACCGTCGATCATACTTGTATGGCAGTTGTGCGATCAACCAATATCCGGGAGATGCAACGGAAACTGTCCCCCATTACTAATGGTGAGCATCCGAATGATGAGTCGACGATTTGAGATATCGCTGCTCATGGTAGCCTCGCAATTTGTTATACATGGCCACCTGTTCAGGCGTGAGAATATCGCGCTGCGCAATATGTGCTGCTAAATGCGTCTGCCGTAATTGCGCCGTTAACTCCCCAATACGCGCTAGTGATCTCTCAAGCGTTAATCACCTGGAGGCCAGGATTAATTATTGACGTCGGTTAACTCCGGTTTCTCTTCCTCCATCTGAAACACCTTGGCAATAATCCACCAGCGATTGTCCAATTTAACCAGCGAAAGTAAATCACGATAAAAATTCCCGGCAATTGCACACTCGACCTTGGCCAGCGCGGTTGTAGCACCAAGGATGTCGATGGCCACTATTTTGTCCCGTCGCGCCTGCCCCTGACTTGCCGGGGAGATCCGCGCAGCGACTACAGGCCAGTAGTCCTCCATTGATAACCTGCGGAGCTTGTTATCAACAACCGTGGCATAGAGTGCTGCAGGGTGAAGTACACCCTGCAGATGCTTTACGTCGCTGTGATAGAGACCATCAAAATATCGGGCTACCACTTGCTGAATCGCTGCGGCTTCTGGCTCACTCTGGTAGGTCATCAGCATTTCCCTCACGGTTCGATTTTGTAACGCGTGCCCGCCGGATAGCAGTCACGGTTTTGCCCGCCACCCCCCAATTATCGGTATCTACCTCTTCAATAACGACGTGGGTCGTCGCAGGATCTTTATCAAGCACCTCAACCACCATTGCGGTCGCGCGCTTGATCAGCTCCGCTTTTTGTTCAGCGGTAACGCCTTCACGGGTAACCTGGATTTTTATATAGGGCATAAGCTGCCTCCCCTCAGGCCGTCGTAACGATGGCAGCTTCAGCGTTGATCGCCTCGCGTACTGCAGGCCGTTGCGCAACCTTTGTTAAGAAATTCTGAATGTTGTTTAGGTCGGTAAGGTCGAGTGATACCACTGCCGCCCATTGGGTAACTACAAACAGATAGACGTCGGACATCGTGAAGTTGTCGCCCGTGAGATATACGTTGTGAGCCAGGTGGGTGTTCAGCCATTCATACTTTTTACGCAGCAGGGTGCGCGCGGTTTGCTTAGCTTCGGCGCTGAAGGCAGGGCTAAACAGCGGCGAGAAAGATTTATGCAACTCGGTAGCGATGTAGTTTTGCCATTCCAGCACGCGGTAACGGGGCAATCCCTGCGCAGGTAACAACTGTGTAGCACCAGCGGCTTCGACAATGTATTGCGCAATGATGGGACCTTCAGTTAACTGCTCGCCATTCGGCAGGACCAGCAAGGGCACCTGGCCGCGAGGATTGATGGTGTAGTAATCCGTTCCCCCCTCTGTTACATGCGTTTTTAAATCCACGCCCACCAATGTGTAGGGGGTCTTGGTCTCGCACAATAAAATGTGCGGTGACAGCGAACAGGTATGGGGCGAAAAATAGAGTTTCATAAATCGATTCCTTTTAGAGGTGGGTACAGTGAGCACGCAGTGTATGCCGGTTTTTTTTGCCGAAAAATAAGGTATCGTTCGTTTGAGTCTTTACATCAGGTAACAAATCATGAGTCGTCAGTTTGGAATGATGATGCTGGGAAGTATCGAATTGTTTTGCCTGTCCGCAGAAACCGGAAGCTTTACCCATGCCGCCCGGCAAGCAGGTATCACTCCCGCCGCGGTAAGCCGTGCCATCGCCCGCCTTGAAGAGCGAATGGCGGTGCGTTTATTCAATCGCACCACGCGCAAAATCAGCCTCACAGGCGCGGGGCAGAGCTATTACGAACAATGCAAACAGGCACTGGGACAACTGGCCGAGGCTGAACGTGCAGTATCGGGCCACCAGAGCGCGCCAGCGGGCAAGGTACGTCTCAGCGTATCCACGCCCATAGCCCATCACCGCATACTGCCGCTGATCAGCAAATTTCGCGATGCCCATCCAAACGTTGATATCGAGATTAATATCAGTAATCGCAACATAGATTTTGCCGCTGAAGGATTTGACCTTGCGATCCGCGGACGCACACCACCGGATTCAGGCCTGGTGATCCGCAGCCTGCTGGAATCCGAGCTGATCGTGGTTGCTGCACCGCATTATCTGCAACGGCATGGCGTGCCCGACACCTTGGAATCCTTGCAAGGTCACGAGTGCATCCAGTTTGCATTGCCAAGTACGGGACAACGGATACGCTGGCAGTTTTGCGATGACGGCAAAGAGATCGATATCGAAACCTCTGGCGGTATTGAATGTGCAGAGGACGTACTGGGAATCGTCACTCTCGCCCGCCACGGAGCAGGATTAGTGCAGGTATGCCGTTTTTTTGTTGAAGAAGATCTGGCTACAGGCCGACTGGTCGAAGTGTTGCAAAAGTACCGCGGCAGAACCCGTCCTTTTTCGTTGCTCTACCCGAGCGCCAAACATGTACCTCAGCGGGTCAGATTACTGATCGACTTCCTGCTCAAGGAAACCCAGCCTTGACCCTAACAGTGCTTGTTTACGGGTGGCACCTGCTTAAGCCCCGCGTGCATTGGGAGCATTCTTTACTCTGAACAGTCTTGTATCGGGGATAGTCCTCACGCCAGAGCAGTACTGTGCGAGGTCAACACCGAGCATTGACTCGCTTGGCTCCGCTGCTAGTATACAAGCCCTTTTCAGCATAACTTCACGGCTCTCGAGTCACTATTAATCCAAGGAACCTCGATCATGAAGAAGACCCTGCCCCTCATACTGGCGTCAGTGTTTATCGCCAGCTGCGCCCACACCGCCAAAGCCCCCGAACAAACCACACTGAAAGACGCGTATGCAAATGCCTTCTTGTTAGGTACTGCAGTCAACGATGACATAGTGCAAGGTGTTGATGCCAAATCCCAGGCCATCGTAACGGCGCAGTTCAATACCATTACCGCTGAAAATGTGATGAAGAACGAAGTCATCCATCCGCAGCCGGGCGTCTACGATTTTGGTCCCGCCGATGCGTTTGTAGAGTTTGGCGAAAAGCACAATATGTTTATTGTCGGTCACACGCTGGTCTGGCATAACCAGACACCGGCCTGGTTTTTTCAGGATGAGCAGGGGCAACCCAACACTCCCGAAGCACAGCTGGAGCGCATGCGCCGTCATATCGAAATTGTTGCCGGACGCTATGCCGGACGCGTTCACGCATGGGATGTAGTGAACGAAGTGATCGATAACGACGGCTCCTACCGCCCGACAACCTGGGTAAAAAGTATTGGCGACGGCGATGAAATGGTAAAACACGCGTTCAAGTTTGCCAGCGAATACGCACCGGATGCCGAACTCTATTACAACGACTTCAATGCCTGGCGCCCCGAAAAAGTGGCCGGCATAGTTCGCATGGTAAAAATGTTACAGGCTGAGGGAATTCGTATTGATGGCGTTGGTATTCAGGGGCATTGGGGTTTGAATTTTCCGAAGACTGAATACATCGAAGCGGCCATTGATGCCTATGCCGCGACCGGTGTAAAAGTCATGATTACCGAACTGGATATCGATGTTCTGCCGCTGACCAAAGAGGGCCAGATTATCGGTACAGGTATGGCTCATGAACAGTTCCAGCTGGAGGAATTCAAGGAGTTTCTCGACCCCTATCGTAATGGCCTGCCCAAAGATGTTGAGCGACAACTGACTCAGCGCTACGAAGAACTGTTCCGCATTTTCTACAACAAGCGTGACAAAATTGAGCGCGTAACACTATGGGGTGTGCATGATCCTATGTCGTGGAAAAATGATTACCCGATTCCAAACCGCACCAACTACACGCTGTTGTTTGACCGCAATTATCAGCCCAAGCCAGCGTTCAACGCGGTACTGAAAGTGCCTTCAAAATAAATTAATCATACGGTAACGGAAGCAAGCCTGCGGTCGAGATCAGTCTTTTCCAAGCACACTGATCTCGCCGTCGGCTTCCAGAAGTGCCAGCCTGACATCGTGAATTTCAGCAAAACCGCGCTTGCGAAGATTGGCCATCAGCTCCTCCTCGGTCAGTTTTTCTTTCTGTAAATTTCTGTGCAAAAGAACGCCATTGTGAATCAGGAGCGTAGGCTCATGCTGGGCAATGCGGCGATAGCGCGGCAGATAAAAGTCGGCAAGGTTGAACAGATAATCCCACAACAAAATAACCACAATCATCAGCAGCAGATCAATGATCCCTTGCGCATCTCCGGCAATGGCATCTGCCGCAATAGAACCGATAATCACCACGGCAATCATGTCATTCGGTGAAAGGCTGCCGGTTTGCCGCGTTGGGGTAAGCCGCAACAGGATGGTAAGCGTCAGGTAAACCGCCGTGCCACGCGCTGCAATTTCCCACAGCGGTGTCGTTATAATATCCATTTCATTCATCCCGGAAGCTCCTCAGAAATTGACCGACTTGTGTCAAGGTAATTAGTCGTTGGAGATCCGGATTAGTTCTGGGTTTGACGGGCGCTGGTGAAACGTATTCAAGCCTCAGACGGTTGGTGTTCATTAGCTGGTTATAAGTAGCCATCAAGCTGACATGATCTTTCAGCTGCATTATTCGCTTCCGACGCCTTGCAGTTAATGAATTTATTTTTAGATTGAGCGAGCCATTGGCCCATCACTTTTGCGTATTGCATTTATCCCAGCACGTTTGGGTTGAGTTGCCACACAGAATAATTCAGCGCCGCTGCAAAACTCACCCATAAAAGATAAGGAACAAGCAGAATGCCCGCCAAGGGCACCACCCGCCAAAAAGAAACCAGCGTGGCGACAATCAATACCCACAGAATCACAATATCGAAAAACGCCAGCGCACCCAGTTGCCAAGCGAAGAACAGCCAGCTCCAGAGGCTGTTAAATGCCAGCTGGATTAAAAATAAAATGAGGATCGAATTTATCCTGACCGGTTTGCCTGCACGCCAGACCAGCCAAGCTGCAAAGCCCATGAGCGTATAGAGCAACGTCCACACCGGCCCAAATACCGACGATGGCGGAGCCCACTCAGGGCGCATAAGCTGGGTGTAGAAATCGCCCGCTTTAACCGTCGCGGCGGCGCCAATACCGGCCGCAATAAATACCACCAGTAACCATCCGATCAAGCCCATTAATTGTTGTTGCTTTGTCATAGCCATAGTCACTCCCTGAAATGTTTGCCAAGACGCTTAAGGCAGTCTACCCCTTAAAAATAAAAACCCCTGAGTAATTGCTCAGGGGTTGCGGAAGATATTAATTGGTTTGGATCATCGCATCCGGCTTAGGGGTTTGCGCCGTGCTCGGCGGCAAGGTTGGCACCATCACCTGAGGCTGATCACCCGTCAAACCGTGAAGAAAGGCGGTAATCGCACTGACTTCCTGACTGTTTAATTCCCGCCCGAGTTGACTGTCGCCCATGATCGCCACCGCCTGCTCAAGATCCCAAACCTCGCCGCTATGAAAGTAAGGCGGCGTTAAAGCAACGTTGCGCAAAGGCGACGCACGAAATACATATTCATCGCTGGCAGTGTTGGTAACCGAGAAGCGTCCTTTGTCCTCCAGCGGTAAAATATCAGCACCCGGCCGCTTCACGACACCAAAAGGAAAGTAAGCCTGCCCGCCCAGATTCACGCCGTTGTGACACGCTGTGCAGCCCGAATTCATAAACAATTCCAAACCCTCTTTTTGTAACTTGGTCAGGGCTTGATCATCACCGTTTAAGAAGCGGTCAAAGGGCGCATTGGGCGTAATCAGTGTTGTCTCAAACGCAGCCAGCGCGCGCGCCGCATTATCAATGGTGACCGGGTTGGTGCCGCCAAAAGCCTTGGCAAATTCTTCTACGTATTCCGGCATACTTTTTAAGGTTGCCTCGATCCGCTCCGGGGTGTTGTTCATTTCAACCGGTGCCTGCAATGGCCCCATGGCCTGCTCTTGCAAGTCGGCTGCACGGCCATCCCAAAACTGCGCGGCATTGAACACGGCGTTGAGCACGGTCGGATTATTGCGCGGCCCTTTTTGCCAGCCATGACCAATAGAAACAGGGACGTTATCGCCACCGCCAATCGCAAGGTTATGACACGTATTGCAGCTGATTAAATGACTGCGTGACAGGCGCGGATCAAACCAAAGTTTATGACCCAGCTCGACCTGACTTGCCACCACCTTCTGCCCGCCCACTTCCGCAACCTGTTCAGGAATGGGTTTAAAAATCGCATTAGCGCGATCGCGTAATGCCTGGTCGGCATGGGCGATGGAGGTTGCCATAACCGCTGGCATAAATAACCACAACATCTGTCGAAAAATAGGTTTCATTTTCATGCTCCTTTGGTGAATACCGAACGCGACACCATAACGATAACATTAATTCTTTTTCAGATTCAGCCAACCGTTTGTAGTCAGCCATTCCATAATGGTTGACTGCCAGCGGTCGCGGGGCATCAGGAAAAAGCCGTGCTCGCCTTTTTCAAAAAAATGCGCCTGAACAGGAACGCCCGCCTGCTTGAGTGCTTCGAGAAACAGCATGGAATTTTTTACATCGACCAACTTATCATCAACCGCATGCAGCAGCAGCGTAGGCGGCGTGTTTGCACTGGCGTTGAGTTCGCTGGAGAAGCGCCGGATACTCGCCTGCGATGGCTTTTCACCCAGGAGCGCTTTGCGCGAATCCAGGTGAGTCACCTTGTCATCCATACTGATCACCGGATAAACCAGCACCAGAAAATCCGGACGCAAATTGGTATTGTTGGCGTTTTCGATTTGAGGCTTGTCGAACTGCGTAGCCAGGGTTGACGCAAGATGCCCACCGGCAGAAAAGCCGATAGCACCAATACGCTCAGCATCCAGATTCCACTCACTCGCACGTTCGCGCACCAACTTCATCGCCTGCTGCGCATCCTGCAGTGGGCCAATAGATCTGTCCTTCATCCATACATCACTGGGAAGACGGTACTTAACAACAAAGGCCGCGATACCGTGATCCACAAAATATCTGGCTTGCTGAATACCCTCGTTTTCAAATGTTAAACCCCAGTAAGCTCCGCCGGGAAATATCACCACGCTGGCGCCTGTCGCTTTTACTTTTGCAGGCAGATACACCTGAATATAAGGCTGAGAAACTTTCTGAATCCAGCCCGTGCCCGCGCCCGTTTCTTCATCAGCGGCTGGCTTAGAATTGGGAATCGCTGCATCACCGTATAAAGGGAGACTCTGCATTTCAGGTGGGAAAAAATAAGACCGATCACGGGCTGGCGCTTCTTCTGCCGCAAAGACGCCGGCCGCAAACAACATCGTGCAAAAAGTAACCACAGTAACGAGCGATTTATTCATAGAGAACCTATTTATTATAAAAAGGGCTTAGCATAATCTACGGATGCCGTGCTTATCCTAGAACATTGGGATTGGGTTGAACATTGGAGTGGAATTATCGCACCAAAAATTCAGCGCACCGGCAAGCTCACCCATAAAAGATAAGGCACCAGCAGTATGCCTGCCAAGGACCCTACTCGCCAGACTAAGAACACCACCAGAAACGCGGGTGGCGACCATCATCACCCGTGTCTACTCAGAATCACTACCGACAAAACAGTTATTTTCTGTTGGATGCCGATAGGGTCCGTTGCCGCCCGGTTGACCGGTTTCCGTAGAGTGACCTTGATGATGAGGCCCGATCTTGAGCGATTCTTGCAGGCAGTAATTGTTCACCCGCTCCTGATAACTCGCGTCACTGGCGCAGCCGCCAAGCACAAGCACTGACAGAAGCAGCAGGCTTAACCCTTTGTACAACATCTTTATTCCTTAGATTTCTGCAGCTAACCCTGGTACTGACTAGCACTTGGTGTTGACTGACAGCACTAATCAGCGGTCAGCGTGATGGTGATTTTAAACGTGCCGCTCTCGGGTATAGCGACCATGCCTTCTAAATTTGCCCACATGGGAATCCGTTTAGCTCCTGAATAGTCATAGCTCAAAATCAACTGATCCTTGGACGCTTTTGTTTCCATTCCGACAAGCATGGTCGACAACGCCGGCGCATCACGCAGCTGATGCAAAAGTGCCAGCGTATCCAAATGTCCTTGTGTAATACTTTTCTGAAGGTTGGGCGGCAATTGGGGATCAAGATAGGGGTAATTATTTAAATTCTGAGCGTTGGGCGCCGGGTATAACAAAAACGAAAAGCTCTCACGGTCTTCAACTTCTTCAGTGACTGTCATCGGCTCGGCAGCATTAACAAGAAGATGAGTCTCTTCATGTTTGCGCCGGGTTTCCGTATCAAAGACAACCTGCGCTTCCCAACCCGGCCCGTAGAGCGAAGGCCGAATATCATCTACCACCAACCGGGTAACCGTGCCCTGCTCTTCAATATGGCGAGTGGATTCAATCAATTGATTTGATTCCGGCTCCCGATGGTGCCAATAAGCTTTGTAACGAGTCTCGCCTACCTTACCGTCCTCAATGTATACATCAGTGACATAAAAGGGCTTGCTTTCAAATGCGGAGCGACGCACCTCATTGCTTCCTTCGGCGGGTACAAGAACACGCAGATCGGGTTGCACCAACACGCGTACTTCACTGCTGGCTGTTAAATAACCCTGCCAGTTGGTACTACCGGTAGTCGGCCCACGCAACCGCGTGCCCGGATCATTGATATCCTGCTCCGCCCCCTGGCTGATTTCCACTTCGACTTTTAAAGTGCCATGACGCCAGCCCTCACTCAGCATCTGCTGTTCATAAGGATCACCGTCATACTGACTATCACTCTCCCACTGCTCATCAACATAGGCCGCGTCATTCTCATCAGAAGGAGAACAACCGCTGAGCAAGCCACCAATAAAAATGGCACATAAAACAAAAAAGAAGTGACGACTACCGACAGAATGCATTGATCATATCCTTTGCGTAAGAGGGGCTACATCATGGAGAGAAAATAGCGAAATAGTGAAAAATCCTGAGGAATTATCTTAAAGCATCCGCTATTGTCGGAAAAGATTTTCAGGCGACTGTTGTGCGACAGAAACTGAAGAGATCCAAAGCGCTGCAACCACAGCAGCATACAAGTATTTTTCCCACATCGTTCGCCCAAGGCGACAATGAAACGCTACCTCTCGGAGAGGAGCGGTTCGACAGCTTTATACTTTGAATGGACGTTAAGGGCTTCCTAAAAAACAGTGCGTTATTCAATACGCTAGAGGCGTGGCAGATTCTGAAGGGTCAAGGAGTCTGCCCCTTGATCCTTGGAGATTCCTTGGTCATGGCAGCCTGGAGGGTTCGTAAGCTATTCGAAGATCGATCTGGAGCCCTGGACTTGATTACCCCTCATACACAATTTTACTTCTGAGCACACGCCTTCTTTCGGCCAATAGCGGAAGTTGGCAATTCGCGCGCGCCCAACCAAAAGCGGAAGTTGG
>CAYTQQ010000003.1:52428-75864 GCA_964440135.1 uncultured Cellvibrionaceae bacterium | reverse complement strand
GTCGATGAACCTTTCACTTTCAAATCTTTGACCACAGTAACCGAGTCGCCGTCGTTTAGCTCGTTACCATGAGCATCACGCACAACCAATTTATCTTCAGTTTCACTCGCGCTGGTTTCATCTTTGGACCATTCGTGCGCACATTCCGGGCACACCAATAGCAAACCATCTTCATAGGTGTATTCAGAGGCGCATTTAGGACAGGGAGGTAAAGTGTTCATAAGCTATCTCTTACGTTGGGCTGAACTTTCAGCGTTATTTACGGGTGCGCGGTGTAACCGCGGTACCAGCAGGTTGATTGGCATAGGTCACGCCGTGCTTGTCCAGATATTCACGAATCAACTGTCGAACTACCTGAGATGGCGTGACGTCCTGGCTTGAACAGAGTTGTTCAAATGCGTCTTTTTTGGTTGGGTCGATCAACACCGTTAAGCGTGCAGTTTTCTGTTCCATGCTGTGTGTCTCTTGAAGCTTTCGTCATGAACTCACATAGATGCTATTATAATCACATTATAATGAAATGATAATCAGAGGAATTACATATCGCGGGTTAGGGGTTTAATACTTACGGGAGGCAGCATGCCGCGTGCACATTTGTTTTCTTTGCGTTTAGGACATGCCTTAAGAGAAAGCTTTGAGGAGCCTTATACTTTTCAGCGTTTTCGCAAAGATCTTGTGGCCGGGCTGACCGTCGGTATTATTGCTATCCCGCTTGCTATGGCTTTGGCCATCGCCAGTGGCGTGGCCCCTCAATACGGTCTTTATACGGCAGCCATCGCCGGGTTTGTGATTGCCTTGACCGGCGGCTCTCGCCTGAGTATTTCCGGCCCCACTGCAGCGTTTGTCGTCATCCTTTATCCCATTACCCAAAAATACGGCCTCAATGGATTGCTGCTGGCGAGTGTGATGGCAGGTGTGATCCTCGTGATCATGGCCCTGTTTAAATTAGGTCGTCTGATCGAGTACATTCCCAAGCCGGTTACTCTGGGTTTTACCGGCGGTATCGGCGTGGTTATCGCTACCTTGCAAGTTAAAGATTTTCTTGGTTTGCCAATTGCCGATATGCCGGAAGATTATGTTGAAAAAATAGTGGTGCTCGCGCAGTTTCTGTCAGCGGTTCATTGGCCGAGTGTGCTGGTAGCGCTAGCGACTTTAGGAGTCATGTTGCTCTGGCCGCGATTGCGCACACCCATGCCTGCGCACCTGCCAGCGGTTATCGTGGGTAGCTTGATAGCGCTCGCGTTAAGCCATACAGGATTCACTGTAGATACCATTGATTCCCGTTTTAGTTATCTGGCGGCCGACGGCAGCGTTGGCAGTGGTATTCCGCCAATATTACCGAGTATTACCTGGCCCTGGGCTCAGTCAGGCGCCGGTATTGAGCGGCTTGCGCTCAGTTGGAATTTAATTCGCGATTTATTACCCGCTGCCTTTGCCATTGCGATGCTCGGCGCTATTGAATCGCTGTTATGCGCGGTGGTACTGGATGGCATGACTGGCCGCCGCCACAGCGCCAATAGCGAATTGTTAGGACAGGGGATTGGCAATATTGTCACTCCATTTTTTGGCGGTATTACCGCAACTGCAGCCATCGCGCGCTCTGCCGCAAACTATAAAGCTGGCGGAGAGACTCCCATCGCCGCCATGATCCATGCCCTTGTTGTACTGCTGGGCCTGGTAAGCTTTACTTCATTGCTCGGTTATCTACCTATGCCCGCGATGGCAGCGCTATTAATGGTCGTCGCCTGGAATATGAGCGAAGCCCCTAAAAGCTGGCGCTTGCTAAAAACCTCGCAGGCTAGTGATAGATGGATATTTTTATGCTGTTTTTGTTTGACAGTGTTGTTTGACATGGTGATCGCAATAACCGCTGGCGTAGTACTTGCCGCGATCTTGTTCACCAAGCAAATTGCCGATATGACGCGGGTGGTTGATATCTCCGCAAATAAACAATATTTCCCTGATGCGCTACCCGCTAATTATCAAGTCTTCAGTATTACGGGCCCTTTATTTTTTGCCGCTGCCGATAAAATATTTGGTGAGCTGAAAAATTATTGTGAAAAAAATAAAACCATTATTTTAAATTTTGATCGCGTGAATTTGCTCGATGCCGGCGGCGTTGGAGCACTCACGAAACTCATCGATCATTGTCAGCACCAGGAAGCGCGCCTCATTTTAACTGATGTACCTTTTCAACCGCTCAAAACCATGGCGAAAGCGAAAATTGATCCGATTGAGGGGATCTTTCGTCTTTATCCAACACTTCAGGATGCGATTACCGAAACAACCACGCCCGTGGCCTGATAGCTCGGCGCGGAGCCACTCCGTCATCCCGTTGCTGGTGTTGTTTTTAACGCCAGACTTGGTTTATGCTCGACCTGAACAGGTTCGCCGCAGCGAAGTAGTCGGGCAAGACCTCGGGAAAGGAAATTGGAGGCCGCATGGACGTAAATCCCACGGTACATCGCTATCGCTTCATTGAACTTATCGCCTATTGGGAAGGGCGCATCAACACCCGCAACCTGATTCAGCAATTCGGTCTGTCCCGCCCCCAATGCAGCGCGGACCTGACCGCCTACAACCAAATTGCACCCGCCAATCTCGTTTACGACGCCTCACAAAAGGCATACTTACCTACACCTGAATTTTGCCCGGTCTATATCACTGATGACGTCAATGAATATTTAGACTGGCTGCAAAACCCGGCTTGTCTTAATAACACGGCAGCGCAACCGTTCGCTGCCGCATAGGCAGCTCAGAAAAAGCGGAATGCACCCTGAATTTTTTAAATTAGGTTCGCTGCTGCAAATCTATGCAATTTTTTAAACTGAAATATCAGAATACGATGAGCCATATCTGCAAATTTTTTACCTCTAAGTACCCTAGCTACATCGTTTCCATATTCTCACCCACGATTAAAGATATTCAGCAGTACGGTAAAAACCAAACTGATCAGAATCATCGATGTGATGGGGATAAATATGCGGCTGCGTTCGCTTTGGATATTAATGTCTCCTGGTAATCTTCCGAACCAGTTAATTAGCCAGGGTGCAAAGTGGATGATGATGCCGGTAATCAGCAGTGCGATTCCGGCGATGATAAGCCAGCGAGACATAGTGTATTTGTGGCCCTGTAATACGTCGTTTGGGGAACGGAGTTAGCGCCGTATTTTTATAGCACAGTTCACGGCGCTTTCACCAGATATTGCCCCGTCATCAGTAATTCGGCGGGGACGTGGGCCACGCTATGTGAAGGGTAGGTTTCTGTCAGGTATACCTGTGCGTCTTGTTTTATCACGCGGGTATTGTATTGCTGATAGCCGCCTGCAGCAGGGTGGTGAACTATTTGGTAGAGCTCTAAAACATCGCCGGTGCGCAGGCCATTATTGGTACCACTTTGCACAATGACAATGTTTTGTCCGGGGCGGGCTTCAGCGCGGGCCATGTAGGGTTGGCAACGAATAACTTGCGCTAGATCATCGCTCGCTTTGGCGACGAGTTGTTGCACTTGATGGCCATAATCGGTTTGCCAGAATCGGGCTGAGGCAAAACCAACCTGCGCGCCGGGTGAGGGCTTCCAATGACCGAAGGTGCTGTAGTGGTTGCTATAGATGCGCTGGCCGGTGATGCCATCGTGGACTTCAAGATGAAAGCTGAATACACGGCTGCGTTTGTCCAATGGCGTATTGATGTGGAGAAGATTGTGTACGCCGTTGATGAAGCGTGTGTAGTGACCAGGTGACGACAGAGTGTTGGGAAACTTCATCGACATGTCGTTAACTTGGCCGGTGATAATAAATTGCACGCGATTTTTTTGGGCGACCTGCTGCGCCTGTGCGGCGAAAGCAATGGGCCCGCGCGCTTCTGCAGAATCAAATCCCTGTTGCAGTTGGAGCGGATTAAGCATGGCGTGGCGATTGCGCAAGTTGGCGCCTAATAACATCGGCAGGTGAAGCTCTACTTGATGCAGCGCACCTGGATTGCTGGTGGCAGGTTGTATCCGCGGAAAGCTGGCAACTGCCAGGGATTTTTTATAGCTGTTGCTAAAAGGTTCCGGGCAAAAGGCAAGATCCATTTCCTGAGGAAAAGAAAACACGGTATTGACGTTCTCAAGGGAAGATGAGGACGGCATTGGCGAGCTATTAAGTGTGTCGTCAGGAATTCGGATAACCGGTGTTGTGGCGGGCGCCTGGTTCAGGCCCGGCGTTCTTCCCAGGTCCGACATACGACTGACTTCTGTCAGCAGAAAATGTAAATCGCCTTCGAGTTCAGCGAGGCGATTAATACTTGGTTTGGCATCGTGCCACTCAGCGATAAATTCTTGCACCCTGGCGTCGTTAAGATTGATTTTCTCACCGGACTCGGTCGTTATGTTACGTGGTGTGCTGGGCGCAAAAAAACTGCAAGCGCCGAGGCATCCCAAGACCAAAGACAAAGACAAGACGCGAAGCGGTGTGTTGGGGAGCATGATGCTTTTTCCTTTGACTCACTGATTTGCCAGGTCGGCGAAACGGGATTCCGTGTAATCTACGACGAGGCAATTTACGCCTGCCGATTGCAGCGCGCTGCATTTACTGTTGGCTTCTTGTCTGCTTGCAAACTGACCGATTTTCAAACGGTAGTAATCCGTGTTGCGCACTTGGGTCTTCTGATAGTTGGGTTCCATGGTGGCCATTAACCGCGGGTGTTTGTTTTGCAATTGCTGCCAGATTTCCGGCAGGCGATGCAGCTCGGTAATAGATGCAACCTGTAACGCAAACCCACCACTGCGAGCGCTAGCGGGCAGGTTGGCTGGCGCAATAGCGGGCTGAGAAACAGCCACGGGCGTTACCGGAGCGACGACCTGCGCCGGTGGCGTATCCGTTACGGGAGGAGTTGAAGAAACCACAGGAATCATTTGGGTTGGCACCGGGGCTCGTGAAGCTTGTGCAACGGACGGAGCTGCTTGCGGATTATCAAGATTGGCGGTCAGTTGCGCCAATTGACCCAGTAACAGGTTCAGCTCTTCTTCAATCACCAGCAAGCGCTCCAGACCCGGCTTCAGGTTTTGCCACTCTTTAAGCAGCTGATCCTGTTGCTGTTGTTTGTCAGCAATTTGTGCGAGCGTGGCTGCATCTTTTGTCGATGTGCCTTGCTTAGGCGTTGATTGGCACGCGGCCAGGCTCATGAGCATGCCAATAAGGGTAACTAATGAGAGCGCCTGCCGTAGAGAGTCTTTCATCGTGGCTGTCCTTAAAAATTAATACTTGAAGTTGTGGTATTGCACATCACAGCGAAGCTGATGCTGTGACAGGAGTTCACAGGTTTGCTGTGCGTTTTTCTCTGCCTCGCTACCGGGAACCTGGTCACCGGGAAAGTAAGCCAGTCCAAGAATAAAGTCGCCTTTTTGGGATGCTTGCGCGGGTTGGCGAATATAAAACGGCGTTTGCACAAACTGCTGGCCAGCGCGCTGACGTGCAAGATGGTAATAGAGCTTGAGCATTTCAGCGGTGTCGAAATAACCTGCAGCAGCCACATAACCGTGCGCTTGCTCAAGCGGATTGAGCACAAAATCCACGCCTTCGATGACATCGCCCCGAGACGAAAACTCGACACGTTTTTCGGTTGGTTTGAGCTGCCGTCTATCGAGATAAGCATCATCAATCTTGACTTGGTAGTGGCCGGGTTTTACGTCGGTAAAGAGGTAATAGCCATCGAACTCGGATCTTGTTGAGGCAACAATCTGGTTATCAGCATTAATCAGATTTACGCCAACATAAGCAGCGGCGCCGGCTTCGCCCGCATCATCGTGAAGATAGACAACACCCTCAAGTTCGCCGGCTTTCACCACAGGAATTTCCACTCGCTCCAGGTAGCCACGGCGCGCCTTGATCGCTTTGCCGGGAATGGTGGTGATCATAAACGGGCCATCAAGTGTGGATTCGTCCACCACGATATCGGTCAGGGTCTGGTTATACACAGAGCTTAATACCGCCACACCGGCTTTATTGGTTGTAGCTTGTCTGTGGGCTTGAACGGCTCTGACTTTTGCACCTTCGATCAGTGGCTCGCCATCGTCCCAGCGCTGGTTCATGTTGAGGTCTTCAAACACTCTTACTGAAGCGCCGCCCGCTTGCGCAATAGGGCGACCGGACGTATACAAAGCACCTTCCAGCGGTTCATAGCCAAGGCTGAAGCGCAGGCCCAGGCCTGCAAACCAGGAGCCGTCTTCGTTGTAGCCACCATTAGTGCTCAGCGTAAATGCATCTCGACGCCAGTTAAGGCCAAGGTTAAGTTGATAATTATCGGCCCGGGTGTATTGGGCATAACGCAGTTCAGTATTGAAGTTGTTGGTCCAGCTGATATTGAACGCGCCGCCGTAACTGTCCATTTCTTGTTCCGGGCGAATAGAGTAATTGCCGAACAAGCGCGTATGTAACCGGCCGACGCTTTTGCGGTACTGAAGGCCGCCGTACACTAATTCGTTGTCGGTAATAGGTGAGGGACTGAAATAATCGCTCCCGGTTAAACCTTTTTCCCAGGAGACGTTATGGGTGAAGTAGCCCAGACGGGTGCCCAAGCCTAAAATGTTATGCGCTTGCTGTCTCACGTGGCCGTCATTGGATTCAATTCTCTGCCAATTGTTTTGGTAGCTGATCGGTGTGCGGGTATTGCGCAGCAAACTACCCGACATCTGTGCCGTGATTTGATCGGTGTAGTCGCCATCGACGGTTGGGTTTGCAAGATTTTCGGTGCGTCGGAAGCCAAAGTTGTAAGAGGTATTGTACAGCCGGGTGCGATATAAAAAGTCGGCCGACTGATGCAAGTCTACATCCAGCAAATAGCGCGCACTGAGCAAGCCGTAGCGACCCAGGCTGGCATTGGCTCCGACCGAATAAAATTGTGAGACATCCCCCAGCTTGGGTTCAAAAATCGCACTGCCTAACGACAGTGCCAGCCAATCGGTAACGCCCACATCCAGCACAGTGCTGGCAAGCACGCCGCGTTTTGTTGGATCTTGGGTGTAGGGGTCCATATTAAAAACCGACTCACCCACTTCAACCAGCGAGAAGCGGTAAGTGCCTTCGCCGCCGCGCACCGTGTTGCCGTCAACCAGATAGGATTCACGGCGGGTTTCGATTTGTCCTTGAGGGCCGTAGAAGAGCAGTTCGAAATCGTTGCTGCCGAATTCCAGCTCAATATCATTAAATTCATAACGCCCATCGCTCACATTAAATTGCTGCGCCAGCAGTACGCCATTGCGATAGAGCTCGATATCCCAACCGACTTGAATTTCCCCGGTGATATTTACGCGGCGGTTATCGGCTAACTGGGTAAGGGGCGTGTTGGTAAAGCTCAAGCCGCGGCTCATTGCCTGGGTCATTCCCAGCCCCGCGTTAACCGGCACCACATCACCAAAGGCATATTCCGTAGCGTGTAAGGGGCCGAGCAGGTCGGCTGCGTCAGACTGGCGCGAGAGCGTTAACCAAGCGGCGTTGAGCGAGTCATCTTTATTGCCTGCGAGAAAAAGCTCGGCGTTCAGATAGGCCAGGTCGTGGCTGGCAAGCACAGAATAGTTCGCTGAACGGCTGCGGTTTTTTCGCGGCGCCGCGTCGGGATCAGATGCGGGTGGAGAAAAAACCTGTTCTGTTTCCTGGGCGGATATTTGGATATCGAGCATGGGTGGCGAAAACACCTGGTAGCCCGACTCTTTCAGCGGCAGCACTGAACGGCTGCTGCCGGTACTGGAAATCTGTTGCCGCTGGCGGGATTTACGTAGTTCCGATGGAAAAGCGCGCTTAGAAGTCATCGCCAATACCAAGCGCTCTTCAAACAGCGTGTATTCGAGCCCAAACCATTCAACAACGTCGTTTAGTTCAATGTAAAGGTCGTCACTAATGTGGTAATCCTCGGCAGCGACGTGGGATTGACGACGATTGAGGTTGATTTCCAGTCGGCCATCGCGCAGCCGCCCAAGCGAGAAGCGATTGTTTTCCTCAAAAAACCAACCCTCGGCCGTAACGTCTGTCAGATTCACGTCGATGGGAAATTCTAATATCTGGGTTAGATCCCCAAGACCAATCTGCAGACCCTGCTCGGTTTTGGTAGCAAAGATGCTGGTTAATTCGGTTCCGTTGACGGTGAGGGATAAAATCAACTCTTCGCCGGGGGAAAAACGGCTGCTTTGATCATTCGCGGGTAGGGCGGCGGGCCAGGTGGAGATGGCGCTGGAGTCGTCAATATTATGGCGTGTGGTGGAAGGTTCGGTGTCGGCAATTTGCCGCTCAAGTTGCTGCGCCTGGATGGCCTGCTCAACCTCGAAGGCGGCATATTTTTGCTGAATGCGTTGATAGATAGATTGCAGGTTGCGCTGCGTCTCAACCAGTCGGGGATCTGCTGCGCTGCTGGCCTGCGGCAAAAATAACGAGGAAAAACAAGCCGCTAGTGACAGTTTTGAAAAGCCCTTAACGAAAGCAGGCCCCGACTTTTTATCCATACGGTAATGCTCAATTGACTATTTTTATCATGCTCCGGCTGATGTTGAAGGTTTTGTCAAACATGGTTTGACCGCGAAATTGCTTGCTGCCTTCATACACAATGCGGAGCTTTCCATCAGTAGGAGCAAAGTCTGTGCCAGTCCAATGGAGGGTCGTTTTGGCGGTAGGGTTTTCGACCCAGAAGTTGTAATCGCCTAATTTGGCAATCAGCTGTTCCTTGCCACCAGTAGGCGTCCAATAAGCGCTCATGGTGCCGATGACTGAGTGCAGCCCTGAACGCGAAAGATCGACGTGAACAGCGCCGGTTTGTGTGCCTGGCTGATATTCGATCTGTGCGTTATCGACATTCATCTGGACTTGCAGCTCGCCGTGGCGTACGACGACGGGAATCGCAAAGCTCAGCACGATATTGATCGCCGTTGAAGGATTGTTGGCTGATTCATTTTCAGGTTTTGGCGGAGGCAGGGCTTTAAACATTAAATGCGAACGATATTCACCGTTCTGCAGCCCTTGGGGACGTCTGAGCATCAGCTTGATGGTCTGCCGCTCGCCCGGCTTAAGCGTTACCTGGCGAGGCGAAAAGCGCAGCATGCTACTGGCGGTCGGAAAGCTGGCCGCCATTGCTTCGGTCAGGTCGTCATAACCACCTTCACTTTTGGCTCGCTTCTCACTCCATTCCAAGCGATAGGTATTGGTGGTTTGCGAGGTATTGATCAAGGTCACGTCTGCGGTTCGATCACTTGGCTCCAACTGCACCCGCGTAGGATTAATTAACAGGTTGGCAAGCGCAAACTGCGAAAATAAAAAGAAGCTTGCTGCGATGAGTAATCTGGACAGGGTAGAGGCGGCCATCGAAATTTTCCTTGGTCTAATCAATCAATGTATTAAGAGATGTTGAGTGCGAATTCAGTAATCGATATTCACATTTAAATAGATCGTGTAATTAGCTCCACTGTAATAATTATTAAGAGAGTTGCCCGAGGTGCTCAATGTACCCCCCATACGAAACTGCGCGCTGCCGGTTGCATCAAGTCTGACAGACGCGGGAATGTCTACGGCGCTTATCTCAAACTGGGCCGTGTTGGGATACATGGCTTGCGAAAATGCTGGCAGATCGACCGATAAATTCACCACGGCATAAGGTGGCAGGCCGGTAAGGGTGTAAGCCCCAGCAGTACCGGGCTTGATGATATAAATCTGGTTGGTGCTGATTTGATTGCCGTTACGGTTAATGCTCACCGTGCTGACGGAGTTGTTGTGACGAATGGCAATTTCACCGAAGTGAAGTGGTGTATCAATAAGCAATTCTGCTGTAGCCGATGAACAACATAATACGGTTAACAAGATGTAAAGATTTTTCATCGGTGGGACCCTAACTAAAAAAGCCTTCAATCCCTTAGGGGTTTGAAGGCTTTTGGCGAATCTATCTTCGACGGATTAGTAATTTACTACTACGTCAAAAGAGCCAGTGTAGGCCAGATCCTGGTAGTTGGCTGACGCAACGCCCAGGTGGGTACCCAATGTTGCGCCGACAGCGAAGGTGGCCTCACCAGTGGCGCCGGTTTGGAGATTATCCGCTCCTGTAGCAATTATGCCAGGGGTGCCGCTTGTTTTATGAGCAGTAAAATCGGACAAGAAGAACTGCGGAGTACCTGGGCCCGTAGCGGCGGTCAAAGCTACGTTCGTGGTCGGCAGCGTTAAGGTTAAGTTAGTGAAAGGTGCGGTGCCGGTAACAGTGAATAGAGGACGGGTTGGTGTACCTCCAACAGCTTGCAATGCAGCGTCTCCATCACCAGCAGTACAAGCAGCTGGCGTATCCTGTGTCAGAGGTGACGCTGGATTAGCGGGCATGACGAGGCCGGTACAAGTAACATCTGTCGCGTCAGCTACGGCACGAACCTGACCGAAATCCAATGTCCCAGTAAAGGTGAAGTCAATGGCGTTATTGACGGTTACGGAGGCTGGTACGGAAACGGTTTCTGCTAACGCTATATTGGCGCCCGCACAAAGCAGTACAACCCCAAGACCTTTGGCAAGAGCGAAGTTTGTTTTTTTCATTGAGTGCACTTCCTAGTTAGTTAATTAATATGCTTGGTTAGCGGCGTCTGTTAACGACAACACCATGACGCGCGTAATCACCTTGTCGACTCATTGGCGCATAACTTTAGTTTTGCAATGAATTTTCTATTTCTGATTGATTAATATTCAGTGGTTGCCGCTTTGAGGTGATTGTGAACAATAACCTGCAAAACCCTGGCGCTGCTTTCCTGTACCACGCTCAAACTATAGATCAGGAGCTGATCTTGTCAAAAAGTGCGCCACGGATTTTGTAAAGTTTTAAGGTAATGGTTTGGGCCTACAGCTTGCTGTGCCGCAGGCAAAGTAACGTTTGGCGGGCAGCGTAATTATTCTTAAAGGAGGTGTGGGCTCAGTTTCATGCAATGGAATGCCAACTTCATGCACTAAAAAATGAAGATTAAATGCGCTTGGGATTCATCGAAAGCAAAGCAGGATGGCAGTGAAAAATTAACAGCTGGCGGAAAAGGAGTGGAGGCCTGTTCCGTATCAGGAACAGGATCTCAATTTACTGGAGTTGTCTTTGGGGAGCGGGCTTAACTTGCTTCGGTAGCCAGTACCGAATAAATCGCGCGGGTGAGTTGGCGTAACTCGGTATCGCTGATGATATAGCTCGGCATCAGGTAAATCAGTTTCCCTAAAGGCCTGATCCACACCCCTTCTTTAACAAATTTTGCCTGTATGTCGTCGATCGAGGGGGGCTCGTGCAACTCAACTACACCGATAGCACCCAGCACCCGCACGTCGGCTACGTTAGGCAAATCCAGGCAAGGCGCCAGCTCGGCTTTCATAAAGGCTTCCATGTGGGCGACTTTGGTGTGCCAGTCACTGCTCAGTAGCAGTTGGGTACTGGCAAGTGCCACTGCACAGGCCAGCGGGTTACCCATAAAAGTAGGGCCGTGCATAAACGCACCCGACTTACCCTGCGCGATGCCATCACTCACCTTGTCGTTGGCTAGGGTGGCCGCCATACCCATATAACCGCCGGTCAAACCTTTGCCGAGGCACATGATGTCCGGACTGATATCGGCGTGCTCGCACGCGAAGAGTTTGCCGGTCCGGCCAAAGCCCGTAGCCACTTCATCGGCAATTAACAGCACATCATTTTTGTCGCACAGCTCGCGCACGCGACGCAGGTAGTGAGGTGAATAAAAACGCATACCACCGGCGTTTTGAGCAATAGGCTCAACAATCACGGCTGCAATTTTTTGACGGTGGCGCTGGATGAGCTGGGAAAAGTTCGCTATGTAACGCTCGTCCCATTCATCGTCGAATTTACATGAAGGTGCTTCGCTAAATATTTGACGACCAAAGGTATGTGTAAATAAATGATGCATGCCGGAGAAGGGGTCGCAGACCGACATGGCCGCAAAGGTATCGCCGTGATAACCGCTGCGCAAAGCCAGGAACTGGGTCTTCTGGTGTTGCCCTTGGGAAAACCAAAACTGCAGGGCCATTTTCATGGCAACCTCGACGGCCACCGAACCCGAATCAGAAAAGAAGGCTTTGTTGAGCCCCGCCGGCGTGATGTCGGTCAGTAGCTGGGCCAGACGTGCCACTGGCTCATGGGTCAGGCCGCCGAGCATCACATGCGCCATTTTCCCGAGCTGCTGCTCAACCGCCGCATTTAATTCAGGCCGGTTGTAGCCGTGAATAACGCTCCACCAGGATGAGGTGCCGTCGATCAGGTTACGTCCATCCGCTAGATGTAGATAAACGCCGTCTGCATGGCTGACGGGATAAACCGGACTGGGGTTTGGGAAAGCAGCGTAGGGGTGCCAGACATGAGCCTGGTCGAGTGCGAGAAGCTCGTCGGCAGAAAGCGTTTTGTTAGTCATAAGGTAAATCAGATATCCCGTAACATTTGCAAAGACAATAGCTTACCCCAGCAGGGGCAAGCTAGACAGTGAGATCATGACTTGTGTTAGGTGGGTCACATAGGTGAAGCAGCGGTGCGCGGTGATGACCGCGCACCAAGCTTATTTAAAGCGCAGAATGAGATCGAGTTGTTGCTGGGAAAGTTCCGCCATTTGCTGCGTCATGCGATCTGCCTGGCTGATTTCCCGCTGGGACTGTTCGGATATTTCAGCAATGGCGGTGGTATTACGTTCAATTTCCATGGCGACTGCCGACTGTTCTTCTGCGGCGGTAGCAATTTGGTGTGACATATCATCAATGCTGGTTACCGCCGTAGAAATAGAATTCAACGCACCTTTAACGTTGCCCATCTCGCTGACGCTGCGCTCGGCTAATTTCAGGCAGTCTTCCATGTTGGAGCTTGCGTCGCTGGTGGCTTTGCCCAGTTGTTCAATGATTTGTTGAATATCGGTGGTGGATTCCTGAGTGCGCTGGGCAAGCGTGCGGACCTCATCAGCCACTACCGCAAAGCCGCGACCCTGCTCGCCCGCCCGTGCTGCTTCGATAGCCGCATTAAGGGCCAGCAGGTTGGTTTGTTCGGCAATGCTGCGAATCACGTCCACAACACTGCCGATGCGGTTGCTGTCTTCGGACAAGCGCGCGAGCATTTCACCCAAATCGCTGACGGTTTTTGACAGATCCACAATCGCGTTATTGGCATCGTTGATCACGGTATTACCTTTGTTCACTTCATCGATGGCCATGCCCGTGGCGGAGGAGGTTTGCGTTGCGCCGGTCGCCACTTCCTGGACGGCGATGGCCATTTGTTGCATAGCATGGGCAACGCCCGCGGTCTCTTCCAGCTGCGCATTCATCCCGCTGTGAGTTTTGAGTGCTTGGAGATGGGCTTCTTCTGATCTGTCGTGAAGGTAGCGGGCCGACTCGCGGAAGCGGCCAAGCACCGTCCGCAGGCGTGCTTGCAGCGCCATGCGCGCAAACATGATCTCCCCGGTAATATCGCTGCGGCCGGTATAAATATAAGCCGCAAAAGGGTCGTGGATGACCGCCCGGGCCTCGAAGAGGGCTTCTTTTAATTTGTGGCTGTCCAGCCAGTAATGGATACCAATAACCACACTGGTGAGGACAAGCGAAGTGAGCACTGTCGAGGCGCTGAGCATATCAGCCGCGTAACTCACTGCTAAGAACGCCACAAATATGACTGTAAATAAAAGGATAGATGCCTGAGCTTTGTGCCACAGATGGGTCAGGGGCGAATAGCTGCTTTTCCCGGCCAGGATGCGCGAATAAACCTTTTCAGCGCGGGCAGTAATTGCCTCGTCAGCTTTTACGCGTACCGATTCATAACCGTAGGTTTGGCCTTTATCAATCAGTGGGGTGACGTAGGCATCGACCCAGTAATGGTCACCATTTTTACAGCGGTTTTTGATAATTCCCATCCATGGCTGACCGGCTTTGATGGCGGCCCAAAGCATCCCAAATGCTTCTTTCGGCATGTCTGGGTGGCGCAGGATATTGTGCGGCTGATTAATCAAGTCCTCTTCGGCGTAACCCGAAATTTCACGAAAGTAGTCGTTACAAAAGCGGATATTGCCGCGTGTATCGGTAGAAGAAACAATTTCTTCCCCAGTACGTACGGGAATATTTTTGCCGGTGATATGGCCGTTGTTACGCATGGGAATTCCTTACTGGTGGTGAATCAGCTACACATCAAACGTGTTCTGGAGAAAATCGGGGATTGCTCGCAACCTGAATCGCAAAGTCTAGCCCAAGTTTTTGATTACGCTGCGTAAGTGTTCAGCTGGCGGCCAGAATGCTCACCGGTCAAACACTGGATAAACTGCTCTATCTGTTGCTGCCGGGCACCGGGCAATTCCACAAACTCAAGGCTGATACGAGTACCGCGATAGGGCGAGCGACACAGCCGCACAGCAGATACCCGCGCGCGACAACGAATGCGCAGCTCGGGACTCAGGCTTACTTCACATATCGGCAGCAAAGTCCCGCGCTGAAGGAGATGGGTCATATTTCCTGCAACGAGCAGGTTTAAGCCATCGGTTGAAAGCGCTTCCACGGTGCCATACAACGGTTCGTGGCCAAACGCGCAGAGTTTTCCGGTCAGAAACAGGTGTTCGCCTGCCTGAAAACGCAGCTGGGTTCGGCGGGGCTGATAACTCGCTTCATCCGGCAGGAGTACGGCCAGTCCACTTGCGCCGAAATCACTGCCCCAAGCGACGATGGGTGTGGTGATGGTTAATAATTCACCCTCACGCCGATGACGCAGGGTGATCTGATCGCCGATTTCCAACAGGCGCTGGGGCGGAAACAAGTCATCCAGCCATAACAAGCCGCGCTCAGCATCAATGGCCACAATCAGACTTTGATAGCTGCGCTGACTGCCCGCGGGGGTAATTTCAAGCAGCTGGCGGCGGGTTTTGAGCTCTTCAAGGAGCGGATGGCGCAGCACTTGGGTCACGCCCAGGTCGTCCGGGCTCGCGGAAGCCTTGTTCCGATATTTGGTGAATGACAATTTTTGCAGTACGGCTTGCAAAAGGGCCATAGGTATCGCTCCGCAACAGGTGTTAAAGACATCTGAAGAGGTACAGAGCAAGGTACATGCCATTTGGCGGCGCACAAATAACAGGCGTAAACAGCCGATTTTGTTCAGCTTTTACACGGTTTGAGTGATGGCGGTAGCGGGATGCGGCAAGGCTTTGCCTCTTGCGGTGACGCGAATTAGCTGGCGACTTGCCGCTACGGGAATTCCCACTGCCGTGTAAAATCCGTACAATGCGCGGCTTTATCCTCGCCTTGAAGTTTGAACCTATGAAAGCCTTTCCCGTCCGTCAGGATCGTCTCGAATTTAACAAGTTGCAGAAACGTTTGCGCCGCTTGGTCGGTAGCGCGCTTGCTGATTACAACATGATTGAAGAGGGTGACAAGATCATGGTGTGCTTGTCCGGCGGCAAGGACTCCTATGCGATGCTCGATCTGTTGTTGAGCATGCAAAAGACGGCACCGGTCAATTTCGAACTGGTGGCGGTGAATATGGACCAGAAGCAGCCCGGCTTCCCTGAGCACGTACTGCCCGAGTATTTAACAGCGCTCGGCGTGCCTTTCCATATCGTGGAAAAAGATACTTACAGCATTGTGAAAGACATTATTCCCGAAGGGAAAACCACCTGTGGCCTGTGTTCGCGCCTGCGGCGGGGCACGCTTTACGGCTTTGCCGATGAGCTAGGTGCGACCAAAATTGCGCTTGGTCACCACCGGGATGACATTATTGAAACCCTGTTTTTGAATATGTTTTACGGCGGTAAATTAAAAGCCATGCCGCCCAAGCTATTGTCTGACGATAAACGCAACATGATTATTCGCCCGCTGGCTTACTGCAAAGAAGAAGATCTGGCGGAGTTTGCGGTTCATAAGGGCTTTCCCATTATTCCCTGCAACCTCTGTGGCTCACAGGAGAACCTGCAACGGCAGGTCATCAAGCAGATGCTGCACGATTGGGAAAAACAATACCCAGGACGCACCGAAACAATTTTCTCAGCGGCAAAAAACGTCGTACCTTCCCAACTGGCTGATACCAATCTGTTCGATTTTGTTAACCTGCAGACGGGCGGACAGCCCAACGGTGAGGTCGAAGAGGAGGGGTGCAGTGCAGCCCCGGTAAGCCACGCCGATAATAACGCTACGCAAGGTGGCGTTGTCCAATATGTCAGTGGTTTCCATATTCAGTAACCGCTTGGAATATACCGTTAACTGAAGAGTCCAGACTGAACTGAAATATTTGTCGGTGTGTGCGGCTAGCTGATCTATACTGCTCTGGCCGGAATAATCGGAGCGCCGTTTGACCCTGAGGGCAGGGTTCCCGTCGACGATATTTACCACGCACTTCGGCAACTAAAAACGGATAACGATAACAATGATAGAGAAAGACAAGGCACCGTCTTTTTTCCAAGGCATTTCTTTTCAGCTGGCGAAAGTAGGAATCATTCTTGCTTTTGTGCTCAGCTTCGTTATGAGTTCGGTGCAGCTCTATCTCGACTATCGAAATCAGCAGCACAGCCTGGAGCGCGTGGTCGATCGGATTATCCAGGTTTCTACCCCGCCTGCTGCCCGCGCTGTGCAAACCCTCGACAATGAACTGGCCGACGAAGTGGTAACCGGGATTTTGCGCTATGGCTATATCCACCAGGTCGAGATTGTCGATGAAATGGGCAACGTCCTGGCTCGCAGAACCGTCGAGATGGAGCCCGGCTCAACGCGCTGGCTGACGGAAATGATCACGGAAGGAACGCGTGACTATATTGCGCGCTTGCCCCTTGCATACCGCAACGATGTTGCTGGCAGCATCAACTTTTCGGTGGATATGGATGCGACTTTGGCCACCTTTTACAAGCGCTCCCAGGTTGGCCTGATCACCGATATCCTGCGCAACATGGTGCTGGTCACCCTCCTGTTTATTGCTTTCTATTTCATGCTGACCAAACCGCTGGTGCGCATCGCCCGCGAGATTCAAGGCATTAATCCCGACCAGCCGGGTGTTCGTCGCTTAACGCCATTGCCGCGCCGGCGCAAAGATGAATTAGCGCAGCTTATCGGCAGCAGTAACCAGCTCCTGGATGTCGTCGAACTTTCACTGGCTAAGCGTCGCGCGGTGGAACTGGCTTTGCGCAAAAGCGAAGAGCACCTGCGGCAAATTATCGACAGCCTGCCGGTCATGATCGGTGCCCGTAACATTGCCGGTTATTACTTGTTTGCCAACAAAGCACTGGCCGATGAGCTGGGCTTTACCCAGGAAGATATGCGCAATATGCACGTGCGGCAGCTGTTGAAGGATGCCGTCTTCGATATCGATACCATGCTCCATAACGATTACCGTGTTATACGCGGCAACGAAGAGCTGGATGTTATTGAAGAGCGATTTATCACCGCCACGGGTAAACAGCTATATCTGCAAACCCATATTATGCCGGTGACATTTTATGATGAGCGGGTTGCGCTGATTGTTTCGGTGGACGTGACTGAACGTAAAAATGCGCAGGCAAAAATGGAGCATATGGCGCACCACGACGCGCTGACCGGACTGCCTAATCGTGTGCAGCTGGTTAAACGTTTGGAGCACGAATTACGTCGCGCCGAGCGTCACGGTTATTACGGCGCAGTGTTATTTATCGATTTGGATCAGTTCAAAACCATTAACGACTCCCTGGGGCATCCCGTCGGGGATCAAGTGCTGCAAGAGGTGGCCAGCCGCTTGACCCAAACGGTGCGTGAAGAAGATCTGGTGGCGCGTTTGAGCGGCGATGAATTTGTCGTTGTGCTCACCGTGTTGGATCAAAATATCGAAGTGGCTGCACTGCGCGCAGGTGAAATCAGCGAAAAAATTCGCGCGATTATTTCTCAACCGATTGTTTACGACAATATGGATCTGCGGGTGACCTGCAGTGTCGGGGTGGTGGTTTATCCTGATAAAAATAACTCAGTACATGAACTGTTGCGCTATGCCGATACGGCCATGTATCAGGTGAAAGAAAAAGGCCGGGATTCTATTGAGTTTTTTAACGAAGAAATGGCCGATAAGGTCAGCCGTCAACTGGTGATGGAGGGCGACCTGCATCGCGCCTTGGATGAAGAGCAATTCCAGCTGCATTTTCAGCCAAAAGTGGATATCCACACCGGAGAGGTAGTGGGCGCAGAAGCATTGCTGCGTTGGCTGCACCCCACGAAAGGGCTTATCTCGCCTGCCGATTTTATTCCCGTGCTCGAAACATCCGGGATGATTTTAGAGGTGGGCCAGTGGGTACTGGAAAGAGCCTGCGAAACTTTGGTGCGGTGGGATGCTATCGGTTTATGGCAGCCGCACATGCGCTTGAGTATCAACATCAGCCCGCGCCAGTTCCGGCGTGAAGCTTTCGTCGATGATGTTTTACAAACGTTAGAAACCTATCCGATTCCTGCCAATGCATTGGAGATGGAAATCACCGAAGGAATCGTCATCCAGCGCGTGGACGATGCCATCATTACCATGACCATCCTCTCAGAACACGGTATCAGCTTTTCGCTGGATGATTTTGGTACCGGTTATTCCTCTATCAGTTATCTCAAGCGCCTACCGGTCAGCGTGCTAAAAATCGACAAGAGTTTTGTGCGAGATATTATTGACGATCGTAACGATAGGGTGCTGGTAGAAACGATTATTACCATGAGCCGGCTGCTTGATTTGGAAGTGATTGCCGAAGGGGTAGAAAACAGCGAGCAACTTGAATTGCTCAAACAATACGGTTGTCATTATTACCAGGGCTTTTATTTCAGCCCGGCAGTATCCATTGATAAATTCGAAGCGTTGATGGAAGCTGATCGCAATAAACACCCTCAGAAAAAATAGCTCAGCCGCGTGCTTTCTTTCTCGCCGTTTGCTTCCTTTCTCGCCGTTCGCTTGCCCTGTAAGGCGCCAGAGAAGCGTCGTCCCATCATCAGTGACGACCCGGATCTCAAGCGAGCGTTACATCCCTGCAATCCTTCCAATCAATGAGTTGGCGCATGGGCAGTGCAGAAATTTTCCTTAACCAAAAATCCGACCGAGCAGAAAAGGCACGGCAGTTTCTACGCGCATAATACGCGGGCCTACACTGACGGGTTCGAATCCCGCTTGCTGCAAGAGATCGACTTCGTACGGAATAAAACCACCTTCGGGACCGATCGCCAAAGTAATTGCTTCTTTCGTTTGCCTTGGGCACTGTTGGTCAGCGTAAGGGTGGGCAACCAGCGCACGAGTACCTTTGATCAACGCAGGAAGCGCATCTTCTACAAACGGTTTAAAGCGCTTAATTAGCTGCACCTCTGGCAGCTGGGTGTCACAGCCTTGCTCCAATCCTAAAAGCAGTTGTTGATGAATCGCTTCAGGTGTTAACCAGGGGCTTTGCCAGTAACTTTTTTCCACGCGATAACTGTTCATCAAATAAATTTCTTTAACACCCAGCGTAGTGACGGTTTGCAAAATTCGCTTGAGCATTTTGGGCCGGGGCAGGGCGAGTAATAATGTTAAGGGTAAAGGTGCTGGTGGTTCCTGATTGAAGGTGATCTCTCCCAGAATAATCCGCTCATGGTCGAGGGCGATAATGCGTCCTTGACCCAGCGGTCCATTAAGCATCCCGAGTTTAAGAAGATCGCCAATCTGCGCGTTATGAACGGTGCGAATATGTTCGAGATGATACGAACTGGTTATTATCGCCTGGCTCTCTGTGCGTAAATCGGCGGCAGTTAACAGAAGGGTATTCATGGATTGGGCTTCGCCAAGATAAACGAGACAGAATGAGCTAACATCACGCTCAGTTTAAAGTTGTTAATAGTAACGTAGATTGCATATCCACCCCAAAGTCCGCCGCTAAGAAAACGCGCCTCAAGGTACAAGATGATCAATTGTTTTAGAGGTTTTGTTAAAACTCCCCGACTGTTTCAAGTTCTAGGATTGTTCGCCCTGGCTTCTATGGTAGCTGTGGCCGATCCATTGCCTGTCGACCAACGCCAGCGCATCATCGTGCTGACCGATATTGGCAACGAGCCGGACGATCAAATGTCCTTTGTCAGGTTATTGGTCTATGCCAATGAGCTGCAGATCGAAGGGTTAGTCGCCACCACGTCGACCTGGCAGCGGGAAGCGACGAATCCCCAGACGTTGTTAAAGATTATCGACGCCTACGAAAGCGTGCGTCCCAACCTTTTATTACATGCAACGGGATGGCCTGAAGCTGCAGCATTGCGCACGAGCGTAGCTGTCGGTCAGCCGGGATACGGGATGAATGCCGTTGGCCAGGGGAAAATAACGGCGGGTGCACAAATAATTATTGCAGCCGCTGATAGAGATGATGCGCGTCCACTTTGGATCAGTGTCTGGGGTGGAGCCAATACACTGGCGCAGGCGCTCTACGAAGTGCGGGCGACACGAACACCCGAAGAGGTGACATCATTCGTGAAAAAATTACGGGTCTATGCGATCTCGGATCAGGATGACGCCGGCCCTTGGTTGCGCAAAGAGTTTCCGGATTTATTTTATATTGTCCAGCCGTCCAGTTTTGATGCTACCGAATATTTGTATGCGACCTGGACAGGTATTGCCGGCGATATTTTCTATCGCAATGGCGACGGTGCGGACGGCAGTAAAATTACCAATGAATGGCTTGAGGAAAATATTCGCGCTAAAGGCCCGTTAGGAAAACTTTATCCCCATTTTGAATACATTATGGAAGGCGATACGCCGGCCTTTTTCCATTTGCTCAACAACGGTCTGGCAAGTCATTACAGCCCCGCATGGGGCGGCTGGGGCGGGCGGTATATTTTCCGGCAGCCCCGCGGTGAAACGCGTGCTATCTGGACCCAAGGCGGTAACGGTGGCGAAGTTGGTTCACGCGATACGGTCATAGGTATGCTGGGTCAGACGGTTACGTCTGATCAGGCGAGTATCTGGCGCTGGCGCAACGACTTTCAAAATGACTTTGCCGCGCGCATGGATTGGACGATCAAATCCTATGAAGCGGCCAATCATCATCCCCAAATAATAATCAACGGCTTGAGAGGAAGTGAACCGATTGAAATATCGGCGAAAGTAGGTGCAGAGGTGATATTGGATGCGAGCGAAAGCAGCGATCCCGATGGTGACTCGCTGGTGTTTCGATGGATCAACTATGCAGAAGCGGGTTTTGAACCTGGTGTTCAACTAGGTGATATAGGTATTAAACAGGCTGATCAATCCAAAGCGACGGTGATACCCAGCGCCCGTTGTCGTAGGGTGTGGAATGGCTCTATACCGACTTGCAATAAAGGCGTCGCCCACGTGATTTTAGCAGTTACCGATACGGGCACTCCGGCATTAACGTCCTATCGCCGCGTGATTGTTACTATCGAATAACAATATGGTGAATACCTTTGATCGGCTGCCGGGGCGGTAGTAAGAGATAGCGGGATAGCGAATAGATGGTGTCCCCGGCGCGATTTGAACGCGCGACCTTCCGCTTAGGAGGCAGACGCTCTATCCAGCTGAGCTACGGGGACGCGGTTGGCATTATATGAAAATCCGTAACCTACCCGGTAGACTTTTCGCTGGAAAACCGTCGGTGAACCCACTCAGGATTTAGGCTTTGGCGAGTGTGTGACTGCTGACGTTGCCCGTGGTGGCTCCCGATTGGGTGTAGAGCTGGGGCGCCGCTACTTGGCCACGTAGAATGTTCAGCAGATTACCCAGCGTTTGCTTGGAGCGGGCAATCATTTTACCGTTAACATCGTTTAACCGCTGGCACTCGCTAAAAGCGTCCGTCAGTGCTTTCCAGGATTCACGCAGAGGCGCCAGGGCGGTGTGCGCTGACAGTAAATCTTCCCAGCTTTGTGCATTTGTTTTCAGGCCGAGGTTTTGCAGCAATTGCTGGCGCTGCCGGGCATTTTGAGCCAGGGCATCAAGCAGCTGATCTTTCTGATCGATGATGGAGGGAAGGTTGTCGTGTTCCCGCTTTTCCAGCAGCTCCCGCTCTTGTAACAACAGATTTTTTAGCTGCTCGGTAGACGCCATATCCTGGGCAATCATTTGTTGCACCAGTGATGGATTAATAGACATAGCAGTGACCTCATGGGTTTAGCCAAAACACCATCCACAGGCGCTGTGGATGCCAAAAAGCTCGGGCCACGCTGGTGGTTGGGAACCAGCGTAGTCGCGATCATTATCTGAACAGGTCTTCCTGACTCAGTATATTTTCAGCAATTCGCTCGGGGTTGATTTCGAACTTGCCTTCGGCAATGGCCTGCTTAATCTGCGCTACGCGCTCCAGATCCACGTCTGGCAGGCTGCTGATTTTGGCTTGCAGGCGATTCAGGTTCTGCGCCTCGGCACTTAATACAACCTTGTCGTTATCCGCAGCAGCAGGGCTAGCAGTAACCCCCGCCTGAGGTTTTTCTGCGCCGGTACCGGTCACCCCGGTACTGCGTCCGCGCGGTCCGCCCGTCTGAATGTTGTTGTTCGTATCAATAACCATGTACATATCCCCAACTCTTGATTGTCTTGGTGTTAAAGCGTGGCTAAACGCATCAGGCCCTCATAAATGAAAGGTCCCATAGCCCTTATCGGCCGGGTGCGCCAGAACTTTAACGCGCAATTGCAACTATCTGAAAGCTTTCTCACCTCTAACAACGCTTGCTGGTTATGCCAGCGCGCGTCAGATTGCCGCTGATACCTTACCCGCAGCGATCACTCGGACACTGATGGTGCGCTCTGACTGTCCGTTTTTCACGCGGATGCGCTCACCAACACGACCGTTATTCATGGCAATGCCCATCGAATTAACCGTAATCATCCCGGCCTGCAGTTCAATTTCTACGGGATCACCGCGCTTGATAACCAGCGGTGCATCCAGGGCCGCTACGCGAAACGGATCGCCTTTGGTTACCGGGCGCTTTACTTCTTTACCAATGATACTGTCCGCATCAGCAAGTTGCCCCTGGCGAACGAGGCTGGTGTTAATCACCTCCAGCGTAAGATCACCGGGCCTGACGATTTCGCCGCGCTCCAGATGGCGGGTGGCAACAGGTAGCTTACGAAACAGCGAAATCTGGGCGGGTACGTAGACGGCCCAAGGCGCAGCGCCTTCACAGCGGGTATGAACCGTCTGGCTGCCGCCATTAAAGGCGGGGTCGTTAATCGTCAGAGTTAACGGGTTGTCGCAGGGCGCAAGGCGTAAGCGTCGATCCAGACTGTTAACCGTAATGTCTATCCGAACCGCGTTAGCGTCGCGATAGTACTCGTGCAAAAATGCCTCTACCTGGTTTTGCAGTTGTGTTAAATCTACCTGTGGCGTCGCGCCCGCCGATGTTGCCCACAGCAGGGCAACCGCGGCGCTCAAGCCTCTCAGCCACGCGCACGGGCTTTTGCAGCGCAGGATTCCCCGTGCTGCAAAACCTGTATGAAAATCACGTGACTTCATAAATATGTCCTATTCTCTTAGGATGGTTTAGCGCGG
>CAYTQQ010000003.1:50661-52328 GCA_964440135.1 uncultured Cellvibrionaceae bacterium | reverse complement strand
TAAGGGCCTAAAGAGTGACGGATTTCTGCCGCTAAACTGTCTATGCATCAGTCAAAGCAATTAATGTGCCGGAAAATGCTTATTTTTTAACCGTGAGTAGATATATCGGCGTATTTTGATCAACGCTCAAGTGAATATTAGGTGTGGGGGAATGGCATGGCCGGAGTAATGGATAGTGTTAACCAGCGGACGCAGCTGGTTGGACAAAACCGTTTGGAACTCTTGTTGTTTCGGTTGGGCGGCCAGCAACTGTACGGCATTAACGTCTTTAAGGTGAAAGAGGTATTACAGTGCCCGCCACTGAATGCCATCCCGGGGCGGAGCGCTGTGGTGCGCGGTGTGGCCCATATTCGCGGCGGTACGCTCCCTATTATGGATATGAATCTGGCCATCGGGCGGCGCCCTTTGGCAGATATCGAAAACTGCTTTGTTATCATTACCGAGTACAATCGCACCGCCCAGGGTTTTCTGGTGCGCTCGGTGGAGCGCATCGTCAATATGAACTGGGGCGATATTCATCCGCCACCGCGGGGTGCTGGTAAAGAGCACTATTTGACCGCAGTGACCGAAGTTGATGACCAATTGGTCGAAATCATCGATGTGGAAAAAATTCTCGCAGAAGTCGCTCCGGTGCGGGACAAGATCAGCGCGGGCGTGGTGGAAGACGGTATCGGCGAGCGGGTGATTCAAAAGCATGTACTGATCGTGGACGATTCGACCATCGCCCGTAAGCAGGTACAGCGTGTAGTTGAGGCGATGGGTATCAAAACCACCATGCGTAAAGATGGCCAGGAAGCGCTCGACTATCTCAACGAGCTGCTAAAGGAAGGCAAAGATCCTTACGCTGAGCTGGTAATGATTATCTGCGATATCGAAATGCCGGAAATGGATGGTTATACCTTTACGGCGGAAGTGCGCAATAACCCGCAGCTGAAACACTTGCACATCATTCTGCATACGTCGCTCAGCGGGGTATTTAATGAAGCGATGGTGAAAAAAGTCGGTGCGGATGACTTTTTAGCGAAGTTTCATCCGGATGAGCTGGCGCGCCGTGTCAATGACCGGGTGCTCGCGATTACCGGCGAGAGTATGCTTGAACAGTAGAGTTTCCTGGAGCTTTGTCAGTTAAGGGGCAGGTGGGTAGTAGCCCAATTGAGTATTTATGAATAGAAGCGTTGACAAGACGGGAAGGAGTCGGGATTCAGGCAAGCAGGAGGCGTTTATCAATAAACGGGTGGATGCGAAAAACAGTGTGAGCTCACGCGATAATTTCGACAAAGACGAATTTGATGAATTTCGCCAGTTTTTACAGGATGCCTGTGGCATCGCCTTGGGCGAAAACAAGCAATATCTGGTGTCCAACCGCATCCGCCGTTTATTGGAAGAGCATCAGCTCGGCTCCTTCAGCGAATTGGTGCGCGCGCTCAAGACTAACAGCCGGCGTAAATTGAAGGATCAGGTTATTGATGCGATGACCACCAACGAAACTTTCTGGTTTCGTGACATTTATCCCTACGAACATCTTAAAAATCATTTATTTCCACAGCTGTTGACCGCCGCTAATCGCAATATTGGCACGGTCCGCATCTGGTCGGCGGCTTGTTCCACGGGCCAGGAGCCTTACTCCATCAGCATGATGGTGGAAGAATTTAAACGGCAGAATCCGG
>CAYTQQ010000003.1:40125-50561 GCA_964440135.1 uncultured Cellvibrionaceae bacterium | reverse complement strand
CAGGAGCCTTACTCCATCAGCATGATGGTGGAAGAATTTAAACGGCAGAATCCGGGGTTGCTGACGCGGCCGGTACAAATCATTGCGACCGATCTATCGAGTACGGTGCTCGAGCAGGCGCGCCGGGGTGAGTACGACCGGCTTTCGGTTTTTCGCGGCCTGTCGACGGAGCGGTTAGAGCGATACTTTGACTCCGTCTCTCCCAATGTCTGGCGGGTGAAAGCCCAGGTCCGCGACCGGGTTGAGTTCCGGCCCTTGAACCTATTGGATTCCTATATGGGATTGGGGAAATTCGATATCGTTTTTTGTCGCAACGTACTCATCTATTTCAACAGCGAGTTAAAGCGGCAGATTCTGCAAAAAATTCACGCCAGCCTGAAGCCGCAAGGCATTTTGTACCTCGGCTCGTCGGAAGGACTCTCCAGCGGCGGCGACCTGTTTGAAATGGTGCGCTGCGAACCTGGCATCCTTTATCGTGCCATCCAAAAATAAATGCGAAGCGGTGAATCTTTGCCGCTTTGATTTGCCTCCTCCGCTTTTGCCGCTTTTTACCCTGCTCTAATTTTAATAATTTCCTTTAAAAACAATAAGATAAATTTGTTTTTTGCCCTTGGCACACGCCTTGCTTTGATAACTGCAAACAAGGCCAATGTTTCAAGAGCGGAAATTACTATGTCGATCTCCTTTGCCAACGCCCTGGGTATTCACGAAACCGCATTGCAGGCTCGCGGTCAGCGCGCGTCCGTGCTCGCGAATAACCTGGCCAATGTGGACACGCCCAATTACAAAGCGCGTGACCTGGATTTCAAACAGGTACTGGCAGGCAAGACGACCGCTCAGCAACACTTCACCATGCAGGCGACCAACCAGCGTCATCTGGTGATGGGGGCTCTGGGAAATGAAGATCCCAATGTGCTTTACCGCGTCCCGCATCAACCATCGATTGATGGCAATACCGTCGAAGATCAAATTGAGCACGCGGAATACATGAAAAACGCGTTGGCATTTCAGGCCAGCTTTACCTTCTTGAACAGTAAGTTTAAAGGGTTAACCAGCGCTATCCGTGGCGACTAAGTGGCGACCAGGCGGTTGGGTCAATAGCCGCAAAACCCCGTGTGTTAACCACACAACCATGTATTAACAATGCATCAATGTAGTAACAACGCATCAATGTATTAATCAGGATTCGGAGTACTTTTATGGCCCTGGGAAATATTTTCGACATCGCTGGTTCGGGCATGAATGCGCAGAGCCTGCGCTTGAATACCACCGCCAGTAACCTGGCTAATGCCCAGTCGGCAAGCTCCAGCACGGATCAGGTTTACCGTAATCGCCAGCCGGTGTTTGCGGCGGTGCAGCAGCAAGCGCTGAGTGCCAGCCTCAGTGGCCCTAACCATCATGATGCAGGCGCGGGTGTACAGGTGCTTGGCATCGTCGAAAGCGATGCACCCTTACAGCGTCGCTACGAGCCCCATCATCCAATGGCGGACGAAGAGGGCTACGTGTTTTATCCCAACGTGAATGTGGTGGAAGAAATGACCAACATGATTTCTGCGTCGCGCTCGTTCCAGATGAACGTCGAAGTCATGAACTCTGCCAAGCAAATGGTTCAACGTGTTTTGACCTTGGGTCAGTAAAGGAGCTTTCAACATGAGTCAGGTTAACGACGTCAATAGCGCCGGCAGCATACTGAGCCATTTGAATTACAGTAATAAGCCGCAAGAAAAGAAATCCAACGAGCTGGGCCAGTCAGCGTTTTTAGAGCTGATGATCACCCAGATGAACAATCAGGACCCGCTCAGCCCCCAAGACAATACCGAGTTTGTGGCGCAGCTGGCGCAGTTCAGTTCCGTCGAAGGTTTAGAGCGGCTCAATAGCAATTTCCAAAATTTCAGCAATTCGTTTATGTCGAACCAGGCCTTGCAGGCTTCGTCGCTGGTAGGTCGCTCAGTGACGGTCAACACTGAGTCAGCCCGCCTGATGAATGGCGATATCGTGTCGGGCAGTGTGGCGTTACCGGCGGCCACCTCTGATTTGAGTATTTCAATTTACAGTCAAAGTGGTGGCCTGGTCGCAAAAATTCCGGTAGGGCAGGCAGCTAAGGGCGAAAACGTATTCCGCTGGGATGGTCAGAATCTTGAATTTAACGGTGAGCTGTTGGATTGGAGCGCGGCAGAGCCAGCGCCGGCGGGTGAGTATCGCTTTGAAGTGCATGCTACTCAGGACGGCAAAACCGAGCAGCTGGAAACAGCCTTGAGCGCCAACGTTAACAGCGTCACCCTCGGGGCCGATGGCATGTTAACGCTGAATCTCGCGGGCGTTGGCCCGGTCAATATTGCAGACGTTAAGCAATTTAATTAGTGGTTGTTCGGGTGGGTGTTAACCCGGTACTTCAATAGTTCAGAAATCTATTCTAGCGACTAGAGCCTAGCCACTAGTAATTATCGTAGGAGCAAGTTATGTCATTTAATACTGCACTCAGTGGCATTCGCGCAGCCAATGCTGACCTGTCAGTCACGGGCAATAACATCGCCAACGCCGGCACTATCGGTTTTAAATCGTCGCGCGCGGAATTTGCTGACGTTTATTCCGCCAGCATTTTAGGCACTGCAGGTAATACGCCGGGAAGCGGTGTGTCGCTGGAAATGATTCGCCAGAACTTCGATAACGGCAACCGGAAAATCACGGAGCGCGATCTGGATATGGCGGTGAATGGTGCTGGCTTCTTTGTGATGAATAAAGATGGCGATCAGCTCTTCACCCGGGCGGGTAGTTTTAGTCTGGACAAAGAGGGCTATGTCATCAGTAGCCCCGGTACTTATTTACAGGGCTTCTCAGCCAACGCAGCGGGTAATATCGGAGGCATTCTGGGTAACTTGCGCATCGACGTAACGACCCAGGCACCCCGTCAAACAACCCTGGTGACGGCTGCTTATAATTTGAACTCTAACGCCCCCATCCTGGAGACGGTTGGAACTCAGTTTACGACCAACAGCGGTGCTATTGGTCTGGCGCTTGATGGGCTGCTTGAGGCACAAACTACCGCGTTGGACGGCGGCAATATTGCAGCGGGCAGCTACACTTTTTCGCCGACTAACTCGCTGTCGTTTGATTTGGTGTACAACGGC
Organism: uncultured Cellvibrionaceae bacterium; assembly: GCA_964440135.1. Taxonomy (GTDB): domain Bacteria; phylum Pseudomonadota; class Gammaproteobacteria; order Pseudomonadales; family Cellvibrionaceae; genus Cellvibrio. Next base: position 47,433 of record CAYTQQ010000003.1, on the reverse strand, counting down.
CCATCCACGGCTGGCTTGAGTCAATCGGTTACGATTACCCTCGATAGCGGCTTTGCCAGCGATGCGCAGAGCCTGGCTAACCTGATTAACAGCGAAATCTACAGTTCTCCAACCCCGTTGAATGTCGAAGTGGTTGTCGATGGAGATCAATTAGTTTTTCGTGATTTAAGTGAAGGTGTGGTGTCGACCATCGCAGTCGACACGGTGGCGGATAATAGTGCTCCTGCTGCTGTACTTGCAGCAATCAATGTGGCTGCCGGCAATACGTCGGTAGCTGGGGTGCCGGCAGTTACCAATGGCTATGGCTCACAGACGCTCGAAATCCGTCGACCCGACGGTGCGACTTTTACCTATACCAGTGCACCGGGTTCTTCGGCGGCAAAAACGGCCTCTGAATTGAACGCTATTGCCGGTATCAGCGCCAGTGCGCGCACCACTGCCGTTATCAGAGGCGGCGATGGTGACAATGGCCAGCCGCGCTTTGTTAACGATGCTACTCACGGTCTGACGCTGAATAATCAGGTGCTTCTCTCTACCAACCTGGCTGATCTGGCAAACGAAATTAACGCGTTGAGCACGTCAGCACTGCCCGGCATTACAGCCACTTATAACGAAACTACCGGTAACCTGGACATTGTTTCGGCGGTAGGCACTGACTTGCGTTTTTCTTTTGATCAGGATTTGGCGAACCCCGGCAGCCTGCAAGTGATAGGGCGTTCAGGTACGGCGGTAGCACCGCAGCCAACTCCGCCCTTGACGGTAGATGACGGCTATCCGTTTTCACTCACCGATGCGGTAGTCGTTGGCGGGAGCATTGATGTCTTGATGGACGAAGGCTTCAGCATTGTCAGCAGCTCGGCGGGTGCCGGTGGTATTTTCGCGCCCTTCAGTCCGGCGAGCTTTACACCTGTCCCTATTAATGCCTTTGATCCAACGAATCAGGATACCTATAACCACGCCACCTCACTGCCCATTTATGACAGCCTGGGTAATCCCCATGTGATGTCACAGTATTTCGTGAAGCAGCCTTATGATCCTGCAGATGCATCGACCTCACCCAATCACTGGGTCATGTATGTGCAGATCGACGGGGAAAATGTGGGTGATCCAGACCCGACTTTACCGCCACCGGCTAACTCAATGCCGAGCATGGCGTCCTTTAATCTCCATTTTGGCCCCGATGGCACCATGAATCAGGCCATATCGGACAAGATGCTGGTTTCAAACTGGCGTCCGCGTAATGAGGACGGTGAGCTTATTGGCGCGCTGGGCCCGTTGAATGTTCTGCAGGGCGGTACGCTACCAGTGGTAGAGCCGGCGACCAGTTCTAACTTTGAGATTGATTTGTCGGGTACCACGCAGTTTGGCAACGTGTTCGCCGTTGAAGATCGCGATCAGAATGGTTACAGCACAGGCCGTCTGTCGGGGTTGGATGTGGGCGCCGACGGGATTATTTTCGCCCGCTTTACTAACGGCGAAGCGCAGGTGCTGGGGCAGGTGGCGTTAGCTAATTTCAATAACGTCGATGCCCTGAAGCCGGTAGGCAATACCATGTGGGCCCAGACCTTTGAAACCGGCGAAGCAATTATTGGTGCGCCCGGATCAGCATCTTTAGGGGCCGTGAGCGCGGGTACGTTAGAAGAATCCAACGTTGATCTGTCCGAGCAGTTGGTCAACCTGATTATTGCGCAACGCAACTTCCAGGCGAACGCTAAAACCATTGAAACGGCCAACGCTACTACCCAGACGATTATCAACTTGAGATAAGCCTGACGGGTAACAAGCGGAGGTAAATCTCGCATTCACACCTCGTTATCAAGCGGCAAGGGCGGCAAGCCCCTGCCGCTTTATCGTTATTGGCGATTCCTCTCTATTTTTTGAAAATAAAAAATAATAATTAATTCAATGGGTTATCTTGGTTTTGTTGCCTGGCTCCAGGACTGGCCCGTCTTGGCATCCCCCTTGCAACAACCCCTGTAGCGGCAAATCTGCCAAAAAAACAGCGGAGTTAACAATGGACAAGGCTTTATACATTGCGATGACGGGAGCCCGGCACAACATGCTGGCGCAAACCAGTCACTCCAACAATCTGGCCAACCTGAATACCACCGGCTTTCGCGCGGACTTTGCGCAGGCGCGCAGCATGCCCGTGTATTACGGCCCCGGCCAACCGACACGGGCCTATTCATTGACAGAGGTTCCGGTCAGCAATTTTGAATCCGGAGCCATGATCGTCACCGATAACGACCTCGATGTGGCCGTGAGCGGCACGGGTTTTATTGCCGTGCAGGCACCCGATGGTACCGAAGCTTATACCCGTGCCGGTGATCTCTCGATTGATGCGAATGGCATTTTGCGCAATGGCAGCGGGTTGGCTGTGATCGGCAACGCTGGCCCCATTGCTCTACCGCCCCTTGAAAAGTTGGAAATCGGCAGCGATGGCACTTTGTCGATCGTTGCCTTGGGGCAGGGGCCGGAAGCCATGGTTGAAATAGACCGCATCAAGCTGGTGAATCCTGAGCTGCAAACCCTGCAAAAAGGTGAAGATGGTTTGTTTCGCCTGGAGGATGGCGTGATTGCTCCTCCGGCTGCCGAGGTGCGCTTGATCAGCGGCATGCTCGAAGGCAGTAACGTCAATGCCGTGCACGAATTTACCAATATTCTGAGCTTGTCGCGGCAGTACGAGATGCAAGTGAAGTTAATGAAAGACATCCAGCAGAACTCAGAAAGTTCTGCCCAGTTATTGCGGATATCGTAACGGCTAACGCCTAACCATTTTTATGAGGTTTTAACCATGCACGCAGCGCTTTATGTCAGCAAAACCGGCTTGGCCGCGCAGGACAAACAACTGACGACTATCTCCAATAACCTGGCGAACGTCGGCACCGTTGGCTTTAAACGCGATCGCGCAGTGTTCGAAGACCTGCTCTATCAAGTGCAGCGTCAACCGGGCGCCCAAACAACCCAGGACACCGAATTGCCGTCGGGTTTGCAACTCGGTACGGGTGTACGTGTGGTCGCCACGCAAAAACAATTCACCGAAGGCAATATGCAGGTCACCGAACAGCCGTTGGATATTGCCATTAACGGTCGCGGTTTTTTTCAGATTTTGCAGCCCGATGGAACCATCGCCTATACGCGTAATGGTCAATTTCAAATCAATGGCGAAGGCCAGATTACTAATAATGACGGCATGTTGCTCGAGCCAGCCATTCTTATTCCGGAAGGCACCAGCAAAATTACTGTCAGTCAGGATGGTGTCGTCAACGCTTACATCACCGGCGAAGTAGAGCCACAACAACTGGGCGATATTTTAGTGGTTGATTTTGTAAACCCGGCCGGTCTGCAAGCCATTGGCGGGAATTTATTTTACGAAACCGTTGCCAGTGGTAACCCGCTGCAGGGCGCGCCCGGAGAGAACGGTATGGGGCGGTTACAGCAGGGCATGCTGGAAGGCTCCAACGTGGATATTGTGGAAGAGATGGTCAACATGATCACCACTCAGCGCGCTTACGAATTGAATTCGAAAGTGGTTTCCACCGCAGACCAAATGCTGCAGTACATCAGTCAGACGCTTTAGTAATGTGGAGTGAGCAGATCATGAATGCTTTAACAGTTACGCGGCGCTTTTTGCTCAACTCGTTACGCACATCATGCGTGATAGGCAGTGCGGTATGCGTATTGGCATTGCAAGGTTGTGCCAGCTCCAATAAGCCGGTGCCTAATGATCCTTATTATGCGCCGACAGTGTCTTCTGCCGGGACGCTGCCACAGCGTACCGAAGGCTCCCTGTTTCAGCAGGCGTACGGATTAAGTCTTTTCGATGATCGTAAAGCACTGCGCGTTGGCGACATTATTACTATCCAATTAAGTGAACGCACCGTATCCCGTAAATCATCGGGCGTTTCAGTTACTAAAGATAGCAGTGCCAATTTTGATGCGGGTCCGATCCTCGGCCGAGTGCCTACGCTCAATGGCAGAACCTTGGAAACCGCCGTAGGGCAAAAGCGAGATTTTTCTGGTGATGCCGATGCCGATCAGAGCAACAGTTTGCAAGGCAATATTACCGTGACGGTGGCGGAGGTATTGCCGAATGGCAATTTGGTAGTGCGCGGTGAAAAGTGGATGACATTAAATCGCGGCGACGAATTTATTCGTATCAGCGGCATTGTGCGCCCGGATGATATTTCCCCGAGCAACACCGTGGTATCGACGCGGCTTGCGAATGCAAAAATTTCTTACAGCGGAACAGGTACCTTGGCTGACTCGCAATCCATGGGCTGGCTGGCACGCTTCTTTAACAGCGAATTCTGGCCGCTTTAAACAGGAGAGACACCGTGAATATCTGTCGCATGTTAATAGTCGTCGTGGGGGTGTTAATGGCGACCGCTGTGCAAGCGGAGCGAATCAAAGATATCGCTTCAGTAGCGGGCGTGCGGGCTAACCAGTTAATTGGTTATGGCTTGGTTGTCGGTCTTGATGGCACGGGTGATCAGACGACCCAGTCACCGTTCACCACCCAGTCATTTAACAGTATGCTCAAGCAGTTTGGCATTACCGTCCCGGAAGGTACGCGGATGCAAATGAAAAACGTCGCGGCGGTTATGGTGCAAGCCGAACTGCCGGCATTTGCCAAGCCGGGGCAGACCCTGGATATCACGGTCTCGTCCATCAGTAACGCCAAAAGCCTGCGCGGTGGCAGCTTGTTGATTGCGCCGTTAAAAGGTTTGGACGGGCAAGTTTACGCCGTCGCCCAAGGTAATTTAGTAGTGGGAGGTTTTGGTGCGGCCGGTGCCGATGGCTCGAGCATTAAAGTCAATGTCCCGAGTGTCGGTCGCATTCCCGGTGGCGCGATTGTCGAGCGCATGGTTGAAACGAATTTTGATGCGGGCCAACCGATTATTTTCAATTTGCATCGTGCAGATTTCACCACCGCTAATCGTCTGGCGCAAAGTATCAATAAATTGCTGGGGCCCGATGTCGCGCGTCCGATGGACGCGGTATCTATCGTGGTTGATGCACCGGTTAATCCTGCCCATCGCGTTGATTTTCTTGCGCTGTTGGAAAATCTGGAAGTAACTCCAGGCGAGGAAGCAGCCAAAGTCATTATCAATTCGCGCACCGGTACCATTGTGGTGGGACAAAACGTTCGGGTGTCGCCCGTTGCTGTTACTCACGGAAGCCTTACGGTGTCGATCGCCGAAAGCTTAACCGTCAGTCAGCCCAATGAGTTTGGCGCAGGGCAAACCGTGGTAGTGCCCAACAGCCAGGTAGAAATCACCGAAGAAACCAATCCGATGTTTAAGTTTGCACCCGGTGCCAGTCTTGATGAGATTGTTAAATCGGTAAACAACGTGGGCGCTTCGCCCGGTGACCTGATGGCCATTCTGGAAGCATTAAAGCAATCCGGTGCCCTTAAAGCTGAATTGGTGGTGATCTGATGATACCTATCGATACCTCTTTGCCTGCGCAAAAAATCAAAGACAGTGTGCTTGATGTTAACTCGCTCAATCATATTAAAACCATGGGGCGCGAGCAGGACCCGCAAGCATTAAAAGAAGTCGCCAGACAATTTGAAGCGCTGTTTGTACAACAGATGCTAAAAAATATGCGCGCTGCCAACGAGGTATTTGCAGAAGACAGTTACTTCAATAGCAGCGAGATGCAGTTTCATCAGGACATGTACGATCAACAAATGTCTCTGGAGCTGACCAGCGGTGCCGGCATTGGTTTGGCTGATGCACTTTATCAGCAGATGTTGCACGCTTACGGCGATAAAACGCCACAACCAGCATCAACGGATGTGGGCGCGCTTTCCCCAGAGGCAAGAGCCAGATTGGCAGTGGCGTCGGCTAAACAATTTATGACGGAAGCGGATGCACCCGTTAATCCATTTGCGAGCAGAAGTCCGGTCAAAGCGCAGCCCATTACACCAAACCCCTCAGTGTCATCCGCGGGCAATAAAACAGCGGTCGCTGAGACGCCTGTCGAGTTTGTGGCCGCCATGCGACCCTACGCCGAAAAAGCCGCGGCCGAACTGGGTGTCAGCAGCGATGCGCTGCTCGCCCAGGCTGCATTGGAAACAGGTTGGGGTAAACACGTTATTCACAGCCGCCGAAACGGTAACAGTTTTAACCTGTTCAACATCAAAGCCCACGGCAATTGGAGTGGCGAAAAAGTGCGCGTCAATACCCTTGAGTACTCCCAGGGTGTGGCTTATCAGGAGAGCGCAGAATTTCGTCGTTACAACAACTATGCCGAAAGCTTCGCCGATTACGTGAACTTTATGCAGAGCAATCCGCGCTATCAGCAGGCCCTCGCGGTGGGTCGCGATCCACACGCTTATGCGGACGCATTACAGCAAGCGGGCTATGCCACTGATCCTGCCTATGCACAAAAAATTAAAGCCATAGTGGCCAGCGACACCCTGCGTGCAGCAGCCCCTACACTCGCCGCGCTCGCTGCTGAGCGCGACGCGTACTAACGGAGTCAGATTATGTCCGGAATTCTTTCTACGGCGATTTCAGGTTTGCAGGCCAGTCAGAATGCACTGCGCACAGCCGGGCATAATATTTCCAATGCCAATACGGCGGGTTACAGTCGGCAGGAAGTTAACTATGTAACTCGACCCGAACAGCGCATTGGCGATGCGGGTTTTATTGGTAATGGCGTAAGCACACGCTCGATTGAGCGAATCGTAGACGAGTTCGTCGTTGCGCAACTTCGTCTCGATACCTCTACGTTCCATCAGCTCGATAAATACAACACCAGTATCAGTAAAGTCGATCGATTGTTTGCGGATGTGTCTACTGGTCTTACCGGTGGATTGCAAAGTTTTTTTGCGGCTTTTCAAAATGGCGCAGATGATCCGTCGTCTACACCTGCGCGGCAATTGATCGTGACGCAGGCAGAAAGTCTGACCCTGCGGCTCAATAATTTATACGACCGATTGTCCACCCTTGAGGCCAGTGTTAATCAGGAAATCTCGGCAGTTACCGGGCAGATCAGCTCGTTGGCCAAATCCGTTGCGGGACTTAATCAGGCGATTGGTGAGCAAGCAGCTTCGGGTGCCGGCAATATGCCCAATGATCTTCTCGACCAGCGCGACGAAGCTTTACGCAAACTTGCCGAACTTACCTCGATCCAGGTAGTGCGTCGTGGCACGACCGATGTGGACGTATTTATCGGCAGTGGCCAGCCGTTGGTGGTAGGTCAGACCATCAGCAAATTTTCGGTGCGCGATGGTGGCCAGATTTTTTTAGAAAATGGTATTCACAGTGCCAACGTAACGAAACAGATCAGCGGTGG
>CAYTQQ010000003.1:0-40025 GCA_964440135.1 uncultured Cellvibrionaceae bacterium | reverse complement strand
ACGGCCAGCGATTATCGTTTTGAAGTCATGCCTAACACCAGTAACTTTGTCGTAACGCGTTTGGGCGATAACAAAATCGTGAGCCAGGGGTTGCTCAGCGGCGCTTATCCGACCGACATTTCATTTGATGGCGTTACGCTGAATCTACACAGCGGCAGCTTTCAGGGCGGTGACAGTTTTGTAGTGCAGCCAACGCGCAAGGCGTCCAGTCATATTCGCGCTGAAATCAGTCGCCCAGAAGATCTGGCGTTCGCATTACCCATCCGTACTACGGCAAAGGGAAGCAATGCCGGTAATGGTTTGATCAGTGCAGGTACGATGTTAAGTACCGTTGATGCCAGCGGTAATCTGCTACCGGCGTTTCATGCAGCCGGCCAGTTGTCACCACCGGTCGTCATCCGTTTTACTTCATCGACCACCTATGATGTTTTAGACAATACCGATCCGGCCAACCCGATTCATTTGAACCCGCCAGTGCGTGAGCAAACCTTTGTTCCCGGCAGGGACAATCTGATGTTCTCAAATGACCCCGGCGAAACTCGCATTACGGGTAATGGGGCGCGCTTGGGACTGGGTAATCGCCAACCGGTAGATCCCGCTTCAACCGCGCACGTTAATGGGTATCCCGTTGAGCAATACACCTTCACGTTTCATGACGCTGCGACGGGCCTCAATTCAACGCGTACCGTGACCACGGTTGCCAACGCATCGGCGGCACAAACTGCCGCAGCGTTAAATGCCCTGCCGGGGGTTTCTGCGAATGCGTTTACCTCGGCCAATATCGGTGGATTTACGGCGACAAACTTTACCGCACCGTTTCAACTGACCATCAATGGCGAACCGCTGCTGCAATACGAAAATGGGGCAATTGCGGCTGCAGTACCTGATCCCGGGCCGACCGGGAGTAATCAGGAAGCGTTTAATGATTATTTGGCAGAACAGATAAACAGTAATCCGCAATTGAATGCGCTCGGTGTACGTGCGGTGAGCGGAGCGAATCCGCTCACGGGTGCAGCGGAATTGCGTTTAGTCGCTTCTTCGGGCGTTGATCTGGATATTCGTCTGATCGGCGATGGTGCGGCCAGCGTCGATGCCGGCGATGGTAATCCCGCGGTTACTCTGGATGGTACTGATGTTAATCAAAGCGCGATAAAAGTCGGTGGACGAATTGATCTGGTCATGAGTGACGGCATCAGCATGCGCACGGCGCCCGCCACCAGCCAGCTATTTGGTGACAGCACTGCGGACAGTTTTGCGCAGGCGTCTTTCCTGGGTTATCAAGTGACGATTAAGGGACAGCCGCAGGCCGGCGACACTTTCACTATCGACTTTAACGCCGATGCCACCAACGATAACCGCAACGCTTTGCGTTTTGTCGCGCTCGAAACGCTGGCGACGGTGGGTGAGGGCAGTCTCAGTTTTGGCGAGGCTTATGGTCGGCTGGTCGAGGTGGTGGGAACCAAAAGTAATCTTTCATCGATCAATACAACGGCCAGCAGAAGTCTGTTGGAGCAAACGCAAACCATGCGCGACAGTATCTCCGGGGTTAACCTCGATGAAGAAGCGGCAAATTTAATTAAGTATGAGCAGATGTATAACGCCAATGCACGGGTCATCTCCGTGGCGCGTGATTTGTTTGATAGTTTATTGGCGGCAATCTAAGTGTATTTATTCATGTTCAGAACTCTCAGGTAAATATTATGCGTGTCTCTACGTCGCAGATTTATAACATTGCCAACATCGGCATGAAGCAGGCACAGGGTGCGGTAGTCAGAACCGAAGAGCAGATTGCTGCGAACAAGCGGATCCTTTCGCCCGCTGATGATCCGGTAGCGGCAACCACGATCCTGCAGCTCAAGCAGGAGCTTGCGCGTATCGAACAATACGGCAAGAACATCAATCTGGCGGAGAATAGTCTGCATCTGGAAGAGGCGACGCTTAAATCCGTCGTGGCTTTGGTTCAGCGCATGCAAGAAATTGCGGTGTCGGCAGGTAATACCGCCGTCGTAACCAGCGCCGATTACCAGGCGTTCGCGGCCGAAGTCGATAGTCGAATCCAGGAGTTGCTGAACCTACAAAATACGCGCAATGCGTCAGGCCAATATATTTTTGGTGGCTATCAGGGGGGCAGCGTCCCATTCTCGGAGGATGGTGGCGGCAACTACAGCTATCATGGCGATCAGGGGCAATTGCGCCTGCAGGCGTCGGCTACCGTGACGGTTGCGGTGACGGATTCGGGTCAGCGTCTGTTTATGGACATTCCCAGTAGCCACAATACCTTTACCTCGGCGCCCAATCCGGCCAACCGCGCCTTGCCCGCAGCTTCAATCAGTGCAGGGCAGGTGATTGATCAGGAAGAATTCGACAAGCTTTTTCCGGAAGATCTGGTAATCACGTTTAATACCCCTAATCCGGATGCCAATTACACGATTACAGAGCGGCATAGTGGCAAAGTGGTCGTGGCAGATCAGCCGCACGTACCCGGCCAGGCGATCGAGGTAAAAGGCATCCGCTTTCACATTGACGGCGTCCCCAATCCGCCCACGACCGTGATGGTCAACGGTGTTCCAACCCCGGTGCCCGGCGACAGCTTTTTTGTAGAGTCCACCAATAAGCAAGGGCTGCTAACAACTCTGTCGCGTTTCAGCGATGCCATGCGCAACGTCAAAGATAATCCGGAAAGTAAAGCGGAAGTGGCCAAGATCGTGGCACAGACCTTGACCACCCTGGAAAACGCCGTAACCCAGATTTCTTCTGTACAGGGCGAGGTGGGCGCTCGATTGAATACACTGGAAAGTGCCAAAGACCTGAATCTGGATACTGAGCTGTTCAGTAAAAGGGTGCTTTCGCAACTGGAAGACCTGGATTTGGCGGAAGCCTCCACCCGCTTAAAGATGGAATCTCTGGTGCTCACGGCCGTGCAGCAAAGCTTCGTGAAAGTGAGCCAGATGTCCTTGTTCAGCTACCTCTGAAATCCGCTTCACCCCGCCCTCTAAAACCTGCGCCAGGCTAGCAATAACCAGTTGATATATAAGGGGGATTCTGCTAGCCTTCGCCCGCTTGCTGGGACATGCGTCGATCGTCAAACCATTAACCATTTACTAGCATTGGCAAAAGCTGCTGGCGCCAACCTTAGGTAGCTTTTGCTGTTCATCCATCGGCCCGTATCTTTGGCAGTACGGTAATCGCAGAGTTTAGCCATTTTACAGTGTTAAATAGCGGACTCTGGGTCAATTTATAGGTAGCCCTTAATGAGCATGAGCGAAAGTTTTGCTGAATTATTTGAAGAAAGTTTAAAGACCGTTGATATGGTGCCAGGCACCATCGTTACCGGCGTAGTTATTGATATCGATAAGGATTGGGTGACTGTTCACGCCGGCCTTAAATCAGAAGGTATCATCCCTGCCGAGCAGTTCCGCAACGAAATGGGCGAGCTGGATCTGCAAATCGGTGACGAAGTTCAGGTAGCTCTGGAAAGCGTTGAAGACGGTTTCGGTGAAACCAAGCTGTCACGTGAAAAAGCCAAGCGCGCTGAAGCGTGGAAAATCCTCGAAGCTGCTCATACGGCTGACGAAGTTATCAAGGGCGTTATTAACGGTAAGGTTAAAGGTGGTTTCACCGTTGATGTTGCCAGCATCCGTGCGTTCCTTCCCGGTTCTTTGGTTGACGTTCGCCCAGTGCGCGAAACGACTCACCTCGAAGGTAAAGAGCTGGAGTTTAAAGTTATCAAGCTGGACCAGAAGCGCAACAACGTTGTTGTTTCTCGTCGCGCCGTCCTCGAGCAAGCCAACTCTGCTGAACGTGACGAACTGTTAGCCAGCCTGCAAGAAGGCCAGGCAGTTAAAGGTATCGTTAAGAACCTGACCGACTACGGTGCGTTCGTAGATCTGGGCGGTGTTGATGGTCTGTTGCACATTACCGATATGGCCTGGAAGCGTATCAAGCACCCAGGTGAGATCGTTAACGTTGGCGACGAAATCGACGTTAAGATTTTGAAGTTTGACCGCGAGCGTAACCGCGTTTCTCTTGGCTTGAAGCAACTGGGTGAAGATCCATGGATCCAAATCACCAAACGCTACCCAGAAGGTGCACGCGTTAAAGCTAAAGTGACCAACTTGACCGACTACGGCTGCTTCGCTGAGCTGGAAGAAGGCGTTGAAGGTTTGATCCACGTTTCCGAAATGGATTGGACCAACAAAAATATTCATCCGTCCAAAGTTGTACAGCTGGGTGACGAGATCGAAGTGATGGTTCTGGATATCGACGAAGAACGTCGTCGTATTTCCCTGGGCCTGAAGCAGTGTCAAGAAAACCCATGGGATGCATTTGCTCGCACTTGCGCCAAAGGCGACAAGATCAGCGGCAAGATCAAGTCCATCACTGACTTCGGTATCTTTATCGGTCTTGATGGCGGCATCGACGGTCTGGTTCACCTGTCAGATATTTCCTGGCACGAAGCGGGCGAAGAAGCGGTACGCAAGTACAAGAAAGGTGACGAGCTGGAAACTGTTGTACTGGCTATCGATCCAGAGCGTGAGCGTATTTCTCTGGGTATCAAACAACTGGAAGCCGACCCATTCTCTGAGTATGTTGCTGAGAATGACAAAGGTGCCGTTGTTAAAGGTATCGTAAAAGAAGTTGAAGCCAAAGCCGCGATTATCACCTTGGCCGATGACGTAGAAGCTACCTTAAAAGCGTCTGAGCTGAGCCGTGAGAAAGTTGAAGATGCGCGCAACGTGTTGAATGTTGGCGACGAAGTTGAAGCTAAAATTATTGCAGTTGATCGCAAGAACCGTAGCATCAGCCTCTCTGTTAAATCTAAAGACGTTGAAGAAGAAAAATCAGCCATCAAGGAGCACAGCAATAAGCAAGCTGAGCAAGCCGCTCCGACCACGTTGGGTGATTTGATCAAAGCGCAAATGCAGAACAAAGAGTAATCTTTGGAGCAACAATGGCTATCCCCGGGTAGCCATTGTTGTTTTCATATCTGGTCATTTTTTAGCTATTTTTGCCCGCTAAATAGAATTCGTAAGTTTTTTGAGCTATATAATATTGCGTCTTGTCTGATACCACTTCTTGTCCTGATATAACCCTAAGAGTAAGCCAAGGTCATGACAAAATCGGAATTGATTGAATATATAACCGAAAAGCAGAATCAACTGCCGTTACGTGATGTCGAACTGGCAGTGAAATTGTTATTGGATTACATGTCAGAAATTTTGGCGTCGGGTAATCGCATCGAGATCAGAGGTTTTGGCAGCTTTTCGTTGCACTATCGTGCGCCTCGTATTGGCCGTAACCCCAAGACGGGTGAAAGCGTAGCGCTTGAAGGCAAGTATGTTCCTCACTTTAAGCCTGGAAAAGAGATGCGTGATCGTGTGAATGAAAGTTTGCAGAAATAACATAAGCAAACCAATAGACTGATTTTTAAAAAAGCGGCATATTCTTCGGGTATGCCGCTTTTTTTTGCTTGCTCCTATGCTGGTCTTGGTAGAAGCGATGAGGTGAGCCAGGAGGCTAGGCCTGCTGGGAATGAGGAGAGTTATGTCTGACTGGATAATCTTTGGGTTTATGCTGATGGCGGTCGCCATCGGTTATGGCCTGGGCACGTATAATTACTCCCGACGCTCTCCCATTGTTGGCCGTGGATTACTCCCGGAAAGCTATTATCAAGGTTTGCGCTACCTACTAAATGAGCAAACCGATAGCTCGGTGGATGCTTTTATTGAGTCACTTGAGGTTAATGAGGAAACGCTGGAGATTCATCTCGCGTTGGGCAGCTTTTTGCGGCGTAAAGGCGAGGTCACCAAAGCAATTAAGATTCATGAAAACCTGTTGCACAGTGGGAAACTGAACACCCTGCAGTTACACCAGGCACAACTGGAGTTAGCGAGCGACTTTGTTCATGCGGGCTTGCTCGACCGGGCCGAAAACTTGCTCGATGAATTGGTTAGGTTGGGCTCAACATTTACCACTGATGCGCTACAGCAGCTGGTTGTTATTTATCAAGATGAGCGGGAATGGAGCAAAGCGCTGCAGGCAGCCAACAAGCTTTCTCACTTACCTAATAAAATAGGCGCGAATGAACTGGCGGTCATGAAATCGCATTACTGCTGTGAAATGGCATTACAAGCTATAGCAGAAAAACGAGAAGACCTTGCCCGGGGTTATTTACGCGATGCCTTTCATTATCATCAACACTCAGTACGGGCAAGTCTGGTCTGGGCACAGTTGGAATTTGATGCGGGCGCTTATCGTGAAGCGCTGGACCTCCTTAAGAAAATTCCTCACCAGGATCCCGATCTGATTAATCAATCACTCAATCTGGTTAGAGATTGCTTTTATGCATTGGGTGATAAAGAAGGGCTGCGCCATTATCTGTTTAACTTGTTAACGCGGCATCCCAGCACCAGCGTGATTCTCAAAGTTGCCGAACTGATCAGTAGCGGTCAAGACGAGCAGGCAGCAGCTGATTTTATTGCCGGCGAGTTACGGCATAAGCCGTCAATAAAAACTCTGGGCCGTCTGGTCGATTTATATCTCGTGCATTCTGACGGCAAAGCGAAGGACAATCTTGAGTTGTTGAAGCACTTAATCGATAAGGTGTCAGCCGAGAAGCCCAATTATATTTGCAACCGCTGTGGCTTTACGGGTAACAAACTGCACTGGCTTTGCCCGAGCTGCAAGATGTGGAACAGTGTTAAACCAATCAAGGGCGTCACGGGTGAGTAATCTTTTTTTGTTGCCGTCACTGGGGTTGTTGTGGGCGCTGGGTTTTTTTGGCACTTATCTCTCAACCCGTTATCTGGTGCGTTATGCACTGAACCATCAACTACTCGATCATCCTAACGAACGCAGCTCACATACGCTGCCTACGCCCCGAGGGGGCGGTTTGGCCATAGTGAGTACGTTTATCGTCCTCATCGTGGTGTTAACTGTTACTGATTATATTTCAGTGCGCGACATGCTCGCGTTCGCTGGTGCGGGTGCTTTAGTGGCCACGATAGGCTGGTGGGATGATCGTCATCAGGTATCAATAAAAATCCGTCTTGCAGTACATTTTCTGGCTGCTGTTTGGGCAATGTACTGGTTGGGTATTGTTGACGGATACAAGGGTTTGCCTGCCATCGTGCAGGTGGGTCTAGCCATTGTTACGCTTATCTATCTTGTATGGATGTTGAATTTATACAATTTTATGGATGGTATTAATGGCGTTGCCAGTGTTCAAGCGATTACAGGGGGCATTGCTTTTACGCTGATCGCCAGTGTTATCGGCACAGCAGATAAGAGCAGTGTTATTGCGTTAGCGCTTGTCGCACCCACCCTGGGTTTTTTAGGGTGGAATTTTCCTCGTGCCAGAATTTTTATGGGCGATGTGGGTAGCGGTACTCTTGGATTGATACTCGGTATTTTATCGCTACACGCAGGTTTGTTAAAACCTGAATTGTTTTGGAGCTGGTTGATTCTATTGGGCGTGTTTATCGTAGATGCCAGCTACACGCTGATGACTCGCGTATTGAGAAAAGAGAAATTTTACGAGGCACATTGCAGTCATGCGTATCAGCAGGCGGCAAGGCGCTTCAATAGCCATGTGCCGGTAACCTTGGGCTGTGCTTTGATTAATGTCGTGTGGCTATTGCCCATCGCCCTCATTGTTGCGCTTGGCACTCTTTCGCCACTCACGGGTATTCTTCTCGCTTATCTGCCGCTGGTGTTATTGGCCATTTATTTCAGGGCTGGGCAGTCAGAGCCATCGCCGTAGTGTGTTGCTAGCACTGTTGCTTGTGGAGTTGTTGCTTGTGGAATTGTTACGGGTGGAGAGGAAGATAAGTGATGTCAGGAATAAGAAAACTGGCAGGAAAAATTAACGCAGATTATGGGCTTTTTCTCCTGTCCGGCGCATTTCAGTATGTATTGGACATTCTTTTGTTTGCAGTTTTAGTGTTTTTTAATGTTTCGCCAGTGAATGCGAACATTATCTCCCGTTGTGCCGCTGCCTGTGCAGGCTTCTTCCTTAATGGCTTTTACGTCTTTGGCTTTTTACGTACCGCCAATTCATTATCAATTGTGCAGGCGCTGGTAAAATTTGTTCTACTTTTGGTGTTAATGACCTTCCTGAGCAGCTTTTTAATTAATCAGTTTTTGCGGGTATTACCTGAATATTATATTTTGGTTGTCTTTGCCAAAGTTGTGGTAGAACTTTTCTTGGCCGCGCTCAGTTTTTTCATCCAAAAACTGTTGGTTTTCCGAAAGAGAAACTGAAGCGATTTTGATTTTTCGGAATAGGGCTGTCCCGCAGGCGCTTTTTGTTATCAGAGCAATTTTAGCTCAGGGATCGTCTTCGATTATGGATGGGCCGCCGAGGCACGCTCTCAATATCGTATGCCAGAAAAGATAAAATCAGTTGTACACCGATGATCAGGGGTACAACGGCCAGCATTACGGTACCGGCGGGGGTCGCGATGTTACGCGCAGCAGATTCCAACCAATGAATCCCGCCATAGCAGATCCCAAACATTAAGAGCAGACACCCCACCACCAGCTCTATCGAGGCAATCGACATGTCTCGGAGAAAATAATTATAGAAGATACGTTTGATTGTGTTCTTGATGTTCTTCCAGAGAAAATCACTGATAACCTGGCTGATCCTCAGTTGGCTTTCTTCATCTGCATAATGCGCACTCATGGGAATATCCACAACTTTGGCGCGGATCGTATTCAGTCTAAACAGCATGTCGGACTCAAAAAAATAGCGCTCGCTAATTTTGGCCAAGGGCAGCTTTTTAAGTGCGTCAACATGAATAGCGGTATAGCCGTTGGTGGGATCAAAGAGATCCCAGTAACCGGATGAAATCTTGTTCATCAAAGAGAGAACAGCGTTGCCGAATAAGCGGATTTTGGGCATCTGGTGAATTTCTTCCAGGTCGTAAAACCGATTGCCTTTGGTGTAATCCGCTTCTCCGAAAATAATGGGATCAATAAAATCAACAATCAGTGCAGGGTTCATCTGGCCGTCGCCATCAATTTTGACAACGATTTTTATGCCGTCTTTGATGGCCTCCTGATAGCCTGCCATTACCGCTCCGCCCACGCCTTTGTTAACGGGATTAAATAATACGCTTACCCGCGCATCCGTACATTGTTCCTGGATAAGTTTGCCTGAGCCATCGGGACAACAATCATCAACAGCGTAAATCTTGCTCACGATAGGCGGTATGGCCTGAATGACGCCCAGGACATGCTTGGTGACTTTATAACAAGGAATAACAACAGCAAGCTCGGGCAAAATATGTTGGCTCTGTTGATCACTCATCTGCTTAAAACCACTCTGGTTAGATATCATTTTGCTATTCAACCGGCTTGCACTCGAATAGGTCAGGAATATTCGACTGAATTTGATTTATACCAAGATCTGAGTCCGCTGAATATAAACAAAGATCGGCTAAAGACTCCACAAGATCAGCGTGAGTTAAAGGGATAGTAAGAATAAATCCGGAGTAGATAAACCGGGGGTCACCAATCGAATTAGCCACATCATGACGCACAAGGGTCAGGTATTTTACGGGGAGGGTATCGGGTAAATTGCTTAAAAAAGATTTTTCCTCGTCCGTAAACAATCCCCAGCCTTTTATGCTAATCGCGTTATCGAGGTGGTTGATTTCATCGATATACCCACCTTTTTCTACGCCAATCAGAGTCGGTGCCGATGTAATCTGCGCTTCTACCTCGGTAAACAGATGTTGCTCTTTGATCGGATTACGCGGTTCGGTGGGCTGGTTGTTCAGATAGTACCGATCAATGAGTACATTAGGTGTGGTGATAAACGTGACTACGGTAATGATGAGCAGCGTTAAAAAAGTGATCGCTTTGCGTAGGCGACCGAGGTCATCCCAGTTAGCACTGATACCGTAGATAAACAAAATAACCGGCGCCCAAAAATAGCGTCCTTGAACGCCGTCGACGAAGGCAGCGGGGTGAGGGTTCCAGGTCACCAGCAGCAGAAAAAATACAAGGAATAAACTGCTGATTGAGATAACGATAAGGCTGGCACGAGGTAAAATTTGTTCTTTTATTTGTTTGGCTGAAACTGAAAGCAATAAAAGAAGAACAAAGCAGCCTGTGAGTAGCTGAATACTCTCGTCGCCAATATAAGTATCCAGCCAGCCTAGCAGACCAAAAAAAGTCTCATGATAGAAGGTGGTAATCCTCGATGTCGTAAACGTTTCAATCAAGACACCGACTAAATCAAAAGGATTGAGTGCATAGTAGAGCACAATTTCGCTTACTGATCCTCCCAGGGAGACGCGATTATCTACGGTAGTGTTGAGGGCATAAAGTATCCAGGCCAAAGAGAAGACCGTGATAAGGGCAGATACAGTGTAGTGGATACGTGTTTTGCTAACAAAGGACACAATAAACAAGAGGCCGATCAGAGGAAATAAATTAACGCGGCTGGTGACTAAAATCAGGATCGTACATGCCAGAACATAAAAGAGGGTATTGGGGCTTTCCCGAGCGGTCATTAGCCGCATAAAAAGTGCACCTGCTAAGACGACCAGGGCACTGGAAACTCCGTCTTGGCTGGCTGAGCAAAACTGGAAGACCATCAAGGGTGTAAATAAAAGACCAATCAGGATTGGGCCAGGGCGGTAAATGGTAAACGCGGAAAAGAGAACAAAAACAGAAAAAGCGAAGGCAAAAAATCGTGCTAGAAAATAGGAGTGTGCGACACTCATTCCCAGCCATTTTCCAATTCCCAGGCCAGCGGCCTGGGGTGTATAAATCGCCGGAAAGTAATAATTAACCCCGGGGCTTGAGCCGAATTTCTCGATTCCCGTCCAGGTAATGGCAGCTGCCCGATTTCGGTCATCCAGGGTGAGCCGTTCATTGGAGTTTTTCCAGAGATGTTGAAATTGATCGATATAGCTGATCAAGCCGGTATCAATGAAGCCGCCAGTCGATTCTCCGGGCGGGCTGACCATTGCGATCCGGCCTTGTGAGAGCAGATAGGCTCTCTTTATATGGTCCTGCTCATCGGGGGACTGAAAGGGTGGGATTAATGCAGAAAAAAGCGCCCCAATAATCAATATGAAGGGGAACAAGCGCCATAGCGGACGCTGACACATCGAACGCATATAGCCGCCGAGCGGCTTCCAAGCATTGCCCTGAGCATTAAGCATATTCATGATAGGTGAAAAATAATCCATAAACTTGGTAAAACGAAATACTTGTCGGTATAAACAAATATTCTGCGCTGCAGTGCGTTGCACTGGGCTCGCTGTTCAACATGTGGGTGGGGATTATATGTTTTATCGAAGCAACCCGTGTGTATTTTTGTGTACGAACGGGCTTTTTAAAACCCCGGCCTGATATCTTTGTTCTGATATTATTTTTAATGGCAATAACTGACCGCAGGTAACGCAATGGGCGCGAAACAAGCATCGTGGTTTAAAGAAGGGTTTGATCGCTGGATCGCACGGCGTGCTCCTAAGGCGCGCACGGTGGTGTTGCGGCACCGGTCTATTTATGTCTTGCCTACCCGCTATGGTTTATTTTTTTTGGCGCTGCTGGTCGCTATGTGGCTCTTGGGCACAAATTACGAGAATAACCTGATTCTGGCGACCGCGTTTTTGCTGTTGAGTACGTTGATTGTTTCCACGCTCTATACCTACAAAAATTTATCGGGCCTGATGTTTCAGCCCGTGGGGACGGGTTCCGGCTTTGTTGGTACGCATGCTCAGTTCTCACTGCGCGTGAACGCGGCTCACCCAGGTAAGAACCGACAAACCTACGAAAATATTCACATATCGGTGGGCGAGGAGCTTCCGGTAGTACTGGATCTGGTTACCGAGCGGGAGCAACAACTCTCCCTGACGGTGCTGGCCCATCGACGTGGCTGGCTGGAGCCGGGGCGATTGTTGATAGAAACAACCTTTCCCTTTGGGCTGATGCGCGCCTGGTCGTGGATTGAACTCGAAACCGGCGCCATCATCTACCCGGCGCCAATCGCTTCTGATTTGCCGCCCCTGGCTCAGGCGAATGAAAATTACGGCGAGTTGATCAGTCGTGAAAACGTAGAAGACTTTGACGGCCTCACACCCTATCGCCCGGGCGCCAATCTCTCTCAAGTGGCGTGGAAACAATACGCTCGCGGTGCAGGGTTGCATCTAAAAGAATACGTAGGTTACCAAAGCCAGGACGTCTGGTTGGATTGGCATCTGCTGGCGGGCCTGGATACTGAAGCGAGGCTCTCGCGGTTGTGTTTTTGGGTGTTACAGCTGGGCAAAACGACCGACCTGTATGGCCTGCGCTTGCCCAGCCAGACCCTGGAGTTGGGCACGGGCAAGCACCATCAGGAGCAGCTGTTAAAAGCACTGGCACTCTATGATGATCGCCTGGGCGCTGCGCGAGGTATGGATCATGAATGATTTTGAGCAGATATCGCGGGCCGGATTAACCTGGATTCTGGTTGCCCAAGCAGCGATTCTGGCTCCCCATTTGGAGCACGCACCGCTGTGGTTGTGGGCCGTGTGGGCCATGGTCGTGATGTGGCGGGTACAGGTATTCAGGGGCGCCTGGTCCTTTCCGGGGCGGCTGCTCAAACTGACCCTTATCGTTGTTTGCTGTGGCGGCTTGTTATTGACCCTGCGTGGCAAATTCAACATGCAGGCCATGGTCGTACTCTTGCTGATTGGCTTTATCCTCAAACTGCTCGAAATGAAAAGGCGCCGGGATTTTCTGGCACTGTGTTATCTCGGTTATTTTGTTATTGCGACACAATTTTTATTTTTCTCCAATGTGTTTGCCGCACTCTATGGCTTCGTGTGCGTGGTGCTGCTGACCACAGCGTTGCTGGCGGTCAACCAATCTCTGGTGCAACAAAATATCAGGCGCAGCCTATCGATGAGTATGGGCATTTTGCTGCGCGCTACCCCCTTATTATTGCTGCTCTTTGTCCTCACACCGCGCCTCGGTCCGCTCTGGGCGGTGCCAAACCCTGCTGCAACGGCTAAAACCGGCATGAGCGATACCATGTCGCCGGGGGATTTTAATCAACTGATGTCTTCTAATGAGCCGGCATTTCGCGTGACTTTTTTAGAAGGGAATCCCACTCCGCCGCAACTTTATTGGCGCGGGCTGGTGTTGTCGCGTTTTGATGGACGCACCTGGCATCAATCGCACTCACAAATGTTATCCACCAATCTGCGCTGGACATCCATCAGCGCCAGCGAGATTCTCCAGAACATTGATGTTATAGGAGGAAACTTTCGTTACGAGGTTATTATTGAGCCGAGCCATCGTCCGTGGGTGTATGCCTTGGCGGCACCGCTTCAATGGGACGGCGAATTAGGCTTGGGTTATGAGTTACGGTTGCAGCATCGCTTACCTATCACACAGCGCATGCAATACAACGTTTCGTCAGCAACGGCTTATCGCTATCAAGTCGACGGGCTGGCGGACTGGCAGCGTGAACAAGAGCTTGGTTTGCCGCTTCAGCGCAATCCCCAAACCCTGCAGCTGGCGCAGCGTTGGTTGGCTGAAGCCGGAAGCCCTGAGGCTTATATCGATAAAGTATTGCAATACTATCGTGAGCATTTTACCTACACCTTACAGCCCGATTTACTGGGCGAGCATTCCGTTGACGAGTTTTTACTGACAACGCGCCGTGGATTCTGTGAACATTTCTCCAGTAGTTTTGTAGTGTTGATGCGCGCTGCGGGTATTCCTGCACGTGTGGTCGTGGGCTATCAGGGAGGCAACTTTAACCCTAGCGAAAATTATTGGCTGGTACGCCAGCGTGATGCGCATGCCTGGGCGGAGGTGTGGCTTGCAGGGCAGGGTTGGGTTCACATTGATCCAACTGCGGCGGTCGCTCCGGAGCGGATTGAGCGCGGCATTGATTATTCTTTGAATGATGCGGATAGCCGCTTGCTCGGCAATGCATTGGCGCGTCGCTCGAACCTGGTTAATCAGTTGGCGATGTACTGGGACGCGGTAGATTATAACTGGACCCGTTGGGTTCTGAGTTATAACAGTACACGTCAGCAACAACTTTTAGGGAGTTGGTTTGACGATTTTAACTCACGCAAGTTGATTGGGTGGCTGTCATTCGCGGTGGGTTTCATCGCAGTAGGGTGGCTGTGGCTATTATACCGTGGGCGGCGAATGTTCAGATTCCCTGCTGATCGCTACTATCTGCGCTATGCGCAAAAACTCGCGCGGGTTTCACTCGCCCGCGCGTCAGGTGAAACACCACACCAGTATGCCCAGCGCGTTAGCATCGCGCGTCCGGATTTAAAAGCTGAGGTACAGGCAATTACGACGTTATACGAAGCGAGTAATTACGCAGGCAATGAACAGGTGGTTGGAGATCTGGCGCGTGCTGTCAGACGCTTTTCACCCTAGCTCTGGGATTTAAAAGCAATCAACGCCGCCGTCACGGCCACATTCAATGACTCCACGCCGTTATTCATCGGAATACGTACGCGTGTATTGCAGAGTTTTGCTACAGCTGCCGAAACACCATCGGTTTCGTTACCTAGCACGTAAACACAGGGAGAGCCTTCGGTATTGAATTCCTTAAGCGTTTTATCTGCGTGAGATGACAAGCCGCAAATCAGGATATCTTGTTGTTTGAATTGGGTGAGCGCATCTATCAGTTTGTCACAGCGTAAAATGGGCGCACGAAAGACAGTACCGGCGCTGGCTTTAATTACTAAAGGATCAATCTGGGCGCCACCCTGAGTTGGTAAAATAATCCCGTCGATATTTCCTGCGCAGGCAGAGCGGATAATCATGCCGAGATTTTGCGGATTGGTAATGCCGTCAAGCGCCAGCAAGGTAAATGGTCGTGTGGTTGTTTTTAGAAAGTCATCGCAGCTTTGATAGCCCTTGCAAATCAAATCCGCAGCAACCCCTTGGTCTTGTTTGGCATTGCGGGATATACGCGATAACCCGAGGCGATCGTGATAGACAATTTCAGCATTTTTCTTGCGCGCAAGGGTGTTGATGTCATCGAGGATAGGGGCGGGTTTGTTACTTTTAGCGAGATGCAAACGATAAATGCCGGTGTCTGGATGTTGCAGCGCCTCGAGCACCGGCTTGCGCCCATAAACGGTCAAAATATTATTAAAAAAACGTTTCTTGGCGAGGTAATCGTCGCTATCGCTGAATTTTTCGGACATAAGCATCAAATGATAAGGGCCGAGCATATCGGCAAATAAAAAGCAGTGAGCGACAACCGTGTCGACTGGTTTATAACTCGGTGGGTGCTTGGTTGCACAGCGCTTTATAAGCGCGTACGGCGTTGGCCAATCCCATTTGTAATGCATCGACTGTTAGCGCATGGCCGATGGATACTTCAAGCAGTTCAGGTACCTGGCGAAAATAACCCAAGTTATCCAAATTCAAATCGTGACCGGCGTTTAACCCCAGATTAATCGCGTGGGCACACTCGGCGGCTGCCATATAATGCGCAAACAGTTGGCTAAAGATGTCATCCTGATCCTTATAAGCAAGCGCGTAAGGGCCGGTATAAAGCTCGATGCGGTCGGCGCCCAGTTCTTTTGCGAGCTGTACTTGTTCTACATCCGGGTCCATAAAAAGACTGACGCGCACACCGATGTCCTGCAGCTGTTCGATGATGGGGCGTAGTTTTTTTCCGGTCACTTTAAGATTGAATCCGTGATCCGACGTGAGCTGATCATTAGCGTCGGGCACCAAGGTGCATTGGTCGGGCAGAGTATCGTGGACCAATTTCATAAAGCCGGGAAAGCTTCCGCTTATTTCCGCAAAAGGATTACCCTCAATATTGAGTTCAATACCTTTGCGATCGCGCACTAACTCAGCGATAGCATAAACATCGTCCGGCCGTACATGGCGCTGATCCGGGCGCGGGTGCAGAGTCAAACCGTCGGCGCCTGCGTCCAAACACATTTCTCCGTGAAGGGCGACGTCGGGATAATTACCCGGGCGGGAGTTGCGCAACAGCGCAATTTTATTCAGATTTACGCTGAGAGCTGTAGGCTTCATGGCTTCACCAGCGCATTACTGACGTTCGAGTTTTGGAGGGGGTTTTTTAATCCTGTTTGCGCCGGGTTGTCAGGTTTAAAGTTGGCATCTACGCGAAAGGCACGCAAAATTCTCACGGCGTAATCAGGCGCATCGGGAAACGCCCGGTGCATACCACGGGGCTCTTTGACAATGCTCTCAATAACGTCCATTCCCTCTACGACTTTTCCAAAAACGGTATAGCCGGGTTTGTCTTTACTGCCATCCAGCGCCGTGTTGGCTTTGAGGTTGATATAGAACTGCGAGGTGGCACTGTCAGGGTTCGGAGTGCGCGCCATCGCAACCGTTTTGTAGTCGTTACTTAAGCCATTGTCCGATTCATTTTTAATCGGATCGCGCGTTTCTTTGCTGCCGAAGTCAAAGGTCATGCCGCCGCCTTGCACCACAAAGCCCGGTACCACCCGATGAAAGATGGTGCCGTCATAAAACTTGCTGTCGACATATTCAAGAAAGTTGGTCACGGTGATGGGGGCTTCTTTGGCGTACAGCTCAATAACAAACGTACCCAAATCGGTTTTCAGGGCGACCCGCTCATTGGCTGCGTAAGCAGACGAAGTACCCACCATAACCAGGGCAATAATAATGCTTACCCAGTGCGCTGCCTGGTTTAAGAAAGACTTGATGTTCATGTGATATCTCACCTATTGCGATCTATTAACGCCAATCTGATTGGCGTTTGCGTTTACCGATACCTTGTAAAATGAAAGACAATAAGACACCGCCCAGAAGCAGGCCTCCACCGAAAAGCCATTGGTTGTAGCGATCCGTGTTTTTTAGAAAATCATTTTCGGCTTGCAAAACGTCGGCACGGGTTTGCAGGAGTTGATAGTTCTCATGGAGTTGCTGATTTTCAGTTTCAATCTCTACCGCTCTTACGGAACTCTCCCGCAATTGCTGCAGCTCCTGAACAACGCGCTCATATTCTTGTTGCAGCACGGGTAATTGCACCGCAGCTGTGGGTTCCATGACCAGAAACTGGCTGCGCACCCAACCTTCCACACCACCGGCGGTTTTTACCAGTGACCAGCTGATCCGGTTGCCGTCCAGTTCTTCGCGTACAAACTCTAGCGCGGTACCGCTCGCCAGCCCGCTGACTACCACGGGTTGCTGGTTACCGGGGCCACGGCGCAATTGAATGTGCATCACATCGGAAACATACCTGGGTTCGGCGTACACGGGAGCGGCGAACAGCGATAGGCATCCAACAATAATGGCCAGCGGAAGGGTTGAGTAACGCACGAGATTGATTTTCACAGTAGGTCCTGATGCAAGGGAGTTAGGGAAGAACTTTCTTAAAGGGTTTGACCGTGACTCGGCTATAAACGCCTGCCGCGACATAGGGATCAGCCTCGGCCCATGCTTGTGCCGATGCAAGGGATGCGAATTCTGCCACGATCAGGCTACCCGAAAAACCGGCCGTGCCCGGATCTTCATTATCAACCGCTGGATGAGGGCCGGCTAAAATCAACGCGCCAGCTTCTTTAAGCGCTTGCAGTCTGGCCAAGTGAGCAGGGCGCGCTTGCTTGCGAGCGTCAAGACTGTTGGGAACATCTTCACTGATAATGGCATAGAGCATGGATAGGTACCTGGGTATTAATTGCTGCCGTCGTTGATGACGTCTTCAAAACTGAGATCGGTCAGCAAGCGAATGTTGCGGAATAAATAGAAAAGCCCGGCGAATAATACCAGCGTGGCCGGCAGCGCGATGACGGGATAACTCAACGCTGTCATTTTGCCCAGCTCAGCATTAAAGGCTTCGGTGCCCGGCGGGCTTACCATTAAAATTTTCGCCAGTATGTAATTGAGTACTGACGACAGAAAAAAAGAAGCCGCAATTAAATAGGTGGCATTCTGTAGTACTTTTTCAAAGCGCGCTTCAGCATTGCGTTCTTTTAACGCTGCGGTGATCTTGTCCACCTGCATGATTTTCTCGTTGTACAAAATCGTCTTAACGATAGGGAACCGGGTTTTCATCGAGAAGAGGGTAACCACGCCGATCAGGCCGGGAATAGCTGCTTCTTTGATGGCGATATACTGTGGATCAAGCTGAAGCAGGCTGATGCCGCCCGTTAATAGAATGCTGATAAATCCCAGCGCCGAAAATACGTTGATTTTGCGGGTCTGGATAAAATCATGGATGCCATAAGCCAACGGAAAAGCGAGCGCTACTACAACGGCCCACTGGGTGCCCAGGTATTGCTCACCGCTCAATTTGGAGAGGATCACCGCAGGGATCACGATGTTCAGTAACAAGTTGGCCAGAAAGCTTTCCTTCCTCTGGGGCTTGGCGGCTGATTCGGCAGTAGAGGGCTCCACTCGCTCCCGATTTTGTTCAAGCGAATCTGACATAGTGTTTGCTTCTGGATAGAAAGATTTCAGGTATAGGTGTTAGCAGTGCGATAATACAAGCAAATTCTCATTGTTAGCTGGAATTATTACCCTGCTAAATTTCACCTTAAATAACGGATAACCGTGTGATTTTTGATCTGCACAGCCACAGTAATTATTCAGACGGCATTTTAAGCCCTGCAGCGCTGATGTCGAGAGCCAAGTCCAAGGGCGTGACGGCGTTAGCATTGACAGACCACGACACAATAGCCGGTTTGCGCGACGCACAGCAAGCGGCCGACGAAAATGACGTGGTGCTGATTCCCGGGATCGAGTTTTCCAGTCAGTGGGGCAAAATCGGTGTTCACATTGTGGGCTTGGGTATTGCACCTGAAAGTGATGTGCTGGCCAGTGCAATCATCGAACAGCACCAGTCGCGCATCACTCGCGCCCAAGCCATCGCTGACCGCTTGGCAAAATTGGGCTTTCGTGGCGCATTGGAGGGCGCACAGCAGATCGCCGGCGAGGCGTTGGTGGGACGCCCGCATTTTGCGCGGCATCTGGTAGAGATAGGTGCGGTTAGGCAGCCTCAGGATGCGTTTAAAAAATTTCTGGGAACAGGCAAGCCAGCCGACGTAAAATATCAGTGGCCGGATATCCACCAAATTATTGGCTGGATACACGCGGCCGGCGGCCAGGCGGTATTAGCTCACCCCTTAAAATATCAACTGACGGCTACCAAAATGCGCGCGTTGATTACTGATTTTGCCGCCGCCGGAGGCGATGCGTTAGAGGTCATCAGTGGGCAGCAGAGCCACGCTGATACCGAAGCTCTGGCGCGACTGGCGACTGATAAAAAGTTGAGTGCGTCCTGTGGCAGTGATTTTCATACGCCGGATCAACGCTGGCAGGAACTGGGTAATTTCGGTAGCTTACCGGCCCATTGTCATCCCGTCTGGCGGAGGCTTGGGTTTGCCGCCTGATCCGTTCCTCTAAAAAGATAAGGGCTGGGACGTCTCGCGGTGGGTTATAAAGACTGTCGATATGAGTTCGTCAAAAGACAGTGGCGCACCGACCAGCAATGTTAAATTACAGTATTAGATCGAACGGCCAGTGGGCCGATGACGGAAAGGAGTTAGCTTTTGGCGCAGTTTTTTCAAATACACCCGGAAAACCCGCAAGCCCGGTTAATTGTGCAGGCCGCGGATATTATACGCCGGGGCGGGTTAGTGATTTATCCGACAGACTCGGCTTACGCCCTCGGCTGCCACATCGGCGACAAAATGGCGCTGGATCGAATCCGCGCGATGCGCCAGCTCGACAAGCACCATAACTTCACCCTGATGTGTCGTGACTTATCCGAACTTGCGACCTTTGCGCGGGTAAATAATCAGGTGTTCCGCTTGTTGAAAAACCACACTCCCGGTCCCTACACATTTATTCTGGAAGGCACCGCCGACGTCCCGCGACGCTTGATGCATCCCAAGCGCAAAACCATTGGTTTGCGAGTCCCGGATAATCCTATCGCCCTGGCTCTGATGGAAGAATTGGGTGAGCCGCTAATGACCAGCACCTTGTTATTGCCGGGTGATGAGTATCCGCTTAGCGACCCTTATGATATTCGGGATGCGCTGGAGCACCACGTGGAGCTTATTATTGATGGGGGTTATTGCGGGATCGAACCCACCACGGTGATTGATCTGACCGAGGAAGCCCCTAAACTGGTGCGCCAAGGCAAGGGTGATTTCTCAAATTTCGAGTCTAACTAATTGATATTCAATAACAATTTATCTTCGGTGCGCGGCTGTCGTCGCGTGCCGTTAATCGTTATAATGCCGCCCTTGTCAATTGATTGCCATTCGCCTCGTTGAGCATCGGAATACCTTGTGACTACCACTGCCATTGATGATAAAGAACAAAGCGCTGATGTGGTCGATATTACTGCTGGGGCGGAAATTGCCGAGCCTATGACGGCTGACGCTGCTGCCGCTTCGGAGCAGGGCCAAAAGGCGCCACAACAAAGTGAAATGCCCTTTGCGATAGTGCACGGCCAAGCCTACACCCAGCTGCCGCAGGATCTTTACATTCCGCCCGATGCACTGGAGGTTTTTCTCGAGGCCTTTGAGGGCCCACTGGACTTACTGCTGTACCTGATCCGGCGCCAGAACATTGATATTCTCGATATCAACGTAGCGGAGATTACTGCCCAATATATGGCGTACGTGGAATTGATGAACGCCAACCAGTTTGAATTAGCCGCCGAATATCTGGTAATGGCAGCCATGCTGGCAGAAATTAAATCGCGCATGCTGCTTCCGCGCTCTGCAGAAGAGCAGGAAGAAGAGGACGATCCACGCGCTTCTCTGATACGCCGGCTCCAGGAATACGAGCGCTTCAAGCAGGCGGCGGAGGATCTGGATACGCTGCCGCGAATTACCCGGGATATCTTCCAAGCGTCCGCCCAGGCACCGGATCGGAATCTAACCCGGCCCGATCCTGAGGTTGAACTGCAGGAAATCCTGCTCGCTTTGGCAGAAGTATTGCGCCGCGCTGATATGTTTGAAAGCCACCATGTCTCGCGCGAAAAGCTGTCTACCCGGGAACGCATGGCGATGGTGCTGGATAAACTGGCGCACAATCATTTTGTTCCTTTTGTCAGCTTGTTCACTGTAGAAGAAGGGCGGTTGGGCGTGGTCGTGACCTTTCTCGCGGTGATGGAGCTCATCAAGGAATCCTTGGTTGAGATCATACAAAACGAGGCCTTTGGCCCCATTCACGTAAAAGCCCGTATGCAATGATGGACGAAACAGAAACAATTAATTCTTCGGCTGATGCTTCTTCGGCTGATATTCCCGTGGTTGATATGCCCTCGGTTGATATTCCCGTACTTGAAAGCACCGACCGGGAAGCAGTTGAAATAGCGCAAGACCAACCGGCAGATTTCGCAGTAGATGCGCAGCAGCTGCGTAAAATTGTCGAAGGTGCAATCTTGGCGGCAGGGCAGCCATTAACCGTAGCGCGCATTATCGAGCTATTCGACCCCCAACAAGCGCCCGCTAAAGACGCCGTGTTGACCGCACTCGTGGAAATTCAAGCCGACTGCGCCCAGCGCGGTTTTGAGTTGAAAGAAGTGGCCTCAGGCTGGCGGTTTCAGGTGCGCGAAGATCTGGCGCCCTGGGTGAATCGTTTGTGGGAAGAAAAACCACAAAAATATTCCCGGGCGCTATTGGAAACACTGGCTTTAATTGCCTATCGTCAACCGATCACTCGGGGTGATATTGAAGAAATCCGTGGTGTTGCTGTCAGCTCTCATATCATGAAAACCTTGTTGGAGCGTGATTGGGTAAAAGTAGTGGGCCATCGTGATGTTCCCGGACGCCCATCACTCTATGCGACGACCCGCCAGTTTTTGGATTACTTCAATTTAAAAAGTCTGGAAGAATTACCCTCACTGGGTGACATCCGTGATCTTGACGAGTTAACCCCGGTACTTGAGCTTAATGTTGACGATGAAGGCTTGGGCGAGCCTGATACGGATCTCACCGAAGAAGCGTCAGCCCCAGCGACAGAAACCGAGACCGACAACACAGAACTGGCAGAGCTCGTTGATGGCGAATCTGCCTTTGAAGAAATCGATCAGCCGCTGCTGATCAGTGAATTTGAAACCGCTGAATCAATTGATGACGAAGCAGTAACAACTAACCCGGAATTGCCCGGATCACCGCACAACGCGTGAGGCGTCTGCAGATTATTATGGTTAAACACATTAAAACTGATTCTGAAGAAAGTAAAAGACAAGCAAAAAAAACCGCGACCCGTGGCAACAAGCCGGTGTCCTCGAAGACGCCAGGGGCAAAAGCAAAACCCGCTGCGGCTGCCAGTGCCGGAAAAACATCCCGCGCGGTGAGCGCTAAAGCGGTACCCGCCACTGCCACTGAGGCCAGTTCGGCCACGCCACCCGGAGAAAAACTGCAGAAAGTGCTGGCTCGTTTAGGCCTCGGCTCCCGCCGTGACATGGAGCGGGAGATCGAAGCGGGCAGGGTGCGCATTAATGACCGGGTGGCTCGCTTGGGCGATCGGGTCACGACAACGGATAAAGTGTTCTTTAACGGTCAGCGCCTGGTGCAATCAAAGGAGCCTGTGCGTCGCCGGGTCATTTTATACAACAAGCCCGAAGGTGAAATTTGCTCACGCTCAGACCCGGAAGGCCGCCGAACTGTATATGACGGTCTGCCGCAACTGCGAGGTGAGCGCTGGATTTCCGTTGGCCGGCTGGATTTCAATACCAGTGGGTTGTTGCTGTTTACCAACGATGGTGAGCTGGCCAACAAATTGATGCACCCCTCCTCAGTTATCGATCGCGAATACCTCGTGCGTATTCAAGGTGAAGTGACTGATGAGATGAAACAAAACCTGCTCGACGGTGTGCTGCTTGAAGATGGTGTAGCGCGCTTTACCGATATTGTAGACGGTGCTGGTGAAGGTAAAAACCGCTGGTTTTACTGCGTTGTTATGGAAGGGCGCAACCGCGAAGTTCGACGCTTGTGGGAATCCCAGGGAGTCAAAGTCAGTCGTTTGAAGCGGGTTCGCTACGCGAATATTTTTATTCCGTCGCATGTGCGGGTTGGACAATGGATGGAGTTGAGTGAGCGAGAAATCGCTGATTTGTGTATGACGGCTGGTTTTGGCAGCAGTACCCATACCAAAATTGTGTCGCCTACACGAGAAGAAAAAATCCAGTTGCAACGCCACGAATTAAAATTGCGCGCTGCGACCAAGTCGCGCCGTCCACCAGTGCCCAAGCGGCCAAAAAATCCGGATGCTGCGGAATAGGATGCTTTGGACTGAAACACTTGCGAGTAGGAAGTTTAGAAAAAGTGAGAAAAAAGGCCGCTATTGCGGCCTTTTTTATTAGCAAGAAAGTTGATAGTTAACAGGCTAAGTCATGCGTGCGGTTACGCCCTTCGGTTTTAGCGCGATACAGGGCTTTGTCCGCCCGGGCAAACAAGCTCTCGACGGTATCGCCCTGACCGAGCGCGAGGGTAGCGATACCGATACTCACCGTTGGATTAATCGTGGTCTGTCCGTTGTCTACGACCAGTTGCTCCACCTGTTCACGAATTCGTTCGGCAATAATACGGGCACCTGAGCCATTGGTTTTGGGCAGCAGTACGATGAATTCCTCGCCGCCAAAGCGGAAGCAGATATCCGAGTTGCGACAAGCGACTTGAATCGTTGCGGTCACTGCTTTGAGTGCTTCATCGCCTTTGGCGTGGCCATAGTGATCGTTGATCTTTTTAAAGTGATCGAGATCAATCATTAGCAGCGACAAATCCTGACCATGTCGTTCCGCAAGCTGCAGCTCGCGCAACAAGGTTTGATCCAGAGCGGCACGGTTGCCCAATCCGGTCAGTGCATCCCGAAAGCTCAGAAGTAACGCTGCGCGATAATCCAGTGCGTTACGCAAGGGAAAAACCAAGCTGGCTAACAAGGATTCCAAGAGTGCCAGCTCTTCTTCGCTAAAGCGCTTGGCGCGACTAAACACAATCTCGCCCAGAAAGCGCTGCTGCAGATTCAAGCGGTAATCGGTGTGATGGATGGCTTGTTTGCCGCAATGGTATTCACCGCCATTCTCGGCTAACAGAAGATGGATACCGCCCACAGTTATCAAAGGTTGAAGATGGTTAAAAAAATGCCGTACCAGCGTATCCGGATCCAGGCTTTGTTGGAGCGCCTGAAGCAGGCGGTTTTGCAGCTCGAGCCGATCCTGCCGGTTCAACCGTTTTTTCAGGGAAACAGGCACGGGTCCCATGCCAGGTGCTGTTGCGTTGTTCCCCAGTATTGTGTCCTGCATAGTGGTTACCTGTGTGGCTCACCTGTAAGAGTTTTTCTGCCGCTTTTAAGAATCATCGGGCTTCTGTTGAAATCTGAACAGGAATAAGCGAAAAGCGTGCCACGGCGCAGGAGGGATAATAAGAGTAAGTAATTCAATGGGTTGCGGCGCTGAAGAGCAGTTTGTAAGCAGAGATAGCCATTGGGCTGACGTTAGATCGGCGGGCGGCGGCAAAGACTGAGGAAAAAAGTTGCCGCCCGTCAGTTATTTGACAGGCGGCAGGTTGGCTAGGCACCAGGTTCAGGCGGGCGTTAGTCCCTGTCGTCCGTGAGGATCGGAGGCAGCACAATCGTTACACACAGGCCGCCTTCAGGAAGGTTATGGGCACTGATCTCCCCCTCGTGCAAGAGTACGCTGCGGTGGGCGATTGCCAAGCCTAGCCCGTAACCGCCGCTTTCCCGGGCGCGCGCTTCGTCGGTGCGGTAAAACGGCTGGAAGATATCTTCCAGGTGCTCTTCTTCGACACCCGGACCGCTATCGCAGATGCGCACGTGATAACCCGCTGGGGAGTCATTGAAATCCAGATCAATCCTGACCGTTCCAGGATGGGATGTGTAATGCAAAGCGTTGCGAAGAATATTTTCAAACACCCCCACAAGGGTATTGCCGTGAGTCGGCACCAGGGCTTCTTCAAAGGGAAGGTTCAGCTCGATCTGAATGCCTTTGTGATCGGCTTCGCTTTGGTAATTCTCTACCAGGGTCTCCAGTAGCACCCGTAGGTCCAGCGTATCATCCAGCTCCCAGCCGCCCTGATCATGGACGGGCAGGGCAAGGATGTCGGTGATCACATTATTCAGATAATCCGCCGCCTGTTTGATGCGCTCGAGCTCCTTATCCACGTTGCCATTACTGCGTTGCTGGGCCAGTCCCAAGGCCAATTGCAGGCGCGCCAGGGGCGAGCGCAATTCGTGCGATACGTCTTTAATAAGGCGTTTCTGCTCAAGCATGGCTTTTTGGAGGCGCTCGGTCATGTGGTCAAAATCGCGCCCTAAAGCGGCAATCTCATCCTGACGTCCGCTGAATTTGGGGCTGACGCGTACCGCGAGATTGCCGTTGGCGATTTGGCGCGTGGCCTGCTGCAGCGTATTGAGGCTGCGGGTAAAATGGAGCGCCAGGAAAAAACACGCAGTACCACTGATCAGAATGGATACCAGCAGCAGGGGCCAGATATTGTTAATAAACATCTGCCAGATCACGTCGCGTCCAGATTCGTCGTTGTGACCGGTAGAAATCGTAATCAATTTGACGCTGGTGCCGTCGTTGAGCGTGATATAGCGCCCAAAGAGTTTGCGGTTGCGATCCTGCACTGAGTCGTAGGGATGGCGGCTGGTCAGCTTGGGCAATAACACCATGACCCCCGGTGGGAGAGGGCGATCCAGCAGATCGTGGTTGTTCTTGTCGATCACGTAAAAATAACGGATCGACCAGCTGGGCATATTCCGCATTTCCTGAATGACTTCGTGGGTATTGCGGTTAATGGCGCTGCCAACCATCTGAAACAGCAGGCGTTTGGCGGGTTCTTCGCCCCGATCAAGCGAGGCCTTGTGGTCGGGCCCCAGATCCAGCCAATGGATAACCAGGTTTGAAGCCACAATGATTAATGCGGTAATAAACCAGAAAGTGAAAAAGATTTTCAGGTAGAGGCGGGTCATCGGGAACAAGGTGGAGATGATGCCGCCACTATTTCGATTGTCGCTTTTGGTCACAGGCTTTTGATCACGGGTTAGGGGCCAGCAGTTAATCGATGACGGTTAACATCAGTCGTCGTTGAGGGTCAGCATGTAGCCGGCCCCGCGCACGTTGATGATCAGGTCTTTATTGGCTCCTGCCTGGGTCAATTTCTTCCGGATATTACTGACGTGCACGTCAATACTGCGGTCATAGGGCGTCAATTTACGGTTGAGGGCCTGTTCGGTCATATCATCTTTGCTGATGACTTGTCCGGCACGTCTGACCAGTAATTCAAGGACGCTGAACTCGGTTCCGGTTAAGGGGACATCCACGCCACTCCAGGTAGCGCTGCGACTGCCCAGATGCAAAGTCAGCTTTTCGGCAGTGATACGCTCAACCGTGGGGTGGGAATTACTCGGCGTGACGCGCCGTAAAATGGCCCGAATCCGCGCAACCAGTTCCCGTGGGTCACAGGGTTTGGGCAGATAATCGTCGGCGCCAATCTCCAAGCCGATCACGCGGTCGATAGTGTCACCTTTCGCCGTCAGCATCAGGACCGGCGTCTGGGATTTCTGGCGCAGTTGTTTCAACACTTCGAAACCGCTGCGAATTGGCAACATTACGTCCAGGACAATGGCAGAGTATTGATCATAATTGCCGATTTCCAATGCCTGTTGTCCATCATGGACCATATCCACTTCAAAACCTTCAGCGG
Source organism: uncultured Cellvibrionaceae bacterium (assembly GCA_964440135.1). Taxonomy (GTDB): domain Bacteria; phylum Pseudomonadota; class Gammaproteobacteria; order Pseudomonadales; family Cellvibrionaceae; genus Cellvibrio. Next base: position 13,347 of record CAYTQQ010000003.1, on the reverse strand, counting down.
TCAGGTATTCATTAATCAATTGAGTCAGTTCTTTATCATCATCAATCAAAAGCAGTTTATTCATGGTGTGTCCGTAGCAAAAGTAAACTCAGGCTTAGCTTAGCAGGTTGGCGTCGCAAGCGGTGGCTAGTGTGAAGGACACCCCGGAAACTGTCATCGTTTCCCGCATTTTTTAACCCTTCTTAACTTGCTGCGTGCGAGGGCCTTGGCTTTGCGGAGATTGACTTTGCTTGCAAGGAATCGGGAATGTTGGGAAAATCGCGCCCTGTTTTTCATCCCCCTGAGGTGTCTGTGAGTAAAATAGGTCTGTTTTTCGGCAGTGATGAAGGTAATACCGAGCGGGTCGCTTACCGGATTCAACAGCGGTTAGGTGACGATGTGGTCGATGTCTATGACGTAGCCGATGTTACCCAGCTGACCTTTGCTGATTACGATTATTTTATTTTGGGCATCCCCACCTGGGATTTTGGTCAAATCCAGTCCGACTGGGAAGAGTTTTGGGACGATGCTGCTGCTATCGATTTTTCCGGTAAGAAAGTCGCCCTCTTCGGTCTGGGGGACCAGTTTGGCTATGGCGATTATTTTCTCGACGCCATGGGCATGCTGCACGACGTGATTATTCAAAGTGGGGCACAGATCGTGGGTCACTGGCCTACCGAAGGCTATGAGTTTGACGCCTCCAAAGCAGAAATTCCCGGTGTCGGGAAATTTGTTGGCCTCGCGCTGGATGAAGACCAACAGGAAAACCTGACCGCCGATCGACTCAATAGATGGTGTACCCAGATTCATGCTGAGTTTGGTTTAGACACTCCCTTAACTCACCTGGAAGATTAACTTTTGGATTCCTCTGCTCACCTGCGCTAGAGCGAACGAACCTAACGTCATCTTCCTTCTGGTTTTTCTCTCCGCCTTTCGGATCTCGGTGTGAATCAGGCCTCGGCTAGAAACACTGCGCGAATAGGAGCTGGGTGTCCTTCTGCGGTTTGATCAGGATGTTCGGGGTGTAAAAACTCTGGCAACGAATGAAAACGCATCCATTCTGTAGACCGTTGTTCTTCGGTGGTGGTAGGGCAGACATCTACCAGGCGGGGATTGGTGAAGCCCATTTTTCTGAGCCAGGAAATCATGGTGTCACAGCTGGGAATAAACCAGACATTATTCATTTTTGCATAGCGACCTTCCGGTACTAACACGTCACCGGTCTTGCCTTCGATCACCAAGGTTTCCAAAACCAGTTGCCCGCCCGGACGCAACGCCTCTTTGAGTTCGCGCAGATGATCCATCGGTGAGCGGCGGTGATAAAAAACCCCCATGGAGAAGACGGTATCAAACACCTGTAGTTTGGCTGGCACGTCTTCAATACCCAGGGGCAGTACATCCACCGGCGCACGGCCGACAAAATGTTTTACTGCCTGAAACTGCACCACAAAACGCGGCGAGGGATCGATCCCAATCACGCGCCGCGCACCTTCACCGAAGATACGCCAGCAGTGGTATCCGTTACCGCAGCCGACGTCGAGCACCAGACGGTCTTTTAAGGGGGCAAGATGGGGCAGCACGCGCTCCCATTTCCAGTCGGAGCGCCACTCGGTGTCAAGGTGAATACCATGAATCCAGTAGGGCCCTTTGCGCCAGGGAATCAAGCCTTCGAGGGCGGTGCGAATACGCGCGCGGGTGGCCGGATCGCAATCCGAATCAGCCCCAATCCTGACCGCCGACTTGAATTCCCGCTGCGAGGTTTCAACCGCCGGCAAAGCCGCTAACGATTGTTTCCAACGGGGTAAATCACCGTAACGTACTTCGCTTAAGCCCACCGCGATTTGGTCGGGTAACTCGTCTAGCCAACTCGCCAGCGGCGAGTGCTGCAAAAATTCAAATAGATCACTGTAATCAATCATCGGCGGGTATTACTTAATGGCAATCAAAGAGGCAAAGTTAAAACACTGAAACCAGACATCGACACTGCGAAAGCCCGCTTTGCGCAGACGGTCGCGATGGGTATTTAATGTTTCTGGGATCAGCACATTTTCTATCGCGGAACGTTTTTGCGCGATTTCAAGATCACTGTAGCCCTGGGCGCGCTTGAAGTTGTGATGTAACTCGGTCATCAGTTGCTGATGGGGCGCATCCTCAAAGACAACCTTCTCGGACAGTATCAGCACCCCGCCGGGCATCAAGCCCTCGGCAATCCCCGCAAGCATGGTAAGCCGCTCTTCGACGCTGATAAATTGCAAGGTGAAGTTGAGCACCGCCATCGAAGCCTGCTGGAGTTTGACGTCCTGAATATTGGCGCACACTAATTCAACCGGTACATCCGCACTGTCTGCAGCAATGATCTGGCGGCAGCGCTCAATCATTGCCGTGGAATTATCAACCCCGATAATTTTACAGTCGGCCGCGCGAATGCGGTGGCGCATGGCGAGGGTAGCGGCGCCCAGCGAGCACCCCAGGTCATAGCAGTGGCTGCCGCCTTGAACATAACGCTCGGCCAGATTACCAATCATATTAATAATGGTGGCGTAACCCGGTACCGACCGCTTGATCATATCGGGGAAAACATCGACCACGGTTTGGTCGAAGACAAACTGTTTTACTTCGGCCAGGGGGTTGGCATAAATGCGATCACTAGCGTCGGGCATGGTCGACCTGTCAGGAATCAATGCGGGACGCGCATTGTAGCCTCAGGTACAGGTTCGGACAAAGTGGGCATTGCCATATAAATATCATGGCGGAACTGGTGTATCCTTAACACGTTATTGGGGAGGGCAGGACACCTATGGCCGATGTCAATTTCAAAAAACTTCAGGCCTTGATCGTTGATGACTTTGATAGTTTCCGCATGAGCGTTGTAAAAATGCTGCAGGAAATCGGCGTCCAACGTATCGATAGCGCAGTAAACGGGGCAGAAGCGCTGCGCCTGTGTCGGCAGAAAGCCTACGACTTGATTCTATGTGACTACAACTTGGGCAAAGGGAAAAGTGGACAGCAGGTCCTTGAGGAGCTGCGCCATTATCCGTTACCCAGCAGTGACAGCCTGTTTATTCTTATCTCCGCGGAATCCAGCAAAAGCATCATCATGGCCGCTTATGACTATGAGCCGGATGCTTATCTTGCCAAACCGATTACCAATAAAGCGCTGGAGCAGCGCTTGGTACGGCTTTTTACCCAGCGAGTACGCTTAGCGCCCATCGCCGCAGCAATCAAGGAAAAGCAGTTTGATACGGCGGTCGCGCTTTGCTGTAAAGAGATTGCCGCTAAAGGTCGTTATACCAATCAATGCCAGAAAATTCTCGGGCAGCTCTACCTGCAACTGGGTCAATATGATCAAGCCGAAGCCGTGTACCGTGACGTATTGGAAGCGCGCGCCCTGGACTGGGCTCAAATTGGCATGGCGCGCGTGAAGAAACTGCAAGGCGATCTGCTCAGCGCTCAGCAGTGGATTGAAGAAGCTATTGATAATAATCCGCTGGCCCTAAGAGCCTACGATCTGCAAGCGGATATCTATCGCGAGCAGCAAAGCTATACGCAGTTGCAACAGGTATTGGAAAAAACTGTCGACATTTCGCCGCTGTCCATTTTGCGCCAGCAAGATTTGGGCGATGTAGCGTTAATAAACAATGATGCTCGGGTAGCAGCACAAGCCTATCGGCGTACCGTCAAGCTGGGAGAACACTCCTGCTACGATCGAATCGATAACCATCTTGGTTATGCGCGTGCGGTAACCGCACTCTACGAAGCCGATAGCAGCCAAGGCAAACCCATGGTGCGTGAAGCTCTGCGGGTGTTGTCTGAAACCGAACAGCGCTTTGGTAAAGCCCCCGAACAAAAAATTGAAGTGGGATTGCTCGAGTGCCAGCTGTTGGTGTGCAATGGTGAAGAACAGCAAGCGAAAGAATTATTGGCGGCTGTGCAAAAACTCTATAGCGAAAAAGAGTGCGAGCCACCGGTGACAGCTGCCATCGAACTGGTAAAAGCGTTGCGCGCCACGGGCCAAAAACAGGAAGCCGATGCGCAGCTTCAGGAATTACTGGCGCGTTATCAAGAACAGGAGGCAGAGCTGGAAAAGATTGATGCCTTACTGGAGGAACCTGCAAGCACGAAAAACCGCTCCATCGTAGCGGCTATCAATAAAAAAGGGATTGCCTATTATGAAGCAGAAAATTACGCAGACGCTATTCAGTGTTTCGAAGACGCACAGCAAGCTTTTCCTAATCATATCGGGATTCGCTTGAACTTGGTTCAGGCGCTGGTCGATAAAATCAAAGTCGATCCGACCGAGGCCGATGTGGAGCTGGCAGAGCGTACGCTTGCACGGGTCGAAGACATGTTAACCGTCAACCACGATCAATACCGGCGCTACCGGCAATTGCTCGACATGTTGCGCATGTACCAAAACGGAAGGCGCTGAAATGATAAATAACGAAGACCACCCGCTGGATTTTTCGCTGGTACTCGCCGCCAGCGTGCATGATATGAAAAATTCCCTGGGCATGCTGTTAAATACTCTGGCAGAAATGATGCAGCAGGCTCCACCGCAAACGCCGGAGCAAGCCAAAACCTATGCGGTTCTGGAGTACGAGGCGGCGCGTATCAATAATGAACTGATTCAATTGCTGGCGCTGTACCGTATCCAGGAAGATCGTATGCTGGTACAGATTGATGAACATTATTTACTGGATATTTTTGAAGAGCAGCTGGCCAAAAACGACACCTTATTTGCCACCCGAGGTATTGATGTAGAGGTCGATTGTGACGAAAGTTTGAGCTGGTATATCGACGGCGACCTATTAGGTGGAGTGATTAATAACATCCTGGTGAACTGCGCACGCTACAGTCGCCAACGGTTAGTGGTATCCGCCAACGTCGTCGACAAGATGCTGTGCATTAATATTGCCGATGATGGCCAAGGGTATCCGCAAAGCATGCTGGATGCCCCGTTGCAAAACAATGCGGGCGTGTCATTTTCATCGGGTAGCACCAATCTTGGTCTACTGTTCGCAGCCGCTGTAGCGGATTTACACACGGTAAAAGGGGTTAAGGGATATATTCAATTGGCTAATAATGGTCCGCTGGGTGGTGGGGTTTTCAGCTTTTATTTGCCCTGATTCACAGGCTGTAGCTGTGTTGGTTGAAATCCTCCGAGCCTCTATGCATGATCATCCTCAATCGGGTGTCACAAGGTACTTACTATGCTGAAGATCCGCTTTAAAAATAATAAAAACAACACGGTGTGGTTGGTAGAGCCCAAAGTAACAATTGGCCGACTGGCAACGAATGATTTGGTGGTCGATGATCCGGACGTCGCCGATACTCACCTTGAAATCCTTGTTGAGCACGAGAATCTCACGCTAAAAAATCTGGTTCCCAATCAACCGGTAAAGCTCAATAAAGAGTCAATTACCAAGCTCTGTACACTCAAGTCCAATGATGTGATTACGGTGGGCAGCACTGAGCTGGAAGTGATTGACCCTAAACTCGAAGGGCGGCCGCAAGAGCCTAAGGTTAATAGGTCCATCATGTCCGGATGGGCACTCAAGGCTAATCACACGGCGCTGGGCAATCGCGTTTATCAATTGAGTGAGACGACGGTTATTGGGCGCTCAAGTGAGTGCGATATTGTGTTGTCCGCCGCTCATCTCTCTCGCCGTCACGTCCGCCTTCAAGTTATCGATGGTTTGCTGTTTGTCAAAGACCTGGGATCAGCGAATGGCACTTTTTTGAATGGCAAACAAGTTGTTGAGGCGCGCCTGAAACGCGGTGATGAATTGCGTTTGGATACCTTGAGTTTCGGAGTCATAGGTCCGGCCGATGATCTAACTAAAACCACCGTGCGTCCTCGCAGCCAAATGCGGTCGACGCCTGAGATAACGCCGGCACCGCGTGTATCGCCCCCGGTAACAAGCATAAAGCCGGCGCTTAAAAAGCCAGTCCAGGTGACGAATAAAAAGCTACAGCCCGATCTGGTTGAACCGCATGCTCATTACGGAAAATACAGTATGGCGGTGCTGGTTATCCTGGTCATTATTGTGGTGGCCGCGCTTTACCTGAAGGGCTAAAAAGCACCACTTTCTACGTAACCCTTTTGTGCGCTATAAATTCGTCTGACCCTTTTCTTTGAGTTCTAGTGAATCCCTTATGCATGTGGTTTTATACAGCACTGTCGCCTGTCATTTATGTGAGCAGGCAAAAGAAATTTTATGGCCGTTAATAGAGCGCTTTTCCTTACGCTTGGAAGAAGTTGATATCGCCAACTCGGATGAGTTACTGGAGCGTTACGGGGTGCGTATTCCCGTGGTGCAATTGCCAGGCAGTGGTGCGACTTTAGATTGGCCCTTTGATACCTCTCAGTTAGAGGTATTCCTTCGCGAGAATCTTCTGCCTGACCGCTAAGATAGCGCTTGAATAAAAGAAGCCGTCAGCGTTCTATCAAAGTGAGCTGGCGGCTTCCTCCCGCGTTACCACAGGTTGCTTCGCGCCGGTGCGATAGGCATAGATCACCGAAAAAGACAGAACGTTCTGCACATATCCCCGCGTTTCCTGAAACGGAATCGTTTCAATCCAGACATCGTAGGGCAGTTTTGCATCATCTTTGCTCAGCCAGCGTTTCACGCGGCTGGGCCCAGCATTATAAGCTGCCGCCGCTAGAATGCGGTTGCCTTGGAACTGATGTAAGAGTTCGTTGAGATAGCGGCTGCCCAGGGCAATATTTTTTTCCGGTTTCAATAAATCCTGCGGCTGAAACGCCATGCCCGAACGCTTAGCCATTTCCCGCGCTGTGGCCGGCATAAGCTGCATCAAACCCACGGCTCCGACCGGTGAGCGAGCATCTTCCCGAAAGGCACTTTCCTGACGCGCAATGGCATAGAGAAAAAGTGGATTAATGGAGGTTGTTTTTGCGGCTTGTGCTAATTGTTTTTGGTAAGCCAGAGGGAAGCGGACCTGCAGGTCGTCCCAATGTTTAGCATCGATCATTGCTTGAATACCGTGGCGGTGTAAGCCCCACCGGTGAGCCAGACGACCGGCCGCAACGACTTCCTCAGTCGTCATATTACGGGTGGTGTGATACCACTCGCGATTCGCCGCCACAGATTCTCCCAGAATAAAAAATTCGCGGGCACGTTGAACTCCCTGGGAGTTTTCGACTACGGTCATCAGCTCTTCGGGGATAGTCATGGGCTTATCAACCAAGCCATAGTCGAAGCCCAATTTGTCCGCAGCAAGAAAACCGTAAAAGCTGCGCGTAGCGGCAATACTCGTGTAAAAATCGTGCGGAGTGCGGCCATCCGCTTCTTTGAGGTCGAGCTCTTCCATCAGGCGCGCGCGCCAGTAAATCCAGCGTTCTGTCTGTTGCGCCTCACTCGGCAAGCGCGCGAGCCATTCGTAGGCTTTTTCCCAATCCTGCTTGCGCAGGGCATCGCGAATTAACCATTCGCTCAGATCAGAGCGGGTCACTTCAGGCATGCTCGCTAATAATTGTTCGGCAGCTTCCGGGTGCTTCTGACGCATCAAGCGCGATGCCAGGGTATATTGCACTTCGCGGCGATCATCGTGGGCGAACAACTGTTGGGCATCGTAGCCACGCCATAACGCTAACGCGGCCCTCGCGTCCGTGCGGGCTAATTTTTGAACACCGTGCAAAATAATGTCGCGAATTTCCGGCGATTGACTGCTAAAACGATTTCGTTGACTGAGCAGATTAGGGTTGTTGTCTACGTCCTGCAGTAGTTTTGCCAAAGCACGCTGAGGCTCAGGCATCTGACGACTGATGTAGCTCGCAAGACTGCGCTCTCCTTTGAGCAAGGTTTTGTAATGGCGCTCCCAAAGCAGTTCCGGTGCTAGCCCCCCGGCGGCAATCCAGCGTGAAAAAACCGGATCACAGGCGTTGGATTGGGAGCGGTCAACATTCCACAGTACCGGCACATCAGCCAATGCGGTGTTGTCTCCGGTTTGCAGGCGTGCGTTTAAAAAGTTACACGCCAACTCCGGGTCACTGCCCAGGTGAGGTTGATAAAATTGTCGATATTCTTCCCATTTGTTTTTTCCCGCCAATGTGCGGAGCCAGCGGTGGGCCAACCGGTCGGACAAATAAGATCTGGGGTACTTATCAAAAAATTGGGCCACCTCATTTGTCGGCAGGGCATTTAAACGCCGGGTGAGCTCCTCATATTCGAGATAGGGTAGCAGGGGATAGTTCTGTAACTTGGGCAGCAATAGTCGATACGCCTGTAGACGATTTTCTTTCAGGGCTTTTTGGGCCGCCGCATAATCCTTACGCAGCTGCATGCGTTCGGCATCACTCAGGGGCGCGGCAAGGGCACCGGAAACAGCGCAGCAGCTGATCACCACAGTGATAATCACAGCGCGGAACCAGGCAGTGTTAAAAACTTGAGCTCGCATTCAAAAGCCTCTGGAATACATAAATTGACGCGATGAAAATCATTACCTGTGAATCATCGGCTAAATCGCCCCGAACTGGGCTTTCCTTGCGCTTGGTCTGAGCCTTGCATTTTTTCTAAGCCTTGCGGCCTGTTAGCGCCTTGCGTTTTTATTAGAGGAGGTTGTCTAAACAAGGTATCATGGCGCGCGCTTTAGCGCGGCTGTCCACAGAGCATAGCAATGTTAATAGGGGCATGCTAGATACCTCCAAACCCAGAGTCGAGTTTTTTTATGTCGTTGATAAAAATTGAAAAAGCGCAACTCAGTTATGGATTGCAAGTGTTGCTGGATGGCGTTGATCTTGAGATCGAAAAAGGTCAACGCCTGTGTTTAATTGGGCGCAACGGTGCCGGAAAGTCCAGCCTCTTAAAAGTCATCGCTGGCGATGTAGACCTCGATAAAGGGGAAGTAGTTCGCCAAGTCGGAATTCGCGTGGCACGTCTCGAGCAGGATTTACCCGAAGCGGATGATCAATCGGTATTTGATGTGGTCGCCAGTGGTTTCCATGGGATGGGTGAGCTGCTTACGGAATATCGGTTATTGGCCCAGGGATCCACATTTGATGCGGCAGTGACGGCACGCATGGCGGAGTTGCAGCAGCAGATTGAAGTGCAGGACGGATGGCAACTGCAGCAGCGTGTCGAAGAAATACTTTCGCGACTGGACTTGCCCGCTGAAAAATTTATGCGCGAGTTATCCGGTGGCTGGCGCCGCCGGGTGGCGCTGGCCAAAGCGCTGGTCATGGCACCGGATGTCCTGTTACTTGACGAGCCAACCAACCACCTGGATATCGCCGCCATTAACTGGCTGGAAAAACACTTATTAAATTTCAATGGAGCCCTGGTGTTTATCACCCACGACCGGGCTTTGCTGCAAAAGCTGGCGACTCATATTGCCGAGCTGGATCGCGGCCATTTGCGTTATTGGTCAGGCGACTATGCGAGCTATTTAGAATACCGTGAACAGGCGCTACATGAAGAGGCGCGTCACAACGCGCTATTTGATAAAAAATTGGCCCAAGAAGAAGTCTGGATCAGGCAGGGGATCAAAGCACGTCGAACCCGTAACGAAGGTCGTGTGCGTGCCTTAAAAGCGCTGCGCGAGGAGCGCAGCCAGCGGCGCGAGGTTATCGGTAAAGCCACGATGGCGGTGGCCAGTGGCGAGTCTTCAGGGAAATTAGTTGCCGAGTTGGTAGATGTGTCTTATGCCTGGAATGAAAAAGTCATCGTCCAGGATTTCAGCACGGCCATTATGCGCGGTGATCGTATCGGCCTGGTTGGTGCCAACGGTGCGGGTAAAACGACACTATTGAAATTAATTCTGGGCGAGCTTGAGCCGCAAAGTGGCACGGTAAAGCGCGGAACCAATTTATCGATTGCCTATTTTGATCAGTTGCGTGATCAATTGGATCTCGATAAAAACGCGGTTGATAATGTCGCGGAAGGGCGCGAGTTCGTTGAAATCGACGGCAAAAATAAACATATATTTTCTTACCTGGCGGATTTTTTATTTACTGGGGAACGTGCTCGTACGCCATTACGCGCTTTGTCGGGGGGCGAAAGAAATCGCATTTTACTGGCGAAATTATTCAGTAAAACGGCCAACCTCCTGGTGCTGGATGAACCGACCAACGATTTAGATATTGAAACCCTGGAGCTACTCGAAGATATCCTGCTGAACTACACAGGAACGGTGCTGCTGGTCAGCCATGATCGTGCGTTTTTAAATAATATCGTGACCAGTGTAATCGCGTTTGAAGGCCGCGGTCGGGTGCTGGAATATGTCGGGGGCTACGACGATTGGCTGCGTCAGGGGGGGCAGTGGACCGAAGCCGATGAGCTGGTTCCCGCCACTCCATCTACGCCAGCGCCGCAACCTAAAGAAAAGGTGGCGGACAATACCAATGCGCCGGCTCGCCCGAAAAAATTGAGTTACAAACTGCAAAAAGAATTCGATGAGTTACCGCGTAAAATCGAACAGCTGGAACAGCAGTTGGGGGAATTACAGAAGACTGTGTCGGCGCCGGAGTTTTATCAAAATGCGCCGGACCTGGTTGAACAACAGCTCCAGGCGTTGGCCGAAACGGAGCAGCAACTCGAGTCGTGTTTCGAGCGGTGGGCTGAACTGGAAGATCTGCAGCACAACCCATAATCGGGGTCGTGCTGCTTTACCTAATCTTTAAACTGCGTAGAAATCAGCGGTCAGTCGGCAGCAGGTAGATTAACGCGCACGGCAAGTACATCGCAAAGGGCACCGTGCAGAACACTGTTCGATGTAGAGCCAAGCAACAACCCCAGCCCCTTACGGCCGTGACTTCCCACGATGATCAAATCCGCGTTTTGTTGCTTCGCCAAATAATGCAATTCGGAGGCCGGTTGTCCCACTAGGATATGTTCTTGCTGAATCGGGTAATTGGCCAGTAGCGCGAGCCGGTGCAGTTCAGTTTCTGCTTTGGCCTGCAGTTGCTCCTGAACCTCGGACAGATCCACCGGCATGTCTCCACCATAAGCGAAACTCACCGGCTCGATCACATGCGCAATACTTATCTGCGCTTCAAAAGCGGTGGCCAGGGCTACGGCCTTGTCGAGCACCTGGGGTGATTCTTCTGACAAGTCGAGTCCGACGATAATGTGACGGTAGAGTGCGCGCATGAAATAACCTCAATGTTATTGATCTTCTGGCCGATGACTACCACTTTCGGAAGATAACAATTTCTCCGTAAAGTTCTGCTTCATTTGATTAAAGAGACCGATGAATGTCAACCAACTTGTTCTTTATTCTCTTGCTCATCGGCGTCGTCGCGATGGTGGTCGGACCCATTATGATGCTGCAGCCAACGAGTTTGCAGCGCCGACAGGAACAGCTGCGGGCGCGGGCTATGGCGTTGGGGCTGCGGGTTAAGATCACCTCATTGCCCAAACAAGCGACGGATATGGAGCTGCCAGAAGCCATCCCGATGTACTATTTACCTTACCCGCAGGAACCGGAAGGGCAGGAGTCCCAGCGATTGGACGAAACATGGCTGCTGCTGCGCGGCGCCTATGAGCATGAAACTAACTTTTTGGGGCGCTGGATGTGGCACGGGGCAGCGCGCGCCGGGTTTACTGAGGCAACCAGATTGCAGCATTTACTTCCAAGTTTGCCTGGCTCCGTGCTCGCGATCGGTAAGAGTCCGGAAGGTATCAGTCTTTATTGGACGGAGGCAGGCGGGCTACCCACTTTGGAGCAATTAGCGGATCTGCTCAAAGCGTTTATCCAGCCTTAAAGCAATGTTTCGGTATCAGCCAGCATTTCAGGCGGCAGCAGATCCGGGCTGAAGGCTTCGCGGTTGCCGTTCATAATTTCTCCCAGCTCCCGAATCATACGGAGTCGCCTCGGATCAGGATGAGCTGACTCCATCAATTGGTGCTGGGCTTTTGAGTAGTAAGCGTGCGCGGAAAACAAGTCGCCCCGAGCTGTCGCCTTATTGCCCTGGGCGATCAGTGACACCACACCGATCATTAAATGAACCCAGCCGAGTTCATCCCGATAAACCTCAAATTCCTCCTCCGCCAGCTGCCCTTGACTCACTCGCTGCCGCAATACTTTACCTGCTTCATTTATATAGAAGCGCGCCTGAGCAATCTGGAGGTCGCTGTCTCTCTGATAGCGGGTGGATGGGCGTTCGCGCGCGCTGGTCAGCTTATCCCCGCGTGCCTCAAGATTCTGGAGTGTGGCCTGAATATGCTCGGTATCACCCAGCTCGAGGGTGAGAACATCCTGCATGTATTCCAGAATCTGATCATTAACGTGTTTGGCGATCACAGGATTGGGTATTGTCTGTTCCAGGCAGGTGAAGATTTCTTCCAAATCCGCAATGTATAAGCGTAACCGCCGTTGCTTCAGGCGCCGGGCACGGCGTTGCTCCTGAACCCGATTAATCAGGCTTAACAGCACTAAAACCGCAAAGAGCAATAAGCTGAGAATAAGAATACTGAACATGAGTGCTCGTAAAATAAAGGGCCTGAGTGCGTCAAAATTGTCTGCAGTTATACCGTTTGTTGTTAGGAATCAAAGCGATAGTGAACACTAAAAAGCTGCTTGAAAGCGCCGATTTGGGCGAAAAATGTGTCCTATTCTGTATCGGCCAAAAATATCATTACTTGACCATCAGAGTTTCCCGACTTATATATGCGCACCTTTAAAGGCGTTTTAACGCATTCTTGCACTGGTATCTCATCATTTGTAGTGTGCACTAGTCAGCACGACTCATCCGGGCATGGGGCAGCCTCACACTTCTTCAGGATTAGAGAGTATTCATGGGTAAATCCTTAGTTATCGTTGAGTCGCCTGCGAAGGCAAAAACCATCAATAAATATCTTGGCAACGATTTCGTTGTTAAGTCGAGTATCGGCCACATTCGCGATCTGCCAACCAGTGGCGGCGCCAAGCCGATTGATGCCAAGGAAAGAGCGAAGCAGGCAGCGGCTACCCGTAAATTATCGCCTGAAGAGAAAGCCCGCTATCAAGCCAAGAAAAGCAAACAACAACTGATTAATCGTATGGGCATCAACCCTGAACAGGATTGGGAAGCTCACTATGAAATTTTGCCTGGCAAAGAGAAGGTGGTTGAAGAGCTAAAAAAACTGGCCGACAAAGCCGACACCATCTATCTCGCAACCGACCTTGATAGAGAGGGAGAGGCCATAGCCTGGCACCTGCGTGAAGCGATTGGCGGTGATCCAGCCCGCTATCGGCGCGTTGTCTTTAACGAAATTACCAAAACGGCGATTCAAAACGCGTTTAAAAGCCCGGGTCCCATTGACCAAGATCGCGTCGATGCGCAGCAGGCGCGGCGCTTCCTTGATCGGGTGGTTGGCTATATGGTGTCGCCCCTGTTATGGGAAAAAGTGGCCCGGGGTTTATCGGCCG
>CAYTQQ010000002.1:66002-80444 GCA_964440135.1 uncultured Cellvibrionaceae bacterium | reverse complement strand
ATCAGGACAATATCGGTGCGAGCAATATTTTGTGGAATTTCTACGAAGCAGAAACGATCGATTTTGCCAGTATGCGGGTAAACGGCTCGGTGCTGGCACCCTTTGCACTGGTTACTATGGGCAATGACATTGACGGCAGTTTGGCCGCACGTGCCTATGCAGGTCGGGGACAGGTACACAATGAACTGTTTAACTGGACCCCACCGCCACCGGTGGCCCAGGTTTCTGAATCCTCCACCCTGATGTTGTTGTTGATGGGTTTAGGCCTGATCAGCCTGGTACGCCTGCGCCGTTAATTCCCTTCGCACTGGCCGGATGCTCACTGACGTCCGGCCTTGCTCACCTTTGTTGGCCTCGCTGTTCTTGCGCAAAGACTGTTAATATCCACCGGTTGTTTACCCATGTGGATTGAGCCGGTGAGCGCTAGCGATTCTCGATTTCTACCTTCGAATTTTCCTTCCTCTATCCCATTCTGGTTGTGGTCGTTGGCGTTTGCTGCGGGTATCGCGCTGGCTGCCGCCTCGCTTAACTATGCCCCCAATGGTCGGCTGAATATCCTCTGGCTATGGTTATTGTGGGCCGGGTTACCGCTGCTTGGTTCGCTGGGATCACTGCTGGCGCTGGTGGCAGGACAGGGTCAGCCTTGGTTATTTCGCTGGCGTCAGCACCGCTTGCAGTGGCATCCCGCCCCCGCTGAACGAGCGCGAATGTTATTGATTTTGCAGCAGCTGTGGTTGGTGCTGGGGGCGGGCTTGCTACTGACGTATCTCGCCTTGCTGGTATTTACCGATCTGGCCTTTGGCTGGAGTTCTACCCTGATTGCCCGGTCTGAGCAGATAGCGGGACTGTTGCAGGGCATTGCTGCGCCTTGGGCGTGGGTATGGCCGGGGGCAACACCCACGCTTGAGCTGATTGATGCTACCCGCTACCTGCGCATCGATCCTGGTGCTGGCGAGACGCAGCGGGCTGGCGATTGGTGGCAGTTCCTTTTGGCCAGCCTGCTGGTCTACAACCTGCTGCCGCGACTGTTATTAGCTGCGGTGATCACCCTCGGTTTACGCTGGCGCGGCCAACAGCAGGTGCAGGTGAGGGCTCCCGCCTTGGCGAAAGCCCCCGTCGAATCAGCATCAACAGCAGAAGACCTTTTGGCTAACTGGCAGACAGTGCCGGTATTGGGGTGGGAAATTGCCGCTGCACCCTCCGTCTCTGCGCCACCCGTCTCTGCGCCTTTTTTATCCCCCCTTGCTTTGCGTTTAGGATTGGCGGCCTGGCAACAGGATGAGCAGTCGTTCAAGCAGTTTCTGGACACGGCGCCAGAACGCTTGTGCTGGCAAGTAAACGCGCAGCGCTCCCCCGTCGCGGAACTCAGCGATTTGATTCACATGGCGCGGCAGGCCGGGGTCCGGCAGCAGGCGCTGTTGGTGATAACCCCGGCAGCCACAGCACCGGAACGACACATTGCCAGCTGGCGCGCGTTTGCCAGTCGCCAGCAACTGGTCTGGCTGCAGGAATCACGCTAATGACCGAGCTCACTCAATCTATTCCCCACCTCTGTGTCGTCGGGCATCCCAACCGCGGTAAATCGTCTATCGTTGCCGCCCTTACCGAAAACGACAGCGTGCGCATTGGCCCTGAGTCGGGGACTACAGCCCGCGCAGACACCTTCGAATTTGTGATCGATCAGCGCGTGGTGCTACGGCTGACGGATACGCCCGGGTTTCAGCGGGCACGGCAAGTGTTGGCGTGGCTGCAGCAGCAGCCGGTGAGTCCGGCAGAGCGTCCCGCTCGGGTCCAGCAGTTTTTACAGGAGCCGGAACACGCGCACCGCTTTCCCGATGAGGTTGCGCTGTTAACGCCGATCATGGCGGGTGCTGGCATTTTGTATGTGGTCGATGGTGCTCAGTCGGTCACTCCCGCCGACGAAGCCGAAATGGAAATACTCCGCTGGACCGGTCAGCCGCGTATGGCGATCATTAATCCTATGGGCGATGTCACCGGTCATGAAGGTTTTATCCAGCAATGGCAAACGACCCTGGAGCAATTTTTTCAATGGGTGCGGAGCTTCAATCCACTGACTGCAAATCTGGCGACGCGCTACACGCTGTTGCGTGCCATGGGCGAGCTGCAGCAGCGTTGGAGCGGCGCTATGCGCGAGCTTTGCCAGCGCCTCGAAGCGCGGGATCGCCAGCGGCTGGAAGAAGTCAGCTATGGCATTGCCCAATACTGGAGCGCGCAGATGACCCGGCGCGAGGCCGTGACCCTCTTGGAAAAAACCGGGCTGACGACGGCGGAAGCAGCCTTGCGGCGCGAATTGGATCGCCACGAAGAACTCTTCTTTCGGCAGCTCAGCCACACCTGGGGACATGCGGCTTCGGCCCTTGAGCGAGAGAGCGAGTGGGAGCTGGGGCAGGATAATTTAATGAATACCGAAACCTGGTATTTATGGGGCCTAAAGCAACGCGATCTACTGCTGGTGAGCGGCGCTGCCGGCACGGCGACGGGCCTGTTAGTCGATGTGGGAACCGGCGGTAGCTCCTTGTTATTGGGCGCGGTTTCAGGTGGTGTAATTGGCTCTGTTGGCGGCTGGCTGGCGGCGCGCCAGCTACCGGGCAAACGTCTGGGCTGGCTGCCGCTGACCCGGGAAAAGCAATTTGCAGGACCGGTGCAACACCCCAACTTCCCGTTGGTGGTAATGGCGCGCGCGCTGACTGTTACTCGCCAGCTCTGGCAGCGCTCACACGCCGAGCGGGGCACAATTATCCTGCGCACCAGTGCCAGCGATTGGTCGCGGCAGGAGCAAGTGCAGTTGCTGCAATGGACGAAAGCCGTGCAACAAAATCAATGGAAAACGACGCAGCAAGATCGCCTGGTGGCCTGGATTAAGGATCAGTTGCGGTCCGCCAATACAAATCACGACTGACGCTAATTTCACACCTGGCGGTGGCTAAATCACTCCAAGCCGGATAGCGTGTGGTTTCAAATATAAACGCAAGGAATTTGAACAATGCTCTCATTGACGTGCCTTGGCGGTGCGGGAACCGTGACTGGCTCCAAGCACTTGTTGACCTATGGCGACACCCGCATCCTTATTGATTGCGGTCTATTTCAGGGATTGAAAGATTTACGTCAACTCAATTGGCAATCACTACCGGTAGGGGCCGCCTCCATTGATGCGGTAGTGCTGACTCATGCGCATCTTGATCACTGCGGGTATTTGCCGCGTCTCGTGGTTGATGGTTTTAGCGGCAATGTGTACGCCACCGAGGCCAGCAGCGAGATCGCCGAACTGATTTTGTTAGACAGCGCCTGGCTGCAAGAAAAAGATGCGGAATTCGCTAATCGTAAAGGTTTTTCCAAACACAAGCCGGCCTTGCCGCTGTATCGGGTGTCGGATGCAGAGCGGGCGTTGCAGCAATTCCGAACTCTTCCCTGGCATACCGCCACAACCCTGCCCGGCGGTGTACAAGTGTTAATGCGTAAGGCGGGGCACATTCTCGGTGCGGCCAGCGTACAGGTTGATATTGGTGGTAAACGTATTGTTTTTTCAGGCGATCTGGGGCGCTATCAGGATCCGGTGATGCCTGATCCCGAGCCCGTAACCGACGCTGATTACATCGTGATCGAGTCAACCTATGGCAATCGCCTGCATGATGCGGCTGATCCGGTCGAGGCGTTGGGGGCAGTGATTGAGCGCACGGTGCAGCGCGGTGGCACGGTGGTGATTCCAGCGTTTGCCGTCGGCCGCACCCAGTCGTTGATCTATTACTTGTGGCAGTTACGACAGGCCGGCCGTTTGCGCAATGTACCGGTTTATCTCGACAGCCCAATGGCAACCAGCGCCACGGAGCTTTTGGTAAAACACCATCAGGATCACAAACTCACGATGGCAGAGAGCGTTGCTGCGTTTGGGGCGGTGAACTATGTACAAGACGTGGAGGAGTCCAAAGCACTGTCGAGCAATCCTTACCCAAAAGTGATTATCTCTGCCAGTGGCATGGCGACCGGCGGTCGGGTACTGCATCATATCGCCGCTTTTGGCCATGATCATCGCAATACCCTGCTGTTTGCCGGGTTTCAGGCCGCGGGCACACGCGGTCGCCAGCTGCTAGATGGCAAGCGTGAAATAAAAGTTTATGGACAGTGGGTGAATGTCCGTGCGGAAGTGGCAGATCTGCCGATGTTGTCGGCGCACGCCGATAGTAATGAGTTGATCCATTGGCTCTCTCACTTCAGGCGGCCGCCACAACAGGTGTTTATCGTCCATGGTGAGCCGGCGGCGGCGGAGGCCTTGCGCGAACGTATTGTGCAAGAGTTAGGCTGGTCTGCCTTGGTCGCGGTACAGAATCAGGAGCAGCCCTTGTAACTGCGCCGTCCTGGTCTTTTACTCTGTGCTTATTTTTGGCGAGACGTCAGCGGGCGAAACATTGCTACCTGTGCTTGACTATTAATTGCCATCGCACCTGAAGTTTGTGTGGCCCCTGCCGATAAGCCTTTGCCGGCGCCGGGAATACACCGTTAACGAATGCGGGTCGTAAGAGAGTGCCACGTGCAATTCAGCAAGATTCAACTAAAGTTACACAACTAAAGCTACACAACTAAAGTTACACAACGCGTAAGTGAAGTTACATAACGCGTATTTGCCTTGGGATTACTGGCTATGTTTTTATCCGTGTTTCGACTTCGCTATATTTTAGCTTGCCTGTTTGCTGGCCTGCTCGCTTTGCCGGTGCAGGCGGAGCCGCTGCGCATGGTACAGGGGTACAACAGTATCGAAGCCTATGCCAAAGGCCTGCTACGGCTGGCATTGAGCAAAATCGACCATCAGTACGACTGGCAGGAAGCCGTCGAAAATACCAGTGAAGAGCGTATCGTTAATATGCTCATCGACAATGAACTGGAGGTTGTCTGGTATGCCTCAACCGCCGATCTGGAAGAGCGGCTGTTGCCAATCCGTATCCCCATGTATCGCGGATTGCTGGGTTATCGCATTTTGATGATCAAGCGCGGCAATCAGCATAAGTTTGATGGTGTACGCTCGCTGGATGACCTGAAGAAGTTTTCCCTCGGGCAGGGTCGGTTCTGGGCGGATGCTCAGGTGCTGGAGTCAAACGGCTTAAACGTTACCAAAGTGTTGAAATACGAAGGCTTGTTTTACATGCTCGACGGGGATCGCTTCGATGGCTTTCCGCGGGGTGCCCACGAGCCTTGGTCAGAAATGGAGCGCTATCCGCAATTGGCGCTGGATGTAGAAAAAAATATTCTGCTGGCGTACACCAACCCCTTCTACTTCTTCGTCAATAAATCCCGGCCGGAGCTGGCGCGGGATATTGAGCGGGGTTTGCGGATCGCGATTGAAGACGGCAGTTTTAATGAGTACTTCTTAAACGATCCAACCGTAAAAGACGTTATCAGTAAAGCTAACCTGAAAGATCGTGTGCTGATTCGGCTGCACAACCCGGGGCTGCCTAAAAACACACCGGTAGATGATGAAACTTTGTGGCTGGATCCTTATTCGCTGTAAGTTGCCCTTGTCGCTCGGCCCTCATGAAGTGAGGGCCGTGTTGGCGTAAGTCCTTAACAAGAATCCTCAAAAGCGCTTAACAAAGCGCCTTAAAAACGCTCTTAAAACTTCGCCCGCACTTCCTTCACGCCAGTGCTGGTGCCGAGCAGTAAAACGTCCGCTGGGCGGCGGGCGAACAGACCGTTAGTCACTACCCCGGTAATCTGATTAATCTGCGTTTCCAGCTCTTTTGGATTGATGATGCTCAAGTGGTGTACATCGAGAATGACGTTGCCATTATCGGTTGTAACCCCTTCACGATAGACCGGATCACCGCCTAACTTCACCAGTTCGCGTGCAACATAAGAACGCGCCATCGGGATGACTTCTACCGGTAGCGGAAAGTTGCCGAGCACGTCCACCCATTTGCTCTCGTCAGCGATACAGACAAACTCTTTGGCCGTAGCCACCACAATTTTTTCCCGGGTCAGGGCTGCGCCGCCGCCTTTGATCAGTTCGAGCTGCGCGTTACTTTCATCGGCGCCGTCGACGTACACCACCAGCTGATCGACGTTGTTGAGATCGAACACCTCGATGCCCAGCTTTTGCAGGCGCTCGGCAGAGGCGTCGGAGCTGGCCACTGCGCCAGCAAAATCATCTTTGATCGCAGCCAGGTAATCGATAAAAAAATTGGCGGTCGAACCGGTGCCGACGCCGATAATATCGTCAGTCCGTAACTTGGGGGCAATGTAGTCAACCGCCGCGCGGGCAACAGCTTGTTTGAGTTCGTTTTGAGTCATGACAGATCCCGTTACAGGGTTAAAAATAAGTGGGCGCATTATACGGATTTTACACGGGACTTAATGCGGGCTGCGCGCAAATTGTTTACTATGCAAAGTGATTCCTTCCTCGGACCAATAAGCTTCCCGTTATGCCTGAATCCTACATAAAACGTATTCTGAATGCCCGTATCTACGATCTGGCAATAGAAACCCCCCTCGATTATGCCCCGCTATTATCCCAGCGCACCGGTAACAAAGTGCTGCTCAAGCGCGAAGATTTGCAGCCGGTATTTTCATTCAAGTTGCGCGGTGCTTATAACAAACTGTTGCAATTGACTGCCGCCGAGCGGGAAAAAGGGGTGATCTGCGCATCAGCCGGTAATCATGCTCAGGGTGTTGCGTTAGGAGCCCAGCACCTTGGCATCAAAGCCACGATTGTGATGCCGCGCACCACGCCCCAGATTAAAGTAGATGCAGTCAAATCCCGGGGTGCTAAAGTCGTGCTGCATGGTGATAGTTACGATGAAGCTTCTGGCCATGCCAAAAAGCTGGTGGAAGAAAAGGGTCTAATCTACGTCCATCCGTTTGATGATCCTGATGTGATTGCCGGGCAGGGCACTGTCGGTATGGAAATACTGCGCCAATACCACGGCCACATAGACGCAATCTTTATTGCGGTGGGTGGCGGCGGTCTGTGTGCAGGTATCGCTTCCTATGTGAAATATATCCGCCCGGAAACCAAAATTATTGCGGTAGAGTCGGAAGAGTCGGCTTGCCTGCAAGCGGCGCTCGCCAAAAAACGGCGCGTTGTTTTGTCCAATGTCGGTATCTTTGCCGATGGGATCGCAGTGGCGCAAATTGGCGAAGAAACCTTCCGCGTGCTGCGCAAAACCGTGGACGAAGTCATCACCGTCAATAACGACGAAATTTGCGCGGGCATTAAGGATATTTTTGAGGATACACGCTCCATTGCCGAGCCGGCCGGTGCTGTGAGCGTGGCGGGCATAAAGAAATATGTCGCCACCCATGGCGTGGCCGGAGAAACCTACGTTGCCATCGCCTGTGGGGCCAATATCAACTTTGACCGGCTGCGCTATATTTCGGAGCGCACGGAGTTTGGCGAGCAGCGCGAGGCTATTTTAGCGGTCTCTATTCCCGAGCGTCCCGGTGCCTACCGGGAGTTCTGCAAGGCGTTGGGCAAGCGCAATATCACCGAATTCAATTATCGCTACGCCGATCAACGCGAAGCCAAAATCTTCGTGGGTATCCAGGTCAGTGGCGGAGTCCAGGAGCGCGAGGAGCTGGTCGCCGAGTTGCAGGGCCAGGGTTACCAGGTAACCGATATGACCGACAACGAGCTGGCCAAGCTGCACATTCGCCATATGGTGGGTGGTCACTCACCCAATGTCGGCGATGAAGTGGTTTATCGCTTTGAATTTCCGGAACGTCCCGGCGCGCTGTATAACTTTCTGACCAAAGCCGGTGGCCGCTGGAATATTTCCATGTTCCATTATCGCAATCACGGCTCAGCCTCCGGGCGGGTATTGGTGGGGCTGCAGGTGCCAAAAAGTGAGCGCGCACAGGTCAAACAATTTTTAAATGAGCTGGGTTACCCCTATCAGGATGAAACGGATAACAAGGCGTATCAGTTTTTTCTGGGGTAAGTGGCGCACTATTCAAATTTTTCGTTGTCACATCAAACTGACGTTGTGGGCCGGTGCACAGATTGGCGAAATGAAGAATATTTTTCTTCTTCGCTTGCCACATTTTGCGGCCCAGCAACTAAGCTTGTAGTCCGCTTCGCTGATTTCACCGGGTGAAAATTGACAGATGTCAAAGCAAAGTCGGGTATGCAGTTAGGTCGGGTGGTTGGTGCCATGGATGCGCAGCGGCAAAACAGTCGCATCGCTCGGATATATAACATTGATAACGAATAGTTTCCCCTCCATGAAAATCGATATTGTTCCTTTGGTTGTGATTGTGTTCTGTCTAGGTGTTGCTGTTAGTGCGCTGATGTCTTCAGAAATATTTACTCAGCCCGAACTGCCCGTGAGCCTGGCTCAGGTTCAAGAATAAACTCTTATTTAGGCGGTTTGCCGTACAGCTGGCGCTGTTCGCGTCAGCCTGCTGGCCGCTATCTAGCTATCTTCGGTCACCTTGACCTGAATCATTTCTTTATCGGTGGCGATTCCCGTTAGCGGAATATCCCAGCTTGCCGCTATCAGTTTTTCAACTTCCTGGCATTCATGAGCAAGTCCAATCAGCCAGGGCTTGCTCGAAGTATTATGTTGCTTAAAGGCAAAGGTGCGGTCATAAAAACCACCGCCCATTCCCAGGCGTACTCCCGTCCGATCAAATCCCACCAGCGGCAATAGCACCAGATCTAGTAGCTCGGCAGACAAATTTGGATTGTGCCGCGGATCAGGCTCAGGAATTCCATAGCGATTAGGGTTCAATGGTGTGTCCGCATCATAGCGAACAAAGCGCAGTTCGACAGATTCTGCGGAATCGAGTATGGGGAGATAACAATCTTTGTGCTCTTGCCACAGATGTTGCGCGATAAAGGCAGGATCGAGTTCGCCATCAGCCGCCATATAAAGTGCCACTCGCTGGCTGTTTCTAAATAGCGGGAGCTGGTTGAGTTGGCGTAAAACATTGAGCGACGCCTGGCGCTGTTGTTGGGGCGAAAGTATCCGGCGACGACGACGTAACTCTTCGCGTAAGCCTGTGCGTATTTGTAAATCGGAAAGAGAAACCGTCATCCGTAGCGCCTACTAATTAGTGCCTGAAGATTTTTTATAGCACAAAGTGGGATTTACATTTTTGAAGAGTTACAGCGCCTGAGTATAAATTCGGCAACAGGTATTCGATAGTATAAATTTGTAGCAGAAAGTCAGCAGAAGTGAAGCGGCGCGAGAAGCGAAAGCCTGTAAAAGATACCCCGGAAATGCCGCTACCAAGCGGGCCTTGAACCCAATGGTTCAAGGTGGCGATGCCTGTGGTTTTTTAGGCTTTCCGTCAAGCGGACATGCACACCAAACTCAACGAGGCATTGCCGGTTACAACATTTATCGGCTCAAGGACTTGTCGGTTAGCAAACATCCCAGGGCGTGAATTCATTATAGCCCGAGTTTAGACAAAGTTCACAAATACCTAATGGCTTTATAAAATAAAAAGAAGGTAAGGATTTAGATTAAGGGCGCGTGGAGAAACAAAAATGAACACTTGGGTGCCCGAAAACAATTTAAGGTGTTACACCTGTGCAAGTGTTAAAAGTGTGCGTTCGACTTTGTCGTGCAGGCGTTGAAGATCAGCCGCATTCGTGGGTGCATTGGTGGTACTTTTAGCTTGCAGTAATTCGTGGCTTAAGTTTAACGCGGCCATGACCGCAATACGTTCCAGCCCGATAACGGCACCGGTGTTTTTGATGGCCTTCATGCGCTCATCTAACAATTGCGCAGATTGCTGCAGTGCCTGACGCTCTTCACGCGGGCAGGCTACTTGATATTCTTTGTCTAAAATTTTTACAAAAACGGTTTCGCTACTCACGGCAAGCTCCTGGGTTATTCGGCATTTAAACTCTTCAGATGAGAAATCATCGCCTCTACCCGGCTGCGTGCCAGTTCGTTCTTTTCTATCAGGCGAGTGCGCTCCCGCTGCCATTCGCTTTCGCGCGCTTTGAGTTCCGCATTTTCGTGCTGCAGGCGGTTACATGACTGGATCAAGCGGTCCAGCTTAGCTTCCAGAACAAGTAAAAGATCGTTAGACATGGGGTTATTAACCATATGGATGGAGCGAGGGGCTACTATATTGCGCCCTCGACAGAGGGTCAATGATTGCGCAGGGTAATTCAAGTGGTTTCGAGATAAAGGTTCATATGATGCGGTTATGTAAGTAGTTTCCACTGTTCGCTTAGTTACAGAACAGGCGCTCTGAGGCGTGCTCGAATCGTGGTAGCATAGCGCCATTAT
Organism: uncultured Cellvibrionaceae bacterium; assembly: GCA_964440135.1. Lineage (GTDB taxonomy): Bacteria > Pseudomonadota > Gammaproteobacteria > Pseudomonadales > Cellvibrionaceae > Cellvibrio. The sequence goes on along the minus strand of CAYTQQ010000002.1, from coordinate 70,191 downwards.
TGTGTGAGGTGACCATGTCTATTATTCCATCCGATACTGCTCTGTCTGCTGTTCAGTTTGACGAGCTTGCCGATTCGCTTGCGCCCCTCGGGACGTTGAACAGCCCTTCAGAATTACAGGGCCTGCTCTGTGGCAAACTCTGTGGTGGTGCAGTGCTCAGTGAGGTGGAGTGGCTGCTCGAAGCGGTGGAGTTTCTGGATTTTACCCACGCGCCCAATGAATCCATCCGCGATCTCTTGAGTCGTTTATTCCATGTAACGCGGGCCCAGTTGCGGGGTGATTTTGCCCTGCAGTTAATGCTGCCGGACGATGACGCGGAGATGGAGCAGCGTCTGGATGCCTTGAGCCAATGGTGTCACGGTTTTTTAACGGGCTTTGGCAGCGTTGGGGCTAAACAGGAATTGTCAGAGGAGGCGCGCGATACCCTGGAGGATATTGCGGCGTTGGTTCAAGTCGCCGCTGATGATGAAGATGATAGCGAAGCAGATTATATGGAAGTGACCGAGTACGTACGGGTGGCAGCCGCATCTCTTTATTATGAGTTTGCGGCGGAGGAGTCCGGGGAAGCAGCGCCCTCGGTCGCCCCGACCTTACATTGATTCAGCCTTTGTCCGGGATCGTTATGCGCATCAATAAACAGGAATTCGCCCGTCGGCGGAAAATCTTAATGGCTCAAATGGAGCCTAATAGCATCGCTATTGTAGCGGCGGCGCCAGAGCGACCCCGGAGTCGCGATACCGAGTATCCCTACCGTCAGGACAGTGATTTCTTTTACCTTTCGGGCTTTCCAGAACCGCAAGCGGTGCTGGTGTTGATTCCAGGGCGGCCCCACGGGGAGTATGTCTTGTTTGTCCGCGAGCGAGATCGTGAACGGGAGATCTGGGACGGCTATCGCGCTGGCCCCGAAGGCGCCTGCAGCGAATACGAAGCGGATGACGCCTTTCCGATCGATGATATTGACGATATTTTGCCGGGCTTGATTGAAGGGCGTGAACGGGTTTATTACGCCATGGGCAAGGATAGTGAATTCGATAAGCAAGTCATGGACTGGGTGAATACCATCCGCGCCAAGGTGCGCTCCGGGGCAACGCCGCCGGGAGAATTTCTTGATCTCAATCACTTTTTGCACGATATGCGCCTGTTTAAAAGCGCTGCTGAATTGCGGGTCATGCGCGAAGCGGCCGAGATTTCGGCTCGCGCTCACGTGCGGGCAATGAAGGTCTGTCAGCCGGGCCTGATGGAGTATCAGCTCGAGGCCGAAATCCTGCATGAGTTTGGTATGAGCGGGGCCCGCGCGCCCGCCTATAACTCGATTGTGGGCGGCGGGAAAAACGCGTGTATTCTGCATTACATAGACAACAGTGCGCCCCTTAAGAGTGGTGATCTGGTGCTGATCGACGCAGGTTGTGAGCTGGACAATTACGCGGCTGACATCACGCGTACCTTTCCGGTTAACGGCAAATTCTCGGCCGAACAAAAAATTCTTTATAACATTGTGCTGCGTGCTCAGGAGGCAGCTATCGCTGTCGCCAAACCGGGACATCACTGGAACGATCCGCACAACGCGACGGTGCGTGTCATTACCGAGGGCTTGATCGAGATTGGCTTGCTGGAGGGTGAGGCTGACGAGCTGATTGCTCAAGAGGCGCACAGAGAATTTTATATGCATCGTGCTGGCCACTGGCTGGGCATGGATGTGCACGATGTCGGCGATTATAAAGTGGGCGGTGAGTGGCGCGTGCTGGAGCCGGGCATGGTGCTGACGGTCGAGCCGGGCATTTATGTGGCTCCGGATAATGAGCGAGTAGCAAAAAAATGGCGCGGCATTGGTATTCGCATTGAAGACGATGTGGCGATTACCAAAGACGGTAACGAAGTGCTGACCAAAGATGTTCCTAAAGCTGTCGCGGACATCGAAGCACTGATGGCCGGGTAGCCATGACAATGATTTTTCTGGCGAGGTCCGCTCGGTCAGATTGATGGCCCCGGTGCAGCCAGTCTGCACCATCTCTCCGTCTGTGTGGCGGGCTTCACCGGGCAGCGATTTCCTACATTCTTTATTGGCTTAATCTCTATGACATCCGGCCAGGAAACTTTCGATATCGCCATCATTGGCGGCGGCATAGTGGGCACCAGCCTCGCCTGTATTTTGTCTGCCAGCCAGCCGTGGCTCAAAATCGCTTTGCTGGAACTGAAGCCGCTCGCGACCGATGTTGCGCACCATTACGCCTCGAGTTTTGATGCGCGCTCCACCGCGCTGGCCTACGGCAGCGTACAGATTTTTGAGCAGCTGGGACTATGGCCCCTGTTGCGAGAACATGTAACCCCTATTCAGCAGGTGCATGTATCGGATCGCGGCCACTTCAATGGCAGTGTGATTGACGCATCCGAACAACATATCGAGGCACTGGGTTACGTGGTAGAAAATGCCTGGCTCGGTGGTGTCCTTTCCGTTTTTCTCCAGCAGCAAAAAAATATTACGTGTTTTGCACCGGCGCGGGTGGAGTCCATCACGCCGCAAGCCACGGGTGCCGTGCTAAATGTTGAGGCCGATGGTGTTCGCTTCACGCTGAGTTGCCAGCTTGCGGTCGTCGCCGATGGCGGCGACTCACCGATGCGCAAGCGCCTGGGAATTCATACCCAGGTGACCGACTACCGCCAAGCCGCCATCATCACCAATGTGGCTTTCAGTCAGCCCCATCAGGGCATTGCCTATGAGCGTTTTACGACGCAAGGGCCGATGGCGCTGTTGCCTTTGGGTGAGACCGCCACCAGTCGCCGTGCAGCGCTGGTATGGACGCTGCCTAAAGCGGCGGCGGCACAGGAGTTGGTTGCGGACGAAAAAACATTTTTAGCCGATCTGCAGGAGCAGTTTGGTTTTCGCGTCGGACGTTTTGAGCGTGTGGGTCGGCGCCAGCTTTATCCGCTGCAACTGGTGATTGCGGAAGAGCAAATCCGTTCAGGTGTGGTGCTAGTGGGTAACGCTGCGCATTATTTACACCCCGTCGCCGGGCAAGGGTTCAATTTGGCCTTGCGCGATTGTGTTTCTCTGGCCGAAGTGTTGCTCGAGGCTCACGCCCGGCAGCAGCGTTTAGGTGACCTGGCAACCTTGCAGGTTTATCTGGAACGCCAGCGTCAAGATCAATTAGTCACAGTGCAATTTAGCGATAAATTAGTGCGGTTATTTTCTTCTTCCGAGTTACCGCTGGTCGTTTTACGTCATCTCGGTTTTATCAGTTTGTCAGCGTTACCGCCGCTAAAAAATGTGCTCACCACGCGCGCCATGGGCATTGTTGAACGCAGTCCCCGATGGCAAACCATCAACAGCTCCAGGTCGTCGCCATAATGTCCCGTTCATCCGCAACCTTTGATGTGGTAATTGTGGGGGCCGGTCTGGTCGGCGCGACCATCGCGTGTGGACTGGCGCAAAACCCTTCGGCACGCGGGCTGCGCATCGCCGTTATCGAGGCCGGCAGCGAGTTGCCCAAGCCTGCTCAGGAGCAGTTCGACCCGCGCGTGGTAGCCCTCACGCTAACTTCCCAGCGCCTGCTTGAGCAGCTTCATTGCTGGGACACCATCACCGCTCTGCGCGCTTGTCCTTTCCACGACATGAGCGTGTGGGATGGCGAAGGCACGGCCCAGGCCAACTTCAGTAGTACCGAAGCGCACACACCTTACCTTGGTCATATTGTTGAAAACAGTGTGGCGGTTTATGCGGTGCGCGCGCGCTTAAAAGCCCTGCCCCAGATTACCGTTCTCCAGCCGGCCAAAGTCGCTTCCGTTGATAAACCGGACGCACATCAGCAGGTGCGACTGCTGCTTGATGATGATACGGAAATTATGACACCGCTGGTGATCGCTGCCGATGGCGCGCAGTCGACGGTGCGTGAACTCAGTCAGTTTGTCATGCGTGAATGGGATTACGGTCACCAGGCAATTGTTACCACAGTGCGCACTGAACGCTCCCATGAGTTTGTTGCGGCCCAGCGTTTTATGGCGACGGGGCCGCTGGCATTTTTGCCGCTGCGTCACGGTAAAGATACGCACTACTCGTCGATTGTGTGGTCTGCCGAAACGGCCTTGGCGCAGCAGTTAATGAGCGTGAGCGACGCGGATTTTTGCGCGCGCCTGGGTGCCGCATTTGAATATCGTCTGGGTGCGATTGAGCACAGCGACAAACGTTTTTGTC
>CAYTQQ010000002.1:53353-65902 GCA_964440135.1 uncultured Cellvibrionaceae bacterium | reverse complement strand
GCCGCATTTGAATATCGTCTGGGTGCGATTGAGCACAGCGACAAACGTTTTTGTCTGCCCCTGCGGCAGCAGCATGCACGGCAATATTTTCAGCCGGGAATCGTTTTGGTGGGCGACGCTGCGCACACCATTCATCCACTTGCGGGGCAGGGGGTGAATCTGGGACTGCTCGATGCAGCGGTTTTGATAGAGGAAATTTCCCGGGCGTTGGTGCGCCAGATTCCTCTTCATGACCAGTCCATTTTACGTCGTTATCAGCGTCGTCGACTGGCGAGCAATTTGGTTATGATGGGCGCCATGCAAGGTTTTAAAGAGTTGTTTGGGAGCCGCTCACCGGCGGTCACCCTAATGCGCAATGTGGGCATGCAAAGTTTTAACGCTATTCCGTCACTCAAAACTTTTATCATCAATCAGGTTGTCGGTTAACAGGATTAATAAATGACATTGATGGATCTGCTTGATATCAGTCCTTTTTCCTGGCACTCGGTAGGCGTCGCCTTGCTCTGTGGTTTTATTATCGGGTTGGAGCGTCAGCTGCGCGGCAAGCCAGTGGGTATTCGCACTTCCGCATTGATAACCCTGGGGACCTATCTTTTTATTTCTGCATCGGTGCAGGTGCAAACGGATGTTACAGATCCATCGCGTATCATTGGGCAAGTGATCACCGGTATCGGTTTTCTGGGGGCGGGCGTTATGCTGGCCCGCGATGGTGTGGTGCTGGGAGTGACCTCGGCAGCGACTATCTGGGCGCTGGCCGCCATCGGTGTTTGCATCGCGGTGGGTTATCAGGCAACGGCGGTGAAGCTGTCGTTGGTGGTGGTGTTCGTCTTAACCGGGGTCGACCTGATGGAGGATTACTCGCACGCATTGACGCGCGGGGTGCATCGCAAATATCAGGGCTGGCGCAAAAAATCCTCTCCGCCTCCCGAGGAATAACTATCCAGGTGCATATAGAGTGAATCAGGAATGAGCGTGCGCGAGCGACGCGTATACCAAATAAATTCAGAGCAGTGGCTTGTGAGCGGGCAGATTGCATCTGGATAAAATTATATCTGGGTAAATAAGTAACACCACAGTTTAATCATCAGTTAGAGGATGTGCCGTGAGCAAGTTTGTACGCTTGACTGAGATACTTTTAATACTGCTGTTGGCAGTTTCCGTTGCGGGCTTTCTCAGCTTTGGCAATCTTTATGGTGTCTTCTGGGCCGGCGTAACGGCGGCTATTACTTTCGGTGTCATTAAACGCAATCGCTGGGCCTACTTTGCCTGTGCTGCGTGGGGCCTGGCTTGTTATCAGTTGGCCAAGCAGGAGTATGAGTTTGTAGATATCCGTCGCTACGCCATGCTGCTGGGCTTTTGCGTGGTGGCGGCCGCGATTTTTTTACATGAGAAGCTGGCCAGAAAACCAGACGCTGCGGCGTCTGAAGAAACTAAAAATCAATAGTGCCGCCGCTGCCTTAAAGGCTATTCTTTGTTTTTTATCTCCTCGCCAAAGATAATTTTCAAATTGCTTCCACGGTGCTTGAACTCGCCTTGGCGAAGTGCTTTAATTTTGATCGCTACAGATTGAGATTCGGCCAAAGTCCAGCTCCTGCGGATGACCTCCGTTTGTTCCAGCCACTTGGCTCGCACCACGACCTTAGCAATAGTTTGGGCAACCAAACTATTTCATCCCTGGCTTTGATAAAGTCAGTTTTTATGTGTGGTCAGCTCTGCTGACATTTTTATGCAAGACGAGGAAAGTATGTCAGATTTGGTCTCTGGTGTTGTTAAATGGTTTAACGACGACAAGGGTTACGGTTTTATCGAACGCGAAGGTGGTGCAGACGTATTCGTTCACTTCCGTGCTATCAACGGCAGCGGTCGCAAAACACTTAAAGAAGGTCAAAAAGTGACTTTCGAAGTAACTCAAGGTCAGAAAGGTCCGCAAGCTGAGAACGTTACCGCTCTCTAAGTACCGGAGCGTCCAGGAAGTTACTTAATAGATTTACGTAGCAGGGCTGGCTACTCAAATTTTTTGCAACGCGAATTTACGCAACGTAAGTGAGCTGGTAAATAAAAATTTAACAATGCCAGAACAGTAAATTGAGCTTAAGAAATTTACTGGATGACTGAGGGCGAAGGGCGACCTTTGCCCTCAGCGGTAATTGCCTAACTCGTAGACGTCGCTGTTGCTTAGCTGTGGTCTCCGGCTTGTGTTCTCAGGCATTGCTGTTCTCACGGTGTTATCTTTCTCAGTTGTTATCTCTATAGGTGAGTCATCATCTATACCCCTCTTTATTTGCTGTTTCTCCAGGAGATTCAGCGGACACATCTTTCATGCTTGATCTCTCCGCTCTTGTTTGGTTGTTGCTCATTGCGCTGGTTGGGTATTACTGGCATCGCGCGTTGCTTGCCAAAGAACAGGCTTTTTTGGCGGCCCAGCGGCACTGTAAGGCAATGCAGGTACAGCTGCTTGATCAGAGTGTCTATCTGCGGCGGTTATGGTGGCGGCGTAACGAGCGTGGCCATTTGTGCTTGTGGCGGGCCTTCTATTTTGAATTTACGGCGATAGGCAACGATCGTTCTATGGGGCGGGTGATTATGTTGGGTAGCCGCGTCAGCGAAGTCCAGCTCGAGCCCCATCGTGTGAGTTAATGACACCAATCAGCACTCCGGAGCTAAAAGATGAAACCAAGAGCAGGTGGCTGGCAAACAAAAACATCTGAATGTCGTTATGAAAACCCGTGGATAAAAGTGTTTCATGATGAGGTCATTACCCCCGCCGGAAGCGAGGGGATTTATGGCCGGATTCACTTTAAAAATATCGCTATCGGTGTTGTTCCGGTGGATGATCAGGGCAATACCTGGCTGGTAAAGCAAAGCCGTTATACGCTTGATCAATACACCTGGGAGATCCCCGAAGGTGGTTGTCCTGAGCATGAAGCACCACTTGCTGCCGCCCAGCGTGAGCTGGAAGAAGAAGTCGGATTGCGCGCGCAGCAGTGGCAGCAAGTGCTGACAATGCATTTATCTAACTCAGTGAGCGATGAGTTGAGTATTGTCTATGTGGCGCGTGAACTGTCGCCAGGTTTACAACAGTTAGAAGCAACTGAAGATATCGAAGTTAAAAAGCTGCCGTTACGCGATGCCTTAGACATGGTGAGAAGTGGCGCGATTACCGATGCTATTTCGGTGGCGGCGCTGCTGCGAATAGCGCTGGATATGCCCGAGCTTTTTTCCGCTTAGGTGGAAAAATTATGTAGAGGGATTCGGAGTTGCTTAACGATATAGAACGTTATTGAGCGCTATGCCGTCTCAGCGGTTCTTATATGTGATCAGAAGTTGGCGAAAGTTTTTAATCAGCTTTGGTGGGCCTCCACAAACTGCGCAGCCAGTTTAACCACGAGTTTTTTTCCAGAGCATAACGGTCGAGTTGATCCTGATAATGAAAATAATTTTCCGGGTCTTGAAAAAGCAGTTCGCGCTTTAACATTTTCCGCTTGGGATTGATGGTTTTAATCACGCGCGCCGGGTTGCCTGCGGCAATCGAATTGGCGGGAATGGTGCTTGTGACCACCGCGCCTGCACCCACAATGGAATTTTCACCGATGGTCACGCCTTTACAGACAATCACGCGCTCGCCCAGCCATACATTATTTTCCAGCACGACCGGCTTGCTGCACCGAAAGGGACGAATACGGTTATACACACCGTGCCAGTCGCTATCGCTGATGTAGACATTAGCTGCGAGCATGACGTTGTCGCCAATGCGGATGGAGTGCTCCGCCGAAATGCGTACACCGGGAGAAATCAAACAGTAATCACCAATAAAAATCTGACCACTTCGCTGTTTACCCGGCCAGGTTGTTAGCCGGATCCAGTTGTCCGGTGCACAAATTAACTGCGCACATTTACCCAAATGAATATCGTGCCCAAAAATAACCAGGTTACGTGGGTGTGCGATTTCCGGCAGGCTGGCCAGGGTTTCGAATTGCGGCGCGATAAATCGGCGTATATAAAATCGATTAAGTGCTTTAGCCCAGCGGGCGATCAAATAGGGTGTATTATTGCGGCGCAAAATAATGTCCTGTGGTGAAATCAATCAGAGTGTGAAGGATAAAAAAATATGCTGCCAATTGATATCGAGAGTATCAAAGGTTTTCTCGATCCGGTGGAAGGTGAGGCGCTCTATCATCATGCATTGAAGGCGGCTTGCGTTGGGCCGTTGCTTGAAATAGGCAGTTATTGTGGCAAATCGACCGTCTATTTGGGCAGCGCCTGTAAAACGCAGGGCACATTACTCTATGCAGTCGATCATCATCGCGGTTCGGAAGAGCATCAGTTGGGTGAGGAATATCATGATGCCGAGCTTTTCGATCACACTCAGCAGCGCGTAGATTCTTTTCCTTATTTTCGCGAAACCTTGCGGCGCGCCGAGCTGGAAACGACGGTCATTCCGATAGTGGCACCGTCGGCATTAGTCGCGCGCCACTGGCTCACACCGTTAGGGATGGTGTTTATCGACGGCGGCCATAGTCACGCCGCAGCACTCGATGATTACCAGTATTGGTCAGCCCACATTAAGCCCGGTGGCCTGCTTGCTATTCACGATGTATTTCCCAATCCGGAGGAGGGCGGACGACCACCGTTCGAGATATGGCAATTGGCGCAGGCTTCCGGATTATTTAAAGCCTTGCCGTTGGTGAAGAGCCTGGGTGTATTGGTGCGCGAGTAAAAACCAATCGATTTAAAAAACGCGAGTGGTTGCTAATAAAAAGCTGGCTCGCTTTTATTTCATCACCCAGATAATGGCGATCCCACCGCGTAGCGATTCCTTGGTTTCGATCAAAGGGCTGTCAATAAACGCGGTGCTGCCCAGATAGTCGTGGCGAACAAACAAGCCCAATCGCCAGTCTCCGAACTGATGGCTGATGGACGCCTGATTGGCCCAGCCACTGTAGCCTGAGCCTGCGCTGAAGGCCGGAAATGCGGCCGTGGCATAGGCTTCGCCCACGCCGTAGTAATAGGCGTGATAATCGGCACTGGCGTAGCTGACACTGGTGCGGAAGGTAAAGCCAAGGTTATTCCAGCGCGTGCGATAAATCAGTTGAGGCTGCACTTGGTAGCCGATATAACCCGCATCGTCCCCGCCTACGGCAAATATCCCGCGCAGTGGCAAACTGAGCAGCCAGCCCTCGCGCAGGCTGGCACCGGTCAAATTAATATTTACTGCAGGTCCGATCTCTACCGTCGAGCCAAGCGCGGGCAAGCCAAGGGTTTGGCGCAAGGCATTTTTATCGCTTTCGGGCGTGATATTAGCGCTGAGGCTAAGGCTCAACTCCCAGGTATCGGTATTGATAAACTGGCCGCGCACGCCTTCCCGGTCGGACTGAATAAATTTTCCGCGATAAATAAAATAAGGAATGGGAGCTACGTAATGATGGGTTTCTTTTGAGCCGCGATAATCAGGACCGCTGACCGCGCCTAATCCTAAGCCCAGTTCCCAGGTTTTTAGCATCGGTGTTTCGTCAGCGGTAGCGCTGACCGCAGCAAGTAAAAACAACACAGCGCAAAGCGTTTTCACAGGGGTACTCCTGGGTCACTCGTGGTCAATCGAACGGAAATCATAACCGAGCCTGATGCTGAGGGATATTCATCATTGCCGGCTAGCCTGGGTGCCGGGATAACACAAACCGCAACCGGTAAAGGTAAACAGGTTATCATGGCGGCTTCATCCTTCTTGAATACCAGCGACGAGCCCCTCTGTGACCGATAACTTTTCTTCTCTACCGCTTGCCCCCGAACTCCTGGCGAACCTGAATGATCTTGGCTACCTCAGCATGACGCCCATTCAGGAAAAAAGTTTGCCGCTCATGCTGGCGGGTAAAGATGTTATTGCGCGGGCCAAAACCGGCAGCGGGAAAACCGCCGCGTTTGCGCTGGCGTTATTGGCGCGACTTGAGGTGCAGCGTTTTGCCATTCAGGCACTGGTACTTTGTCCAACGCGTGAGCTGGCAGATCAGGTGGCCGGAGAAATCCGCCGTTTGGCGCGTGCCAGCCACAATATCAAAGTGCTTACATTGTGCGGTGGAGTGGCTATCGGCCCGCAACGGGGTTCACTGGAGCATGGCGCGCATATTATTGTAGGCACGCCGGGCCGCATTCTTGATCATTTGCGCAAAGGCTCGTTAACACTGGAGAGCGTGCAGCAACTGGTGTTGGATGAAGCTGACCGCATGTTGGATATGGGCTTCGCCGATGCGGTAGACACCATTGTGACGGCCTGTAGTCCGGAGCGACAAACCTTGTTGTTTTCCGCAACTTATCCTGAAAGTATAAAAAAAATCAGTGCGCGCTATCAGTACCAACCGCAGGATGTCACGGTGGAGTCGTTGCATACTGAACAGCAGATTGAGCAGCACTTTTATGAGCTGCGCGAGACAGATTCAAAAACCCAGGCCGTGCAGCAACTATTGGCCGAGTTTCAACCGCAATCCGCTATCGTGTTTTGCAATACCAAGCAGCAATGCCACGATCTGTATTTAATATTGCGTGAACAGGGTATCAGCGCTTTGGCGCTGCACGGTGACCTGGAGCAAAAAGATCGCGATCGGGTATTGGTCTGCTTTGCCAATAAAAGTTGCGCGTTGTTAATCGCTACCGATGTTGCGGCACGGGGCATTGATATTAAAGATCTGGATGCCGTCATTAATTTTGAGCTGGCTCATGATCCTGAAGTGCATATCCATCGCATTGGCCGAACGGCGCGTGCCGGTGCAAGCGGGCTTGCGCTAACCATGGTGGCCCCCAAAGAGCTGGGGCGGGTCAATCGCCTGGAAGATTATTTAGCCGCGACCATCACGCTTGAACCTTTGCCGCACTCCAGTCAGACCTACACATACGTGCCGGAGATGGTGACCTTGTGCATTGATGGCGGCAAGAAAGACAAGCTGCGCGCGGGCGATGTGCTGGGTGCACTGACCAAAGATGCGGGTCTGGCGGGCACCAGCGTGGGTAAGATTACGATTTTTAATTTCTGTACTTATGTTGCTGTGCACCGCGCGGTGGCTAAAGCAGCGCTCCAGCATTTGCAAAATGGCAAATTGAAGGGACGGAAGTTTCGCGCGCGCTACGCTTAAGTGCAGCGCCGCTGCCCTCAATGCAGGACATCGCCACCGATTAATTCGCGCACGTCCTCAGCACTGAAATGATAATGCTGACTGCAAAACTGGCAGTCGATATCAATACTGCCTTTTTCAATCAAAAGCTCTTCAACTTCTTCCTTGCCGAGTGAAAGGAGCGCGCTGGCACTGCGCTCCCGCGAACAGCTGCAGACAAAGCGCATTGGCTTCGGGTCAAACAGCCGCAGAGCTTCTTCGTGGAAAAGGCGATACAGCAAGCTTGCGTGTTCCAGCTCCAGTAATTCATCGTTACTGACGGTGTTGGCCAGGGCGTTAATGGTTTCCCAGTTTGCCTTGTTTTCTGTTGCATCGGTGATGACCTGCTGGGGCAGGGCCTGCAGCAACATGCCGCTCGCATACTCTTCATTGGCAGCAAACCACAGGCGGGTGGCCAATTGCTCCGACTGTTCGAAATAGGCTTCGAGGCACGCCGCCAGGTTGTCGTGATCCATGGGCACAATGCCTTGGTAGCGCTCCAGCTTGCCTTGGAAATTCTCTGCCCGCTTGGGTTCGATAGTGATAAATAAAACGCCCTTACCTAAGAGATCGAGCAGGTTGCCATGCTCCGCAAGCTGCTCATCCAGCTTCTGATCGGAATTCAAGCGAGCAATGCCGCGCAGATTATTGTGATTGCTGCACTCCGCCATAATGGTCGAGACGGGGCCTTCACCGCGCGCCTGTAAAATAATAATGCCGTCAAATTTTAACGTACTCGACAGCAAGCTGACCGCCGCCAGAAATTCGCCAAGCAGGCGGGCAACGGCAGGTGGGTAATCGGTCTGGCCAAGAGTTTGGCGATAACTGTCGCCGAGCGTTACTATTTCGCCACGGATATCGCAGTTGTCAAAAATAAAACGGTGCAGTAAATCATTGCTAGACATGATGTTGAAATTCCGGTGAAGCTGAGGGCGGCCTAAGAGACACGGGCACAGCGCTCGGTGATAAGTTTTTGAGTTTCTTCCAGGTGTTCCTGGCGTTGTTGCTCAGTAAAGCGCACTTCTTTTCCCTGTTCATCGACGATCTGAACGCGTCCGCTCATGCGCCGCTGATGGGTGCGCAATTTGGTACAGTGGTTTACCAACTCCCGTGACGGTTTTTGTGCTTCTTGTTGTTGTCGATAGTACTCTCGATCGGCGTCATTTTCAGGACGAAAAATCTGCTGGAGTTTGCGCTGCTCTTCCTGGCTGGCGTCAATATTATGCACCCGTACCTGGGCCGTAATATCCTCTGCATGATCGGCCAGTTTACGATCGCTGTAATGAACCTTGCCTTCACTGTCAACCCAGCGATAAATTTCTGCCGCCGCCTGATGGCCCGCAACCAGCAAATACAACACAGTACAGCCGCCGACGAGCAGCCGGTGACGGCGCCAGGCAGTTCCGTTAACAAAGTTGCGCATTTTAATCGTTTCCTTGAATGCGTTGAAACCGGTGAATTTGGCGGCGTTCTTTTTTGTTCGGGCGATGGTCGCTGATGATGTAATTAGCGAGCCCCGCTTTGCGGTCGGCGGCACGCTGTTCGCGCATTGCGCGACTCTCTTCGGTTTCCTCGTAGAGCAGGGCAGCTTCGGGTGCGCCGCGCCGTTGTTCAGACAGGGCGATAATCGTCACGACTTTGTCATCGAAGCCCTGGCGGATTTTCAACGTCATGCCGGTGGTAACTTCCTTGCTGGCTTTGGCACGCTGACCATCGCAGTGAACTTTCCCGCCTTCCAGCGCCTGCTTGGCCAAGCTGCGCGTTTTAAAAAAACGTGCGGCCCACAGCCATTTATCGATCCGGACTTTCGTCAGTGTTTCACTTTTAGTTTGCATAGATAGTCATGATGCGTACTAGGACGCATGAGTAGCAGAAACAATTATCGGTGGCAGAATTTCATCAAAGTGATGAATGGCCGGGTAGTCGGTAATCATCCGCGGTTGCTGGCTATCCGGTTGGTGGATGCAGAGCAGGTGACGGATACCAAATTCTTTAGCGGAATCCAGGATTTTTACGGTGTCATCAATAAAGAGCGTGCGCGCCGGATCAAACTGTTCGCGTAAGCGCAATTCGTACCAGAATGCCTGGGCCTCTTTGGGATGCTGTAATTCATGAGACGAAATCACCAGATCCAGGAGCCGATCGATGGCGGTTATCTCCATTTTTAACGACAGACTCAGTGGATGGGCGTTGGTGACCAGCACGACCTTTTTGTTGTGCGCCCGGATGCGCTGCAAAAACAGATCTACGTGAGGGCGAATCTGGATTTTGTGTTTAATTTCTTCTTTCAGGCTGCGAATGTCCACTTGTAGTGCATCGGACCAAAAATCCAGACAATACCACTGCAAGGTACCCTCGTGCGCTCGAATCCGTTGGTGAAGATTGGCGGTGGCGCTGGCAAGATCCATCAAGTGTATCTGGGCGTAACGCTGGGGCAGGTGTTTCAACCAAAAATAGTTGTCGAAATGGAGGTCCAGCAAGGTACCATCCATATCCAGCAACACAGTATCTATAGAATTCCAGTCGATCATCAGGTCAAGGTCATTGTTGGAGAGAGGCAGTATGCCGGCAAAACCGGAAGTATTAAAGCGGCAGACCGTCGCCCGTAGCCGCTTGTTCCGCGCAGATGAATTGCATTTGCGCTTTAGTAACGGGGAAGAGCGGGTCTACGAAAAACTCTGCACCCGGGGCGGTCCCGGCGCCGTACTCATTGTACCCTTATTGGATAGCGATACCGTCTTGATGGTGCGGGAATATGCCGGTGGACTGGAAGACTACCATCTGGCGTTACCCAAGGGGGCGGTGGATAAGGGCGAAACTCTGCTGGAAGCCGCCAATCGCGAGCTAAAAGAAGAAGTGGGTTATGGCGCGCACGAGCTGCACTATCTTAAGCGGGTGTATCTCTCGCCATCGTATATGGAGCACAGCATCCATATTATTTTGGCGCGCGATCTGTATCCGGAGCGACTGGTGGGTGATGAGCCTGAACCGATCGAGGTAGAACCCTGTTCGCTGAACGATTTGCATAACCTGATTGCGCGGGATGATGTGTGCGAAGGGCGCAGTATCGCGGCGTTATTTATGGCGCGGGAGTGGCTACTGCAGCATGAACAAGTTTGATTCTACGATCGACGTACAGGCGCTGGTTGCGCTGGTGCGAGAAGCCGGTAACGCCATACTCGAAATCTACCATGACGAAAGCCGCACTGGCGTGCATCTAAAAGACGATGACTCGCCGCTTACGGCCGCGGATCTGGCGGCCAATCGGGTGCTTCTTCAAGGGCTGCCGCAGATTGCTGACTGGCCCATTATCTCCGAAGAAAGCCCGCTGCCGGCGCTTGCTGTCCGGCGTCAATGGACCCGCTATTGGTTGGTTGACCCCTTAGATGGCACCAAGGAATTTATTCAACGCAATGGCCAGTTTACCGTCAATGTCGCGCTGGTTGAGCAGGGTGTGGCGATAGTGGGTGCCGTGCATATCCCGGTGACCGATGTGACTTATCTGGGACTTAATCCAATTGAGGGCACAAAAACGGCGCTTAAATATCACGCCGGTAGTGCACCGGAAGCTCTGCGTGTGCGATCACTGCAACAGGCCTACAACGAGCGTGAAGATTTCACCGCGATCGTCAGTCATCGCCACGGCACCGATACCCTGGGGGCGCTGATGAACCATATTCAGACGCAGTGGCCGGGCCAGATAAACTCACTCAGCGCGGGTAGCTCGTTAAAATTTTGTCTGGTGGCCGAAGGCAAAGCGGATCTTTATCCGCGCCTGGCTCCGACCTCCGAGTGGGATACCGCTGCAGCGCAGGCAGTTTTGGAGGCGGCGGGCGGAGCCGTGGTAGACGCTGACGCACTGGCGCAGAAACAACTGGCACCACTGCGTTATAACACCAAGGAAAGCATCCTCAATCCATCGTTTTACGCCTTGGGCGACAAGGATTTCAACTGGTTAGGATTATTGCGGGGCAATCTGCCGGACGAGGCCTAAAGGCGAATAAAAATGGTTGGCCACGCAGCTTGCCTGGCGTATCTATCGGCCTATGAACAATACTTTTCCAGCGATGTTTAGCGCTATTCAACATTGGGCTAAGTCGCAGCGCCGGTGATGACATAAAGAGCTAAACAGGTCGCTTTCCCTACGCGGATTTACTGGTATAGTCGGTGACGCAATCGGACTGAACACACCGGTAATAATCGTACAGAGGGATTATTATGAAAAAGTCAGATAAAACAGTCGGTGTTGGAATTAATACATTCCAGACGCAAACCATGCGCGACAAACTGATCGCTGAAATTACGGAATATCAGCGCCAGCAAGCCGCACTTAAACTTAATGGCGACAAAGTTGATTTCAGTTTAATTCAAACCTATAAGCAACTGATTCACGCGCGCCAAGAACTTCTTCAGCGCTTACCTTTACAGTATTAATCGAGTATTAACCCAGTATTGGCAGGGCCGGGCAGTTAAAGTATGCGTTATTAGCTGCCCGGATATTTTTTGTTTTATCTCCTTTCTCTGTCCTTCTTCTGCCCTTCCTTGGTTCTTTTTTACCTTCCTTGTAAATCTATTTTTAAAATGCACTAGCGGCTCAGTGCTGGGTATCTGCTGCTTCCTCGTGAGTAGATACGGCAAACTCCGCTGGTTTGACGTGGGTGCCGTAATGCTCAGCGTAGACCCGGGTAAACTCGGCGCCAAATAGCAAAATCATCCCCGCGTAAGTTACCCACAGCATAATCAGAATAATACTGCTGGCGGCGCCGTAAGCAGAGGCCGGATCGGAATGGGCAAAATAAAGACTCAATGCGTATTTGGCGAGCACAAATAACAGGGCCGTCAGCAGGGCACCGATGCGGACGTCGCGCCATTGAATCTCTGCATCAGGCAGGTATTTAAAAATCGCCGCGAATAAAAACGTGATAACTGCAAGCGACAGAGAGAAATCAAGCACGCGAAATAAAATATTCAGATGCGATGACAGATAAATAGCGACCCAGTCGCTCAGCACGGTTAAGGTGGTGGACAGCACCAGCGAGACTAATAATAAAAAGCCCACCGCTAAAATAATGCCAAACGAAAAAATGCGATCCAGGGCCAGCTTGAGAAATTTCTGTTTGGTCTGGGGTTTCACTTCCCATACCAGGTTGAGGGTTTGTTGCAGCTGATAGAAGACCCCGGTGGCACCAAAAATCAGCGTCGCAATGCCAACCAATGACGCTATCGTCGAGTCTTTATGCTGACTGGCGCGAACGACTATCGTTTCTACCGCGCGGGCTGCGTCTTCGCCAATCATCTCACCGACTTGCCCGCTGATCCTGTGAGTTACCGCGTCATCACCAAAAAAAGAACCGGCGATATTGATAATAATAACCAGCAGTCCGGGCATGGAAAAAATCGTGTAGTAAGC
>CAYTQQ010000002.1:24513-53253 GCA_964440135.1 uncultured Cellvibrionaceae bacterium | reverse complement strand
GCAGTAATGGCTCTGCCTTGAATCAGGCTGTCCATGGCTTCACGCAGATCCTTACCGGTTACTGGCTGGTCGTTACCCGGACGCGAGTCGTCGAATTGTCCGCGGTAGACAAGCGTTAACTCATCGTCATACAGAAAAAAATCCGGGGTGCAGCTGGCGCCATAATGTTTGGCAACGGACTGATCTTCGTCGTAGAGATAAGTGAAACCCAGTTGTAATTCAGCCATTTTTTCCGGGGCATCATCGGGGTACTGCTCGACATCGTTGGAGTTGATTGCTACCAGACCGATATCGCTGTGCTGATAGGTTTGTCCTAATTCCCGCAAGCCAGGAAGAATATGTTTTACAAAGGGGCAGTGGTTGCACATAAAAATAACGAGCAGGCCTTTTGGTTTGCGCACGCTGTCGCGCTTAACCATCTTGCCACTGATCGGATCTAATAACGAAAAATCCGGTGCAACAGTACCTAATTGAATCATTGCTGACGGTGTACGTGCCATAGCGCTATCCTGTGTTTATAAAGAAATTTGGATTTATAAAGAAATTGGATTTATAAGAAGATCGGAATTAGATCTATAAAAAATAAAACGTTCGATCTATAAAAATTAACCGTGAAGTTTACAGATAAAAATTAGATATAAAAAATGAATAACAATCCGACTAAGTTTAGTCCGTGCAGGTTTGTTTTCGTGCATCATAGATGGCAGATTTGTTTTCGTGCCACAGGCAATTGTTAAAACCTAATGACCGGAGAGTCTTCGCCGACCCAATAAGTTTTGGCGCTACCAGTCTTGGCATATTGTACCTGCAGACCGGCGTTACCGTAGCCTTGATAGTAGGCCAGCTTAAATGTATGAGTGCCCTCGCTGAGATCGATATGACAGGTTTGCTGATTCAGTGGCCGGCTGCCGGTGAACTCGCAGAGGGTGCGGTTATTAATGGCGAGGCTAAAACCGTCATCACTGGCCACCATAAAGCGGTATCTGCCCGCTTGCTTGACCGTAAAAGGCGCTTCTATATCGACAAAGAAATCATTGCCAAAACCAATCTCTCCCAGTTGCGGGTGTTTGAAACGATTGTGCTCGGCAATGTTCAGCACATCCACCATCACTTCTTTGGTCGTTTGGATAGCCCGTGGCTGATGCAGGTGCGCGATGCTGGTGTGGTTTTTACTGATCACCAGCTTTAATACCGGATCAACGCTGGTTGGAAAAATGCGCACCACAATAAGCAGGCTTACAAGCGCCAGCAAAATGGAGAGCCAGGTATTTTTATTCAGTGCCAAACCTTGCATCAGCGGATCACCTCCATGCGCCAGATAGAAAACCAGTCGCGCATTTCAAATTGTTCAGCAGTAATAGGAACGCTGTAGGTGAGTGGTGCAAAGTAAGCGAATACTGCTATCACCAGAATGACAAAACCGCCGAGGTTGATCAGGGTATGGCGTTTGTTGGCAATAATGTCGTCGCGATAAATATAGTTAAATACCAGTGCCAGATTAATGATGGCAAAAACCAGCGGCACCAGATAGTGATACAGGTACATAACCCGATCGATCTGCAGCATCGCCATCATGTAAGCGGCGTAGAGCGTCGTGAAAGCGGTGATCCACCAGAATAACCGCTCGTCTTTCACGGGTTGTCCATAGACAGCCCGGCTGATAATCAGGCCGGTTGATAAAATAATACCGGCTAATGCCGATAGCCAGACAACAGGATTACCTACGAGGTAGGTGTAATTGGTTTTTACTACTCCGTCATAGGTGTCTTTACTCCAGCGATAACTGATGGCTTTGCCGCCCAGTGGCCAGTGACTTACATGGCTGCCATTTTCTCCCGGCTTGCAAACATCCAGACGTGGTACGCCGTCGGCATATTCAGCCATATAACGCCAATGGTCTTTCATGCCCACGCGAAATGCGGCAAGACTGAACGTGTCACCACTGCGAATCAGGTTGAGATATTCAGGCGACGCCTTATAGGTACGGTTGTTAACAATTTCGGTACCCATACCGATGTGTAAATAAAATATGCCAAAAAAAACGGCGGCTATGGGCAGGCTGCCCGAAGGAACGGTAATGGCCAGTCGTTTGCCGATTGACAGCCAGTGGCCGCGCTTGAGGCTGTCCCATTGATCGACGGCAAACAGCATGACCATCAACAGCAACAGAATCGCCCCGTTCACTTTTACCGCAATGGTCAAACCAATCAGCACACCTAAGAGCGCATAGTGCCGCAATAAGATTTTTTGCCCGCTGGTCACCAGGCGGACGAAGTAATACAGCGCGGCGAGCATAAAGAAAATCTGGATACCTTCCAGCATCGCCGCCCGGGAATGCACCACCAGCGCGTTATCAAAAATAATGAGTGTAGTAAAGGCGGCGGAAAGAAAAGCATGGCGAGTAATGCGGTGTAGCAGGCCGTATAAAAACAGCACCGAGAAGGCCATTAATAAAACCGACAATAAGCGAAAGCCGGTAAAGGAGAAGCCTTGGGGTACGTCGTTACCGGTAAGGTAATCGGTATTGTTAAAAGCAGATTTATCCAGGTCAGCGTTGGGGTTAACGATGGCTTCCCCTAGGGCTAATAACATTTTCCCCAGCGGCGGGTGGGGCTCCATATACATAACGCCATCAAGGTGCTTTTGCGCCGAGGCAATATGGTAATTTTCATCCCAGAAGAGGGAGTTGGGTAGACCGTATAGTGTGCAGTAGCTCAGCAGTGATGCAAGCAGCAGAGCGGCAGGGTAAAGATGGCGCTTATATTTTTTTATTGTGGCAAGCATGATTGTCTCGTACGAAAGCGCGGGTTGTGCTGCCCAGCACAACCCGCTCAGATCGGCTGATTATTTCTTCAAGCCTTTTCCGGTTGCAGCCCAGTAGATACCACCGAAAATGTGCTCCATGAACAGCGGGTCACTAAAGGTAGCGGGGATGTGACCGAGGGCAGTGTAAAACGCGCGTCCGCCATCATAGTTGTGGTACCAGGAAATGGGGTGGAAGTCGCCCATACCGGTGCCTTTTACGCGACCCCAGTCGGCTTTAGGATCGTAGGTTTTTTCGTCTACGGCGAGAAGGTAGTTCAGGCCTTTGATGCGCTCGGCGCCGAACTCATACCACTCGTCCGTCCACAGAAAACGATCCGGCATGCGTTCAACACCGGGGAACTTGCGGTCGAGCACAACGAGCTCAGCAGTTTGATTCGCCGGATGGATGTGGAAGGTGCGGCCTACCATCTTGGTATACCACTCCCACTCATATTCGGTGTCCGAGGCGCTGTGGATGCCTACGAAACCTTTACCGCTGCGGATAAAGCGCTCCATAGCAGCCTGTTGGTCGTCATTCAGAATATTGCCCGTGGTGTTCAGGAAAATAATAACGTGATACTGCTCAAGGCTGCGGTCATTGAAGCGGCCGGCATCTTCGTGCCAATCTATTGCAAACTGGTGACGTTGAGCAAGCGCGCGCAGCGCGGTCACGCCTTCATTAATTGATTCGTGATGGAAGCCATCGGTTTTACTGAATACCATGACCTTGAATTGGTCGATCGCCTGACCCTGAGCAGAAAAACTCAGGCCAAGCAGGATGCCCAGTGTCAATATTAGCCAGCTGGTTTTTTTCATAAGGAATACCTCGGAAGCGTTATCGGTCTTGTTGTGCCACTTCAATAAATGGCAGCTGCCAATCTTGCCTTGTTATCCAGGGGCAGGCAAATAGAGTCGTGTCAGCATATGTAAATGTATCGCTGGCGGCTGGTCTGGACTCGTTTCACACCGCGCTCGCGCGGAAATATTTGTGTCACATTTAGCGCATAGGATGGGTGGCTCTTTCTCAGGAGTCGCCATCATGGATAAAGCACTTTGTTCTCTCACCCTCTTGCTCGCCGCCGGACTCGCCGCCTGTGGCGGTAGCGATAATAACGACAATCACTCATCCAGCTCCAGTAGCTCGAGTCTCGCGAGCAGTTCGAGTTCATCCAGCGTGTCAAGCGTGTCCCCGTCACCGGTTACCGGGGTGACGCTGAACTTTTTAGGACGTTACAGCACCGGAATATTTGATGCCAGTGCGGCAGAAATTGTCGCTTTCGATCCGGTTCATCGGCGCGCCTTTGTGGTGAACGCGCAACAGGGTGCGGTAGATGTACTGGATCTGACCCTGCCTGATGAACCGGTTAAATCAGGTGTTATCAGGGTCGATCAGATTGCTCCTGGTGCGGTGGTCAACAGTGTGGCGGTTTATGGAGACGCTATTGCCTTAGCGGTAGAGGCAGCAGTTAAAACTGATCCGGGTTTCGTCGCGTTTGTTAATGCGGCTGACCTGGCGTTTATCGGCCAGGTCGAAGTCGGCGCTTTGCCGGATATGCTCACGTTTACACCTGATGGTCGTTACTTGTTAGTCGCCAACGAGGGCGAGCCCAGTGACGATTACGCGATGGATCCTCCCGGTTCCATCAGCATCATCGACGTCACTGATTTACGGGCGCCGGTGGTGCGTACGGCTGATTTTTCCGCATTTAATGATCGTCACGCTGAGCTGCGGTCAGCCGGGGTCAGAATCTATGGGCCAGGCGCTTCTGTCGCTCAGGATTTGGAGCCGGAATATATTGCCGTGTCGCCGGACGGCGCTACGGCCTGGGTAGTATTGCAGGAAAATAATGCGCTCGCCCAAGTAGATATTGCCACCGCTAAGGTCGTGGCTATCTTGCCCCTCGGTTACAAGAACCATGGGTTGGTGGGCAATGGTATGGATGCCACTGATGAGGATGGCGTTATCAATATCCGCACCTTTAACGGTGTCTACGGCATGTATCAACCTGACGCCATTGCTGCTTATGACGTGGCGGGTAAAACCTATCTGGTCACGGCCAATGAAGGCGATGCTCGTGCTTGGGGAGAAGATAATGACGCCTATTGGGCGGGCGCTGCAGATCAGGGTTTTGTGGAAGAGTTTCGGGTTAAACACTTGGTACACAGCAACGGGTTCGATCGCCGCGCTGGTGACGATTTACCACCCCAGTTGCGGGGGCTGGCTGCTGGTGCGCTACTGAATCCTGAGGTTTTTGGTTATTGTGGTGCTGTTGCCGGGGACGCTGGAGACTGTCGCAGTGATACGCTGTTGGGGCGACTGAATATCACTTGGACGATGGGTTATCGCACCGATGCGAATGGGGAGCCCGTTATGTTTACCGTCGCAGGTATTGAAGATCCAGCCGGCGACCGGCTGCTCTACGATGCGCTCTACAGTTACGGCGCCCGCTCATTTTCAATCTGGAATGACAAGGGAGAGCTGGTGTGGGATTCCGGTGATCAGATCGAGCAATATCTGGCCAGTGATGAGTGCCGTTTGGGCGCGGCGCGCACTATTCCGTGTAGCGAGTTTTTTAACTCTGGCCATGATGAAGGTGATGCTTTTGATTCGCGCAGCGATGCCAAAGGGCCCGAACCCGAAGGTTTGGCCTTGGGTAAGGTGGGTGACAAAACCTTTGCGTTTATCGGTTTGGAGCGGATGGGTGGGGTGATGGTATTTGATATCAGTAATCCCGTTGCGCCCGTATTTGTGGACTATCTGAACAGCCGTGAAGACTGGACCACGAACGACACCGGCAGCGTCCTGGCGATTGTGGGTGATCTTGGCCCGGAAGGTCTGCTGTTTATTGCGGCCGAAGACTCGCCCAGCGGCAATGCTCTACTGGTTGTGGGCAATGAAGTCAGTGGTACTACGGCTGTGTATGAAGTTGCGCCGCGTTTTGAAACAACGGAATAACGTCAATGCATTAAGGGGCATGGGTGACATGCCCCCTTGATTTTTTATCTCGCGGCACTACTTTGCATCCGCATCTTTTTTTCCGGGAGGGGGAAAGTCAGAGCATTGCTTGTCTGCTCAAATTGAAGTCGGCATGATGTTCAACATCACCGATCTTCAACTCAGGACGTCGCATTGCATGGCTATCAATCCTCTTACATCCTCGCTAGCGGCATCTTCATCCGCGCACCCGCCAACTGACTTGCATCTACCTCGGAAGGTATTGCTGCTGATAGCCCTCATCCAAGGATTGCTGCTGTTACTGTTACACGAATCCATGGAGCTCAAGTTCTGGCCCCACGGACAGCCTCAATGGTTATTCAGTTTTTACAGCATGGCCGTGGTCGGGCCGTTGATGCTGTTGCTAGCGTTGGTCGAGGGCAAAGCGAAACCACTGCTGCGCTGGGTCGTACCCTTTACCCTGGTGTGTGGCGTATTGGGGTATTACGTGGGCAGTCAGGCAGTGCCACTGGTGCATGTGCGGCTCAATCACATCCTGTTTGCGTTTGTCTGCACCCTCTTTATTGCCACCTTTAAAATCCTGCTCTACGCCCAGAGTCATGTCGAAGGCGCGGCATTTAATTACACCTATCTCTTTCGTTTTTCCTGGCGCAATTTACTCACGCTCGGGCTTTCGCTGCTTTTTGCCCTGACGGTGTGGGGCCTGTTGATGTTGTGGGCTGCCTTATTTAAAGCGATCAACATCCAGTTTTTTTACGACTTATTTACTGAGCGCTGGTTTTACTATCCGGCTATCGCGCTGGCCCATGGTTTCGGCATCATTATTTTTCGTAACCAGTCCAGCATTATCGATACCCTGGTGCGCATCCAGCACGCCCTGGCCAAATTTTTATTGGTTTTTTTGGTGCTGGTGTCGTTGTTGTTTTTAGCCACTTTGCCCTTTACCGGCTTGGCGCCTTTATGGGAAACCGGCAAAGGCAGCGGGTTGATGCTGTGGCTGCAGGCGTTGATGTTGTTTTTAGTCAATGCGGTTTATCAGGATGATGATCAGGCCCGGCCTTATCCGGCGGCTCTGCACCGGCTTATTTATCTCGGTGTGGCGCTCCTGCCGGTGTACAGCCTGATCGCATTTTATGGGTTGAGTTTGCGCGTGGCGCAATACGGTTGGAGCGTCGATCGCTGCTGGGCGTTTTTTATCGCGCTCATGCTGGCATTGTTTGCAGTCGGCTATTTTTTCGCTGTTGTTATGCGGCGCGATCGTTGGTTAAGTGTTCTGCACCGCGTCAACTCCTATTTGGGTTTAACCTTGGTGGGCGCCGTGCTGCTGATTAATACACCGGTGGCTGATTTTCGCAAAATTACGGTCGCCAGTCAGCTGGAGCGGCTGGAACGAGGGGCGCTCACCGTGGCAGATCTGGACCTTGCTTATTTTCGCTACCATTTAGCGCGGCCCGGTTATCTGGCGTTACAGCAACTGAAAGTCGATGCCGCTGAGTCGCACCCACAGGTGGTATTGCGCATTAACAATCTCTACCGCGATTACACCGCCGAAGAGGTGAGTCTTGAACGTGACTTACTGCTGCGATCAATCATCTTGCCCGACGGTGAGGAAATACCGGACTCCCTTGCCGATGCACTGTATCAATGGTTATCGAAAGAGCAGTGGCTGGTCGATCAGGTCCGCTCTTATCAATTGCAGCGCACCGATTTGAATCGCGACGGCGACGATGATTACGTGTTTTTGTTGGCACGTAATAACTACATTATGGCGTATATATTTTACCGGTCGGGTCACGACTGGGATCATTTATCGATGCAACTAAAAACGTCGCCGGACACACAAAAAGAAATGATTGCACGCTTGGTGGCATCAGAAATCTTGCCTCTGGAAATAACAGCGCCACAGTGGCAACTGTTAACTTTTGGCGACGCCGTATTGCAAGTCAACGCTCGAGTGGAAGAGTAAATTTCCTGGGCTGGTGGTAATGGGCATTTTATACAGCTCATTGTTGCTGCCGATTATTTTATTTTTTTGTAACCGTATATTGAGTTTTGTGGGCACACTTCCGTGTACAAAATCTGGACATCAGGAATTTTTAACCCCGGCGCGCATCTATGACAGACGCAGGTAAACAATGGGGGGTAGTCGAGTGACTGACGTACAGAAATCCACACGCCTAGGCGATTTGTTAGTTGAGCGGCGCATTATCACGCGTGCGCAGTTAATGCATGCGATTGAATTGCAGCAAGAGCGCCGCTTACAGGATATTCAGGCCGGTGATGAAGCGCCGCACCGTCACGAGCTGGGCGAAATATTAATTGAGCTCGGGTATATCACCCGCAAACAATTAAAACGCGGTTTAGGCTGGCAGTACAAATTACGCAAAGCCAGCTTTGCGATGGCACTGTTTGCGCCCTTGTTAACGGCCGCTTGTGGTGGCGGTGGCGGTTCAAGCCCAGGCGCTTCGGCCAATCCGCCAACTCATTCAAGCGCCGCCAGTTCAATAGCGGTGACGCCTCCGGCAGCAGATGTCAGCTCTGCCTCGTCATCCTCAGTCGCTTCCTCTTCGGCGCAAGCTGGAAAACCCGATGCGTCTTCTTCATCTTCATCGTCGTCGGCACCAGCGGCGGATGTTGTCGAGGTTGATGGGCAGGTGGCTGTTTATTGGTCGCCACCCACGGAAAGAGAAAATGGTGAATATCTCGAGCTGGATGAAATTGGCGGTTATGAATTGCGCTATAAAAGAAAAAGCGATAAAGATTTCACCTCGATTTTTATCGAAGATGGTGGGACTGACGCCTATTATTTTGATAATCTTGAGGGCGAATATGAATTTGAGTTGGCCACCTTTGACACCGCGGGGCTCTACAGTCAGTTCGTCAAGGTGACTCCGCACTAAACCTTCATAATTCCCATTGCGTTAACGTCACCTGCTGTTGTCAGGTAACTGAGCTACGCCCAACTCTTCAGGACTGGAAACAAGGCGTATGCCCGGATTAAATACCCAAATTTTACTGGCTGCCGTGATGGGTATAGCGGTGGGTTGGTTGGTCAGTGGTTTACCCACCGATGCCGGGACGCGCGAAAGTCTGTTGTACGCGAGCACCGTGGTGAGCAGCATTTTTATCGGGATGTTAAAAATGGTGCTGGTGCCGCTAATATTCACTTCGATCACTGTCGGTGTGGCCAATCTGCAGGCGCATCATCAGGCCAACCGGGTCTGGATGACGACGGTTATTTATTTTTTATCGACGACTGCCTTGGCTATGGTGCTGGGCTTGATTGTCGCCAATGTGTTCAAGCCGGGTGCGGGCATTTCTCTGGCATTATTTGCCGATGCCATGGATGACTTCCATGTGCAGCAGGTCAGCTTGGCAGATTTTTTTCTGCAATTTTTTGCCAATCTCTTTCAGAACCCATTTGCCGCGTTCGCGGAGGGGAGCATTCTTGCCATTGTGGTATTTGCCTTGGTTTTTGGCAGCGCACTGGTTGTCGGTGGATCGCGCTATCAGAATATTCTTCAGACTCTGCAAGAATTTCTAAATCTGATGCTCGACATTATCGGGTGGATTATGCGCTTGGCGCCACTGGGGATTATGGCGCTGCTGATCAAATTAGTGGCCGAGCAGGATGTGAGCCTTCTTTCGAGCATGGGCGTCTTTATCGCTCTGATCTTTTTAACCACGTTGTTTCATGGCGTGGTGGTACTGCCGACGATTTTGTATGCCGTCACTGGCAAGTCACCGCTGTGGTTATGGCGTGGTGCGCGCGAAGCTTTGGTTACAGCCTTTGCCACCAGTTCCAGCTCTGCGACCATTCCTGTTACCTTACGTTGTGCGGAAAAAAATCTTCAGGTACCACGGGATATTGCCGGCTTTGTCGTGCCGGTAGGGGCGACCATGAATATGGATGGCACGGCCCTTTATGAAGCGGCAGCGGCCTTGTTTGTGGCTAACCTCGTTGGGATTGAGCTGAACCTGGTACAGCAGCTGATTGTATTTTTTACCGCGATGATCGCCGCTGTCGGCGCGCCTGGCATTCCCAGTGCGGGTATGGTCACCATGGTGATGGTACTGCAGTCGGTTGGTCTGCCCGCCGAAGCTATCGCTATCTTGTTGCCCATTGATCGGATTTTGGACACAGTGCGCACCGCGGTGAATGTGGAAGGGGATATTGTCGGCAGCGTGGTGGTGCAGACGTTGACGAGCAAATCGCCTTAAGGCTATTCCAGTTCGCCTTTTTCTGTCGACTTTTTTCCTGCTGGTCCTTGTCCTGCTGTCTTTGTCCTACTGGCCCTTGTCCTCATTCATTCTGAGCTGCCTTTAACGCTATCCCCAACACCTTGCTTCTATTCCACACGGCTTGGTAGTTCCTATATTGCGTTGCCCCAATATTGAGTTGTTGCTATACCAAAACAGAACGCTTTTGCGCGGATTGTTATGTTGTTGGAATAACAGTAATGACGCGCGCAATAATTTTTGTTTTCCCTCGTGAATCTTGCAGATCATTACGCCAATCCCGCCTATAATGCCGCCCGCCTCACTCTCTCCTCGTGGTTCTGCGTTCATGGCCCAGCAAAAAAAAGTTTTTTGGATTAGCGTCCTTTCTCTCGCCTTACCCGTTGCCGCTCAAATGTTGCTGCAATCCGTCCTCGGGATGGCGGATGTGGTGATGGTGGGTGATCTTGGTTCTGCTGCGGTGGCTGCAGTTGGACTGGCCGCCAAGATTCACTTTCTCCTGCTGGTCTTAATGAGTGGTTTTGCCACGGGATGCAGCGTGCTCATTGCGCAATATATGGGTGCGAAAGATTTTGCCAGCTGCCAGCGAACGCTGGCCGTCACCTTGTTGGTGGGCTTGGGCGTGGTGCTGCCTTTTACCTTACTGTTCGCCTTCGGCTCGTCGATCTGGGTCGGTTGGATTAATCCCGACCCGGAAGTAACGCGACTGGCGGCCCAATACCTGATTATCACCGCGCCGGTGTTGCTGATCATGCAAGTGATCGTGACTTATGAGGCTTCACTGCGTGCCCTCGGGGAAACCGGCATGCCGTTGGTGGCGGGCATTATTTCTGCCCTGGTTAATATCGTTATGAATTACGTGTTGATCTTTGGTCACTGGGGTTTCCCGGCGATGGGTGTTGCCGGTGCGGCCTGGGGAACGGTGATCGCACGGGTGGTGCAGTTAGCGTTTATCCTCGCTTGGCTTTACGGGCGCAAGCATGGGTTCGCGCTCGGCGTAACCGCGTTGCGCATGGGTATGGATAAAGTCCAGGTCCGCCGTTACGTGGCTTTTGCTTTGCCGCTGGTGGCTAATTACGCCGTGTGGGCGCTGGGTAATTCTGTGTACCACGTGGTAACGGGTTTTGCCGGCACTGAAGCGCTGGCGGTGATGGGTGTGATCGTTCCTATCGAAAGTGCCTTCTTTGCGCTATTCGTCGGTTTCGCTAACGCCTCAGCGATATTGATCGGACGCGAGCTGGGCGCCAATTCTCAGGAAGAGGCCTGGCGATTGCATAAATTTTTTGATCGTTTGACGTTAACGCTGGTCTTTATCTTTAGCGTCGGCCTGTACTTTTTGCGACCCTACATTCTGTTGATTTTTGATCAGCTCGATGCGACGTCGGCGCAACTTTTACAAGACACGCTAACCGTTTTCTGCCTGTTCGTGTGGTTGAAGACATTTAACATGATCCGTATTATCGGAGTGCTGCGCGCCGGTGGCGACAACCGCTTTTGCCTGATTACCGACACGGTAGTGATGTGGCTTATTGGCTTGCCGATTTATACGGCGGCAGTTTTTTTCGGCAACTTCTGGTTTGTTATTTTGTATGCCCTGATGTTTTTGGAAGACGCCTGTAAATTTATTCCTGTGATACGGCGCATCGGCAGCAGAAAATGGATGAAAAACTTAACGGTGCACTGATGCGCAAAAATTGCACACACGTCTAGCCTGTAAGGAGCGAGCATCACCTATGTTAGGCATTAGCGACAGTGCGACATCAATGCGGCTGATCAGGCGACTGCGCTCTTTTCTTTACCTCCTGTTTTTTCTTGGTGCGTTCGCAACGCCACAAACGGCTGTTGCAGATTTTAATCGGGCCGTAGAAAACTTTGCGGCCGAACGCTACCAGCTTGCCCTGAAAGAATTTTCCAGTCTCGCCGCATTAGGCCACGCCGGCTCGCAATTTAATTTGGGTGCCATGTATTTTTTGGGTCAGGGTGTCGATAAAAATACCGTCGAGGCTTATGCCTGGATCGCACTCGCGGCGCAAGCGGAGCACGCCACGGCCATCACCTTGCGCGATCGTCTGTGGGGTCGCTTTAACAATGTCGAGCGCGAGCAGGCCGAGACGCGTTTTGCGGAGTTGCAAGACAGTGTGGGCGTGGCAGCGCTGCAAAAAACCCTTTGGCCTGTACTGGCAACTGAACAGCCTGCGATCAACATCGAGGCGGAGGGCGTGCGCAATAAAGCGCCGGACTATCCCCGGCGCGCACTGAATCTGCGTATCGAAGGCATGGTAGATATCGAGTACACCCTTGATCCTGAGGGTTACGTTACCGATTTTTTTGTGCTGGAAAGCAGCCAGAAGATATTCACTGCCCCGGTTCTGGAAGCCGTTCAGTTCTGGCGCTTTGCACCGGTGCAGTTTGATGGTGAACCGGCACGCGTTCTGGGGCAATCCAAGCGGGTTCATTTTCGGATTGAATCCGTCAACCAGCCTGCCGGTACTGCTGATTTTTTACAGGAGCAGACCTTGCATGAACTGCGTGCCCAGGCAGAGGCCGGTGAGCCGTTAGCGCTGTTTAACTATGCCCACACATTAATGCTCGAGCAGGAAAATGCCGCAGCGGCGGCGGAAGCGAATCAGTGGTATTTGCAAGCGAGTCAGGCGGGGCTGCCAGAGGCTCAATATCAACTGGGGCGCAATCTGATGTATGGCATCGGTTGCGCGCGGGATCTGGATAAAGCACGGCGCTGGTTGACGCTGGCGGCTGAAGCCGGTTTACCGAAAGCCCAATATGCACTGGCCGCGCTGTTGCAGACGCACGCACCGGAATTGGCCATGACCTGGCTGGATCGTGCTGTGGCGGCGCAGCTACCTGTTGCTATCGTGAACAAAGCCTGGCGCTTAGCCACTCATCCGGACGATCACCTGCGTGTCGGTGACGAAGCTTTACGCTTGATCAAGTCGCAGCTAAAACACTATCCCGATACGTTGAGCGCGCGCCGCACGCTGGCGGCGAGCCAAGCAGCGAGCGGTGATTTTTCCGCCGCTGCGGCGACGCAACAGGACGTGATTAAGCTGGCGAAAAAGTTGTCACGGCCAGTGGCCATTGAGGAGCAGCGCCTGGCGGCTTATCGGGAAAAAAATATCTGGCGGGAGCCATCCTCAGGCCGTGAGCTTGTCCCGGAACATAAAGAAGACCGCACCCATTAAGCATAACCCGGCCCACAGATAATCCAGCTTGAGCGGCTCTTTGATGTAAAACACGGCAAAGGGCACAAAGACGCTCAGGGTGATGACCTCTTGCAGAATTTTTAATTGGCCGATGTTCATGACCGTATAACCAATACGGTTGGCGGGTACCTGTAGCAGATACTCAAACAAGGCCACGCCCCAGCTGACCAGCGCCGCAATAATCCACGGTTTTTGATTCAGTTCTTTTAGGTGGGCATACCAGGCAAAGGTCATAAAAATATTGCTGCAGAAAAGCAATCCGATGGTGATAAACGTAGCCTGCATGACAATTACCCTAGTCGCTTTTTATCTCGCTGATGGCCGGCCACTGCAGAAGCCATGATGCTGACTACCCAGATGGCTATAAAGATACCCTTCATTTGCCAGATCCAGGCCGTCACGGCGGGATCTGTTTCACGCAATACCTCGTCAAGCATGACGCGAATATTGAGCGGCAACTCACCCATGACCGCCCGTTCGGCAACCCACTGGGTTTTGGTAAAATAATGACGCATCAATAAAAAGAAAGGCACCAGCGAGGGCAAGAGAAATACCAGACCCCACAAATGCTGGCGCAAAAAAAAGAATCCGGCACCGGGCGCAACCGTTGCCGAATAGATCGCCGCTTTGGTGGAGCTCTTCATCGCGCTCATGACCCATCAACCTTTTTATTTATCGCGTTACTCGTCGACCAGTTGCACCTGGCGAAAAAAGCCCTCATGGGTAGGGCTCAGGTTGTCAGCCAGCCAAGGCAAGGCGGATTCCATCGCTGACCAGAGTGTCCACGGCGGATTGATAATAATCATGCCGGTGGCCGTCATGCCGTGCTCCATGCTGTCGGGGGCGATAGCCAGCTCAAACAACTGAATATTTCTGATGCCACTTTTCTGCAGCGCATGCTCCAGCTCATCGATACGCTGACGCCTTACCACGGGATACCAAAGCGCATAGGTGCCAGTCGCAAAACGCTTATGGGCATTGCTTAGTTGGCGCACCACCTGTTGGTAATCGCTTTTAATTTCGTAGGAGGGATCAATCAATGTCAGGGCGCGTCGATCGGGCGGCGGCAGCAGCCCTTGCATGCCTTGCAAACCATCCTCTTCGATAACCTTGATGCGCCGGTCCGGCCCTATGGCTTTGTTCAGCAGCCGGCAATCGGTACCGTGCAGCTCGTGCAAAAACACACGATCCTGAGGGCGCAATAACATCTGGGTGAGCAGCGGCGAGCCCGGATAAAAACGCAATTGGTTATCGGGATTAAAGGAGCGCACCGCGTGTACATAGTTGGCCAGCAGTTCCGGCAGTTCCGGCTGATTCCAGAGCAGGCCGATACCGGTGTCATATTCGCGATTTTTGAGCGGCTGGTTGCCGGTGAGTGAATAGGCTCCCGCACCGGCATGGGTGTCAATGATACGCAGCGGCGTATCTTTGCGCGTCAGGTAGTCGAGCAGGTGGAGATAAACACTGTGCTTGAGCACATCGGCAAAATTGCCGGCGTGAAAAGCGTGACGATAACTAAGCATTGCCTGACTCTCTACCCAACTTATTGATGTGCGGCGGATTATAGCGGTTAGCGCCAGATTTTGTTTTACAAAAAATTACTTCGCACCCAGCATCAAGCTTTGAGTTTGAAGGTCGAACCGGTAAAGTAACTCCACTTGATTATTATGCGCTTGCGCCGCAAGTGGCACTGCTGGAAAAGCCCTGAGTTATAGGATTGGCTTTGTTGAAACCCCTCACTTTTTACTCTCTGCGCCTGTTCGGGTTGCTGGTCGTGCTGCTGCCATTAGGCACAGTCCCGGTGCGCGCGGCACCCACGCCTGACATTGTCGTGGTCGGGGGCACAGCGAGTCTGCGCGACAACGTTCGCCACTTTTTACCCTTCGCCGATGAAAACTGCCAGACCGCCCGCTGGCGTTTGCGCTCGCTCCTGCGGCGGGCGGAAACCGATATCACCCGTGCCGGCCAGGCGCTGGGTTATTACCACCTGAGCTTTGATGCGGATTTTGAAAGCACGGCGGATTGCTGGAAAATCACCATCACCCTCGATCCCGGTGAGCCCGTGCGGGTTACCCAGGTGCGCATCGATATTCAGGGTGAAGGGGCAGAAGACCCTGTGTTTCAAACCCTGCGCGATGACCCGGGCATCAGCATCGGGGAGCGGTTGAATCACGGTCGCTATGAAGCGTTAAAAAGCCGCTTTGCCAATCTGGCCGCCGAGCGCGGTTATTTCAGCGGGCATTTTGATCTCGCTCAGGTGGGGGTCGACCTGCTGGAAAATTCGGCGCGCGTAGAGTTGGTTTACAACTCGGGGCCGCGTTACCGCTTTGGCGATATCAGCATCGAACAGGATATCCTCGATGATGATTTTGTGCAGCGCTATATCAATTTCGAAGAGGGTGATCCCTACGACGTGGACACCCTCCTCAAACTGAAAAATTTATACAACGCCAGCAATTATTTTTCCCTTGCGCGGGTCTCGCCGGATTTACAGAACCTGGATGATGGACAGGTGCCCATCACTATCCAGCTGGACGAGCGCAAGCGGCACAGCTATTCATTAGGTGCCGGTGTCGCCACGGATACCGGCCCGCGCTTGATCCTCGGTTATGAAGATCGCTATGCGACCCGCCGGGGCCACTCTTTTGCCGCCACCGGTTATCTCGCGGAAGTGCGCAGCAGTGCGGAAGCGGCCTACACCATTCCGATGCGGCGACCGGCGCATCAGTTCCTGCGTTTTGCGACCGGTTTCCAGCGCGAAAAAACCGACGATACGCTCAGTGAATTAACGCGGGTAGGTGTCAGCTATTCCACCTATCGTGATGACAGCTGGCTGCAGACCTACGCAATAAATTACGAAATGGAAGATTACATCGTCGGCAGCGCCGATAAAGTGCGCTCTCATCTGTTGATTCCTTCGGTGCAATTTTCCCGTACCAGTTACGATGGCACCGCTTACCCACTTTCGGGTTGGCGCGTCATGAGCCGGCTCTCAGGCTCGCCCGAAAGCTTGGGGTCTAAAACCAGTTTTCTGCAGCTCAATGGCAGCGCAAAATTTATTCAGCCCGCGTTTGGTGGGCGTTTTTTAATGCGCATCGATGCGGGTAAAACCTGGGTCGATGATCTCAATGACCTGCCGGTGTCAGTGCGCTTTTTTGCCGGCGGTGACGCCAGCGTGCGCGGTTACGGTTACAAAGCGATCGCCCACAGAGATGCGGAAGGTAATGTGGTTGGCGGCAGGAACCTGTTGGTCGCCAGTGTCGAATACGATTATTTAATCCGTCCGAAATGGGCGCTGGCTGCGTTTTATGATCAGGGCGATGCGCCGGATAATTACGATTTTAATTTCCGCCGCAGTGTCGGGATCGGGGTGCGCTGGATTTCACCCATCGGCCCGGTACGGCTCGATCTTGCCTGCGCACTGGATGACGTCCGCTGTGGTAGCAGCGGGACCAGCGGTTGGGGTCTGCACTTGAGCATGGGGCCGGATCTATGACCGTGCGTCGATTTTGGCGGGTTGCCCGCTGGGTAGTGCTGGGGCTTTTTCTGCTGATCCTGGCGATTGTCACCACACTGAGCACCATTGTGTTTACCGAGCCCGGCAGTCGCTGGTTTATTTCTCTGGCCGAGCGCTTCCTGCCGGTCGAGGTGGGCGCGGTGAGGGGCAATTTACTCACCGGCCTGGATATCGACTATCTGGATTATCAGATCAGTGCGAACGGGGCGCTTGAGCAGCAATACCGCGCCGAGAACCTCTCGTTTCGCTGGCAGCCGCTGGCCCTGTTTTACAACGCCGTATCGGTGCAATCCTTGCGCGCCGATGCTGTTCGGATTTTGCTGCCGCCGGCTATCGAGGCTGAGCCGGTACCGGCCCCATGGCCGTCGTTGGCGCTGCCGGTCATCGTCGAGCTGGGGCAGGTCGAGGTGCATGATATTCAGGTGCGCCGCAGCCGGCTTGATGCGCCGCCAGAAGAGGTAATTGCCCTGCAGCGGGTCAGCGGCTCGCTGCGTTCGGGGGTGTTTAACCTGCGCGCTGCCGACCTGGCAGTAGTGACCGATGAGTACACCGTGATTGCCCAGGGGCGGGTTGGCCTGCGCTATCCCTACGACGCCGATCTTGCGGTGCAATGGCAGTATGAAATTCCTGCCACTGAGGATCAGGAAGCATTGCTGCTGAGCGGGCGCGGCGAGATTACTGGTGATATCGAACAGCTGGAAATTACGCACCAGTTGCTGTTGCCCTTCGATGTCGAATCACAAGTGACCCTGGTGCCTAATCTCAGCCAGCCACCGGCTGCTATTGCCGCGCTGGCTGCGCCGCAGATTACGGCGGTAAGCCACTGGCCCGCACAACCGTTGTTACCACAGTGGTTTCCTGCGGATGCCGATATTCCCATTGTTGCGGGTCAGCTGCGGCTGGAGGGTTGGCTGGATGACTACCGCGCCCAACTCTCGGGGCAGGTGAACTACGCGACCTTGCCGGTGTTGACGGTGAGCGCCGCTACGCGGGGCGATCTGCAGCGGATGGATATTGCCGAGTTAGTGCTCGAGCTAGCCCCTCGACAGTCTGCCGCCGGCGAGCGCGGCGCGGCGGCCCATATATCCGGCCAAGTCGCGTGGGCGCCCACGCTGGACTGGAACCTGACGGTGGCTACCGAAGGTCTGAATCCGGCGCTCTATGTGCCGGAGTGGCCCGGTCAGCTGCAGCTCGGTGCTAAAACCCAGGGACAGCTGACGCCCGAAGGCCTGCGCGTGACAGTTGAAGAACTCCAGCTCGACGGCCAGATCCGGGCGTTGGCAGTGCGCGGTGTGGGCGGCGTCCAATTTGATGGTGAGCGCTGGCAAACTGACAATTTATCCCTGTCGCTGGGGGCTAATCATCTGCGCGTAAACGGTACCCTGGGCGAGCGTGTCGATGTGCAGTGGTACCTCAATGCACCCCTGTTGAACCAGCTGGATCCCAGTTTGCAGGGCACATTTTTTACCCAGGGCCACTTGCAGGGAAGTTTGCATGAGCCGCAGTTGGTGATGGAAATGCGCGCCCAGCAGTTGCGCTGGCAGGATCTGGGGCTGGACGATCTGGTGCTCGAACTCATGCCGCTGCCAGAAGGCAACTACCAGCTGAAATTAGATGCACGCGACCTGCTGCTGCAGCAACAGCGAATCGACAGTCTCACGTTTACCGGCAGCGGCACCATTGCGCAATCACACCTGAATGGCCGCATCGTCAGCCCTCTGGGCGAGCTGGAACTGGCACTCGACAGCGGCTATCGCGACCAGAGCTGGCAGGGGCAATTCACCGCTTTAGAGATTGATCTCAGCAACCTGCCGCGCTGGCAACTGCTGCGCAGCAGCCCCATGCGCGCGCAAGCCGGGGGGGTTGAATTGGGCGAATTGTGCCTGACGACGCGCACGGCGCGACGTGGCGGCGAGCGGCGATCAGAGACGGGCGATGCGCCGGCGGCAAACGCTGCAGCGCTGAATGATCAAACCGAGGCTGCTGTCACCGCGGAGCTGGCCGCAAGCGCGTCGGAAGAAGTGCCGGCCTTATGCGCCCAAGGCCAGTGGTCGACCGAGCGCGGTCTGCTGATGAATGCCGGTCTGACCGCTATCCCGCTGCACCAGTTACGCGCATTTCTCGATCCCGATGTGGGTATCGCGGGCGTGGTAGCGGGCGAAATTGCGCTGCAGTTGCCGCCCGGTGGTGCGCCCACGGCCAGCCTTGATCTTTATACCCGCGGTGGTGAGCTGCGCTATCAATATGCGGATGAACCGGTCGAAAGCTACCGTTGGGAAACTCTCTCCTTGAAGGGTAATTTGCAGAACAGCCTCTTCCAGGCGCAATTGAATAATCGCTGGGGAGAGTACGGAGCGGTGCTCGGTGACGTTGCGCTCAATGTCGATACCGGCGCACTTTCCGGCGGGGTGCGCATCGACTTTACGGATCTGGCGCCCCTGGCAGCGCTCATCCCGATGGTGGATGACTTGGGCGGCAGCTTGGCAGCGGATATCGATCTGGGCGGCAACCTGCAACAGCCCCAGGTGCTCGGGCAGATCAGTCTCAGCAACGGTGCCGCCAAAATCCCGCGTCTGGGGCTGGACGTGCGCGATATTGGCGTGACGCTCAACAGTTTCAGTGGCGGTCGAATTGAGCTGCGCAGTCGCCTGCATTCGGGTGATGGTTTTCTGCAGATTGACGGTGAGCTGGAGGGCTTGGGCAGCCCCGATTGGCAGCTGCATGGGGCCATGCGCGGCGAGCAGTTTTTGATTATCCAGCAACCGGAAGTTCAGGCGCATATCGAGCCCGCGATTCAGTTGCGTGCCCGTCAGCAAGCCATAGAAGTGACCGGCGAAACCCTTATTCCCTTCGCGCGGGTTGAATTAAAAGCGCTGCCTGCCAGCGCGACCAAAGTATCGGACGATGTGGTTATTCTGGAGGCCGGTGAAGCCCCCGGTCCCAAAGATAAAATGGACTTTTACCTGAATGTGAAGGCGCGCCTTGGCGACGATGTGCGCTTTAATGGCTTTGGTTTATCGAGTCGTGTGGCGGGTGAGATGACGCTGACGCAAACGCCGGCGCGCCCGATGTTGGCGACCGGTTACGTCGATGTTGTGGATGGCAAATACAAGGCCTATGGGCAGGAGCTGAACATCGAGCGCGGGCGCCTGATTTTTCAGGGGCCATTGGATAATCCCGGTTTGGAAATACGCGCTCAGCGAACGCTGCGGGGCACGACCGACAGTATTGTCGGTTTGGAAATCGGCGGCACTCTGCAGCGGCCCACGAGCAGCGTGTATTCAGATCCGCCTCTGAATAACGAAGGTGAGGCCATGGCCCTGTTGCTTACCGGCAAGCCCCTTGCAGAAGCATCGGCGGGTGATGCCTACACCATTATCAGCGCGATGAGCGGGCTGGGAATGGATGAAGGCGGCTCTATCACCGCCCAAATTGCCGACACTTTTCACCTCGATGAATTCGCTTTAAGCGCTGAAGACGGCCTGGCGCACAGCTCTTTAATGGTGGGGAAATACCTCACTGAACGCTTATTGGTGCGCTACGTGGTTGGGCTGTTCGATCAGTTCTCCAAAGTGGGTTTGGTCTATCAGATGACCGATCGCCTGCGTGTGGAAGCCGAGTCGGGCGAAGTGCAAAGCGTGGATATGATTTATAAAATCGAACGCTGAGTGCGTTTGCCTTTGCCAGTGCGGGTCTTTCGAGATGGATGCGTGATTCAACCCTGTTGCTGTTCAACGGCTGCGGCAGGGCGTATATTTCTCGCAGCCATCTCACCGTCCCATTCATACGAATCCCCATGATCATTCAAGGAGCAAGGCATGAAAATCTTCGCAACGGCAGCTTGTGCCTTTTTACTATCGGTCGCTGGCCAAGTCGCTGCCGCCTGCCCAGAATATTTACAAGGCGACTACCGTAAACTGCATTCATCCGACACCATCGATCTGTGTGCACTGACGCAAGATAAAGTCGTATTGGTGGTGAATACCGCCAGTCACTGTGGCTACACCAAACAGTTTGAAGGGCTGGAAGCGCTGCACGAAACCTATAAGGATGAAGGATTAATCGTAGTGGGTTTTGCCAGCGATGATTTCAATCAGGAGGCAAAGGATGAAGCCGCCGCTGCAGATATTTGTTTCGTGAACTTCGGTGTTACTTTTACCATGTTTGCCCCGACCTCAGTGCGCGGCGAGCAGGCCAATCCACTATTCCGCGCGTTAGCGGCACAGACGCAGGAACCGGCCTGGAATTTCAATAAATACCTGCTCGATAAAAATGGCAAAGTGGTCAGTCACTTTGGTAGCGGCGATAAACCACAATCCAAAAAAATTACCAGCGCTATCGAACAGTTGCTGTAAAAAATAGTAATAATCTATTGATGTTTAACCAATGCGGTTGTCGTTCTGGCAGCCGCATTGATTGACAGCTTTGCAGAGCATCGTTTTTAAAAAATTGTTTTTAAACATTGCTGTTAAATGCCAACTTCCGCGCGACTCATCTCTCCGTTATAAAACCCGCTAAACCTTTTTACAAATATTGTGTTGATAATCATGTTAGGGTGGTTAACCATTTGGCTGTACTCTTTGTGTTGCTGTGCAGAGATTGCTGGATTTTTCGCGTTAAGTTACTCATGTTGGTTGATGTTTTAGCTGTTATTTAATGCTTGGATATCGGGTAACCAGGAATCATTTTTTGAATAATGATGTAGTGCTATGTATTCAAACGACCTGCAAGTCCATCCTGATATGGATGTCCGTATGGCGACCATCGGCAGTGAGCAGCAACCCCTGATTTTGGTGGATAATTTTGTTGCTGAGCCGGAACGCTTGATCGATTATGCCGCTCGCCGTGAAGATTTACGCACGGTAAAGGGTATGTATCCGGGGCTGCGCTTAGATACGCCGCCGTCCTACATGGCGCTGATGCAGGCCAGCCTGGGTGAAGTCGTCGGGCGCACCTTTGGCATAGGTGCGCAGGATGTGGCGGCCGTAGAATCTTTTTTTTCAATGGTCATGATGCCAACCACCGAGCTTCATCCGCTGCAGCGCATTCCCCATTTCGATGGCGTCAATCCCAAAGATATTGCCTTCCTGCACTACCTCTGTGATGAAGAGCATGGCGGCACCTCGTTTTATCGACATAAGGCCAGTGGTTACGAATATGTAAACCATCAGCGGTGTAAACCTTATCTCAATAAATTGCAGGCCGACATTGACGACATCGGCTTGCCCGAACCGCCCCAGTATATGAATGGCGATACAGACATATTTGAGCGTGTCGCCTCGGTGGATGCAAAATTCAATCGCCTGATTATCTACCGTGGAACCAGTTTACATTCGGGGGATATTGCGGAGGATTATGCGTTTGATCCGCACTCGACAACAGGGCGACTCACCGTCACATCCTTTCTCTATGGACACCAGGCTGTTAATTAGCGGCTGTTAATGAATGACAGGGCTGTTAATGAGGGGCGGGGGCTTTTTTAGCAACGCCTTGAAAACACTTCAAGACCGCACTTAACAGCGCTTTTTTATCGGGCCTGTTTCAGGCATTGTGTGTTGCGCTGACGATTTATACAATTGCGCGGTTTATCACCCAGCGCGCAATTGGCTGATAACTCCCCTCTGGATTTTCCCCTTATAAGGAAGCATTGCATCCCATGTCTGAATCTTTACACGCTGCGGCCGAACGCTTTGAACACTGGATCAAACATGCGGCGCTGCCGTTATGGTTAGGTTGCGGCTTGGATTCAACCACGGGCGCTCACTTTGAGCGACTGGATGCCTCTGGCGCCGTTGATCGTGGGGCTAACGCCCGGGTGCGCGTACAGGCGCGGCAGGCGTTTGTTTATGCCCTGGCTTATGAGCGCGGCTGGTGCCCGACAGGCGATACGGCAGCGCGGGGGCTCTTGCAGTTTATGCGTGAGCGGACGGCTCACCCTACCGCCGGCGGTGGTTACACTCACTTGTTAAATCCGCGCTTTGAAGTGCTTGATCCGCGCCAGGATTTGTATGATCACGCCTTCTTTATTTTGGCCAATGCCTGGGGCTATCGCGCCCTGGGCGACCCCGCCATGCTGGAAGAAGCGCACCGTCTGGTGGCCCATATTGATGCGCGTTTTGGTTCCTTAAAGGGCGGCTGGATTGAAGGCGACTACACCTATAGCTGCCGTCGACAAAATCCGCACATGCATTTATTTGAAGCCTTCCTCGCCTTGTACGATGCCAGCGGCGAAGCCTGCTGGCTGGCGCGTGCGGCCGAGCTGTTTACCCTTTTCCAGACCCGTTTTTTTTCTGCCACCGAAGGCGTTCTGTTTGAGTTTTTTGACGAGGGCTGGAGCCCCTTGGAGGATGCGCGTGGAGAAGTGGTAGAGCCCGGCCATATGATGGAATGGGTGTGGCTGCTGGACTGGTACAGCCAGCGCTCGGGCCGGCCCGTTAAACCCTATCTCGATGTTCTTTACCGTCGCGGGCTCGAGCTGGGGATGGCACCGTCCGGTTTATTGTATGACGCCGTTGCGCCCGATGGACGCATACTCGATGCGCGCAAGCGCTGCTGGGGAATTACCGAGTTAATCAAAGCCAGCCTGGTCCAGATCCGCGCCGGCCACCCGGAGGCGGAAGCTATCGCGGTGAAAGCCGTGGATGATTTATTTACTTACTATTTGTGTGCCTCGACCCTGGGGTCCTATGTCGATCAGCGCGGCGCGGATGACGAAGTGGTGAGTGACATTGCGCCCGCCAGCAGTCTCTATCATCTGATTGTGGCGGCCGCTGAATTGTCTGACCACTGCCAGAAAACAAATTAGGGCCGGATAATTTTCCCGATAAATGTCGGGGCCAGACGTTGAACCCACTAGGGGGCCATGGCATTATCTGGCGCCGCTCCTGCTTCGGTGCACGAGTATAACGATAAACGATCAGGCCACTGATGGCCGCTCACCGAGTGTCAATTATGCAGAAATCTACGCACAAACTTTCCCTCACTGAAAAGCTGGGTTATGGCATGGGGGATGCGGCGGCCAACTTTGTCTGGCGCAGTCTCTTCTTCTTGCCGCTCTTCTATACCGATGTATTTGGTCTGACCGCTGCGCACGCGGCCATTTTGATTCTGGTGGTGCGCCTGTCCGATGGCGTCACCGATATTATTGCTGGTTCTATTGCCGACCGCACCGATACCAAAGCGGGTAAATACCGCCCCTGGATTCTCTGGTCAGCGCCGGTTCTGGCGCTATTTCTGGTACTGATTTATTACACTCCGGATTTCGGTTACACCGGTAAATTGATTTACGCCTACGTCATTTATATTGCATTGACCATGGCCTATACCGCCAACAACGTGCCCTATGGCGCGATGATGGGGGTGATGACTGATAGCGTGAATGAACGTGCCAGTTTGTCCAGCTTCCGGTTTATGGGTGCATTCGGCGGGGGCCTGCTGGTGATGACCACTATGCCCATGCTGGTCAGTCATTTTGGTCAGGGTAACGATGCCCTGGGTTACCAG
Organism: uncultured Cellvibrionaceae bacterium; assembly: GCA_964440135.1. GTDB lineage: Bacteria > Pseudomonadota > Gammaproteobacteria > Pseudomonadales > Cellvibrionaceae > Cellvibrio. The sequence goes on along the minus strand of CAYTQQ010000002.1, from coordinate 29,012 downwards.
TACACCATGCCCATCTTTGCGGTATTGCTGGTGATTTTTATGGTGATCACCTATGCCACCACTAAAGAACGGATCAAACCTCCGGCGCCCAGCGATAAAACTTTCTGGCAGGAAACCAAAGAACTCTGTTACAGCATGCCGGTGATTTTAATTCCGGTGGTGGGTTTGAGTTTGTTTGTGATCAGCCTGTCCCAGACCGAATGGTCAACTCAGGCCAAAGTGTTTTGTGCAGGCCTGACCTTGGCCAGTTTTGCCCTGACGATGTGGCTGCGTTCACGCTTGATCAGTAAGCCGCGCGACGTCATGAACAGCGCGCAGAAAGATCTTTCTGACCTGCTGACCAACAAGCCCTGGCTGATCCTGCTAACTGTGGGCGTCATGTTCGGTTTATTTACCGTGGTTCGTCCCAGTGCCGCGGGCTACTATTTTAAATATTACCTGGGTCGCGATGACCTGCTCGGCTTTTACTTTTTGATTACCTTGCTCGCTTCGTTGGCGGCGGCTATCGCTACTAACTGGCTGTCCCAGCGTTTTAACAAGCGCACCTTGATGCTCACTGCCTTTGTGCTCGGTGGTATTTTCAGTGCGGCGGTTTATCTGGTGCAGCCGGAGCAGGTCACCTTGATGATGGTGCTGGCCATATTGGGCGAATTCTTTGCCGGTATGATGCCTGTCCTGTTCTTTAGTATGCTGGGCGACACCGTCGATTATTCCGAGTGGAAACACAACCGCCGGGCTACCGGTTTGATGTACTCATCGGGTACCTTTATTAACAAAACCGGGCACGGTTTTGCCGGGGCACTGGTGCTGGTGGTGCTTGCTATGTACGGCTATGACCCGCAAATCGAAGCAACGGTAAGCGCATCTATTGACGGTATGGTTGCATTGATGAGTACCATTCCTTTGGGTATTTGTGTTCTCGGGGCCATTTTTACACTCTGGTATCCATTGAATGATTCCCAGATGAAGCAGATCGAAAGTGACTTGATCCAGCGTCGGGGCGGCAGTATTCAATAACGCTTGCATCAGCCAAAAAAAACGCCCGCAATTGCGGGCGTTTTTGTTTCAGGGTCTGCTATTTCTTTGACGGGGCGGGTGCCGTACTTTTGCGAATAATAAACTCGGTCGACAGCACACATTCGGTCTGACTTAAAGGATCGCCTTCGATAATCCGCAGCAACATATCCATTGCCAGCTTGCCCATTTCCTCAGCGGGCTGCGAAATGGTGGTCAGGCTCGGGTCACAGTATTTCGCGTAGGCAATATCATCAAAGCCGGTGACTGACATGTCCTCCGGTACGCGGATACCCTGCGACTTGATGGTCTGCATGGCACCAATCGCCATTTCATCATTCATGCAAAACACCGCCGTAGGGCGATTTTTCATATTGCAGAATTGAAACGCGCAGTTAAGCCCGGACCACATGGTGTAGTCACCTTCCGCAATCAGTTCTTTATCAAAAGGAATGCCCGCGTTCTGCAGGCTTTCTTTATAACCTTCCAGGCGGTCGATGGTATGAGGATTATCTTTTAAACCCGAAATCACCCCGATGCGGCGATGCCCGAGAGAAATCAGATAGTCCACCATGGTGCGCGCCGCCGCGCGATTATCGATACGAATGGAGGGGCCGGTGGTTTGTTCGCAGCCGCAGGCGTGCACGCAAGGAATTTCGGCGGGAATAATGCACTGGTTTTTTTCCGACGTGGGGCGCAGCTGAATAATCCCGTCAGCCAGGCGGGTTTCGACCCGGCGAATATATTCCTGTTCGCGCTCCGGTGTGCCGCGGGTATCGCCTAAAAGCACGGCGTAGCCTTTTTGTTGCGCGCGATCTTCGAGGCTGCGAATAAATAACGAGTAAAACGGGTTGGCAATATCCGGAACCAGAACCACCACCGCATAGGAGCGGGTGGAGCGAAAATTGCGCGCAAGCATATTGGGCCGGTAACCCACTTGGGCGATGGCCGCCTGCACCTTGGCAATGCTGGCTTTGGAGACTTTTTCCGGTGTGCTCAGGGCGCGGGATACGGTTGCAACCGATACCCCGGCCAAACGCGCGACATCTCTGATATTCGACATAGGTCTGCTCTACATAACCACTGAAAGCCAGCAAAACACGCGATGCTATCAAACCTTGCCTGGATTCTCTTGCGAATTGTCTGAGCGACCGAAGAGATGTCTGGCATAAGCCGGGGCTGGCGGCTGGATAATAAACCAGCTCGGTGGTGAATGCGTAATCCCGTTGATGGGCAAAATGTTCAGCGCGCGTAATTGCAGCTGGCAAAATGATCTGTAACCGATTACATTATCCGCAATCTGTAACGATGGACAATAAGTAACGATGGACAATAACTGGGCACGGCCTGGGGACGGCTCTGGCGTGAAACAGCAACAGCTGATAATCCAGCCGCGCCTAAAAGGTCTAATGTCAAACCGGATAACAACAATTCAGCGCTTAATGTGCAACCACTGCCGTAACGACAATCAAGGGTGGTGAGCGCAGGGGTGCACAGCCTGTTCAGCCGGCATCGCATATCGAATAACTAAAAATGTGAAGATTTCATGCAACTTTCATTGATTGATATTTCTATTGTTCTGGCTTACATCCTCGGCACCTTAGGGGTTGGTTTTTGGGTAGCCAAAAAATCCTCTAAAAATCTGCGCAGTTATTTTCTCGGCGGGAATCAGCTCTCGTGGCGCATGCTGGGGCTGTCCAATGCGTCGGGCATGTTCGATATCAGCGGCACCATGTGGCTGGTGTACCTGCTGTTTGTTTATGGCCTGAGCAGTATCTACATTCCCTGGTTATGGCCGGTCTTCAACCAGATTTTTATGATGGTATTTCTCTCCGCCTGGCTGCGGCGTTCGGGCGTGCTCACGGGGGCGGAGTTTATTACTTTTCGCTTTGGCAATAGCGCCGGAGCAAAACTTTCACATTTAATTGTGGTGGTCTTTGCGCTGATTAATGTGGTGGCATTTATCGCTTACGGTTTTATCGGTATCGGCAAATTTGCCGCCGTTTTTTTGCCGTGGCAATTCTCAGCTGATCCTTATTGGAACGATGTTATCTACGCGTTGATTATCACCGCCATCACCACCTTGTATGTGGTCAAAGGCGGGATGATGTCGGTGGTATTTACCGAAGTGTTTCAATTCGTCGTGATGACTCTGGCATCGATTGCCGTCGGTGTTATTGCCATGCAACAAGTGTCGCCGGAACTGCTCGCGCGCATTCTGCCCGATGGTTGGACCAGCGTTGCGATTCACTGGCAACTGAATATTGACTGGGCTGAACGACTGCCGGCGGCGAACGAACGAATTCTGCAAGACGGTTATCACCTGTTCACCATCTTCTTTATGCTGGTGTTGCTCAAAGGTTTGTTGGTATCCCTGGCCGGGCCGGCACCTAACTACGATATGCAGCGGGTGCTGTCCACCAAAACACCTTCCGATGCGTCCAAAATGAGTTGGTTTGTTAACCTGGTGCTGTTTGTACCGCGCTATATGATGATCGCTGGCTTAACCGTTTTGGCGCTGGCATTTTTTACCGGCGAGTTGCGGGCCATGGGTGCAGCGGTAGACTTCGAACAGGTGCTGCCCATGGCGCTGAAGGAATTTATTCCTGTGGGGCTCAAGGGTTTATTGATTGCCGGTTTGTTAGCGGCCTTTATGGGCACATTTGCCGCAACGGTTAACGCGGCGCCGGCCTATGTCGTCAATGATATTTACAAGCGTTACATCAACCCCAATGCCGAGCCTAAAAAATACGTGCACCTGAGTTACTTTTTTTCGGTGGTGTTTGTGATTCTCGGGGTGCTGGTCGGGCTGTTTATTCCATCGCTCAACAACGCAATTCAGTGGATAGTGGCTGCACTTTATGGGGGTTATACCGCGTCAAATATGTTGAAGTGGCTCTGGTGGCGCTTTAACGGTATGGGTTATTTCTGGGGTATGGCCGTCGGCATTGTGGCGGCGATCGGCTTGGCCTTTACCGACTACAACCCGCTTTACTCTTTTCCGTTTTTATTCCTTGCCTGCTTTGTTACCTGTGTTGTTGCGTCGCTGTTAACGGCGCCTGACGACATGGACGTACTCAAAACGTTTTATATCAAAGTGCGGCCGTGGGGCTGGTGGGCGCCGGTGCGTGCAGCCGTACAAGAGGACCATCCGCAAGTGCAAAAAAATCCGCACTTTATGCGCGACATGTTGAACGTGGCGGTGGGCATTGTCTGGCAGACCAGTCTGGTGGCTATGCCGATCTTTTTGGTCATTAAACACTGGCCGCAATTAATCGCTGCGATGTTGGTGTGTGGTGTCACCAGTGTGCTGCTGTGGAAATTCTGGTGGAAAAATCTTGAAGATTATCCCGCCGATACCCCACCAGAATTCTTGCCACACAATGCGTCCGCGCTGGAGAAACTAGCCCGCTAACTGACGCCCGTTAAATAACAGCAACGCTTGCCAAAGTGACGCGCGCTAACAGCCACTCACTGCCGTCGCG
>CAYTQQ010000002.1:0-24413 GCA_964440135.1 uncultured Cellvibrionaceae bacterium | reverse complement strand
AACAAGTAGATAGTGTCTACCCGAGGTTTTTATGAGTGCTTTTAATGAACAAATCAAGACATTGCTGGCGGAACACGCCGCCTTGATCACCCGTCCCAATCAACCGCAGCAAAGCGGTAACGGTATCTATACCTGTTATGAAAATCCGATTCTCACCGCGGCCCATGCGCCGGTCTTCTGGCGCTATGACCTGAATGAAAAAACCAACCCTTATTTGATGGAGCGTCAGGGCGTGAACGCGACCTTCAATGCCGGTGCGCTCTACTGGCAGGGAAAATATCTGTTAGCTGTGCGGGTGGAAGGTGTTGATCGAAAATCTTTTTTCGCCATAGCAGAGAGCGCTAACGGGATTGATAATTTTCGCTTTTGGGATTATCCCATCACCATGCCGGAAACCGACCGTCCCGATACCAATGTCTATGACATGCGTTTAACCGCACACGAAGATGGTTACATTTACGGTTTATTTTGTACCGAGCGCAAGGATTTGACGCGGCCCGATGATACCTCGGCGGCAGAAGCGCAGTGTGGTATAGCGCGCACAAAAGACCTGGTGAACTGGGAGCGTCTGCCCGATTTAATTACCTACTCGGGTCAACAGCGTAACGTAGTTTTGCATCCAGAATTTGTCGCTGGCAAATACGGTCTGTATACCCGCCCGCAGGATGGCTTTATCAGTGTTGGTGCCGGTGGCGGCATCGGCTGGGGCCTGGTTGATGATATGACGCGTGCCGAAGTAAAAGAGGAAGTGATTGTTGATGGCAAGGTGTATCACACGATCAAAGAAGTAAAAAACGGTCAGGGCCCGGCGCCAATAAAAACCGGACACGGCTGGCTTCATCTTGCTCACGGTGTCCGCAATACTGCTGCTGGTTTGCGTTACGTGCTGTATATGTTTATGACAGAACTGGAGCGTCCCTGGGTGATTACGCACAGCCCTGCCGGACACTTTATTGCGCCCCAGGGCGCAGAGCGGGTCGGCGATGTATCGAATGTCACCTTTGCCAATGGCTGGATTGTTAACGAAAGCAATGAGGTGTTTATTTATTACGCTTCGTCGGATACGCGTATGCATGTCGCAACATCCACTGTCGATAAGCTGGTCGATTACTGCAGAAATACGCCAGCGGATGGGCTGCGTTCCGCCGCGTCGGTTGCGACGCGCAATCAGCTGATTAAAGCGAATCTCGAACTTCTTAAAGCACTGGTGTAACCATGCCGCGCAAGCCGTTACTTACACACCATCAATCCTTGCAGCAGGAATTCCGGCAGGAATTAATTGCCATTGCTGACTGGTGGGTTGCGCATGCACAGGATCACGCACTGGGCGGCTTTTACGGTGAAGTGGATGGCAATAACCTGCCGGTAACAAATGCGCACAAAGGCATTATTCTTAATGCGCGTATTTTGTGGTTTTTTAGCGAAGCGGCGCAGGAGCTGGATGATCCAGCGTATCGGCAGTGTGCTGACCGGGCATACGCTTACCTGCGCCAATATTTTTTTGATGAAGAGCACGGCGGCGTTTTTTGGGAGCTTGATTGTCAGGGTCATGTGCTCAACGCCAAAAAACAAGTCTATGCCCAAGCGTTTACCATTTATGCACTCTGCGCTTACTACCAACTGACCAGCAATGAGCAGGCCCTTAGCGGTGCCCTCGAATGTTTTACTTTGGTCGAGCGCCATGCGCTTGATCCCATTAACCAGGGATATGTTGAAGCCTTTGCGCAACGCTGGGATGCTTTAGAGGATTGGCGCTTAAGCGATAAGGATTTGAATTACCCCAAGTCGCAAAATACGCATTTGCATATTCTGGAGGCCTACACGCGTTTGTATCAGGTTTCCCCCACGCCGGTTATCAAAGCGGCGTTGCGCTACAACATCGAACTCTTTGATACGTTTATGATCGATAAAAACTCTGGCCATTTGCGCATGTTCATGGATATGCAGTGGCAGGATTTTTCTCCGGGTTACACCTACGGGCACGATATCGAAGCGGCCTGGCTAATTGCTCGCGCCTTAGAAGCTTTGGGAGATAGTGGCTATCGCACCAGGCTGACGCCGCTGTTGCTAAAAGTTGTCGATGTTACGTTGCATGAAGCCCTTGGCGAGCAGGGACAGGTGTTGGATTCGTTTGACTTTGCCAGCCAACAGGTCAATAGCGACAGCGTGTGGTGGGTGCAGGCAGAAGCTCTGGTAGGCTTTTTATACGCCTACAGCGTTACCGGTGAGTCGCACTACGCTGCCGCTGCCGAAGGTGTCTGGCAATTTATTAAAACGTATCAGATCGATCATGAGCAAGGCGAGTGGTGGTGGTTGTCGCGCCTGGATGCACCGCGGCATACCAGCTTTTACAAATCCGGATTCTGGAAGTGTCCTTATCACAATGGTCGCGCAATGATTGAAGGAATGCGGTGGTTAAGTGAACTTACTACCTCCAGGTAGTGGGCAGCAAATGGGATGGTACAATGATGAAGAAAATAATAGGCTTATCACTCTTCGCGCTGGTCTTGCTGACGGGTTGTCAGCGTGAAGAGCAGAAAACATCAACACTCAATGAAGACAGTGTTAATCACAGTGAGTTTGTTTCCGTAGAGGGGCGGCAGTTTTTCTGGCGCGGTGAGCCTTACTACGTGATTGGTACCAATATGTGGTACGGCGCTTATTTGGGTGCACCCGGTGAAACAGGTGATCGCGAACGCCTGCGTAACGAGCTGGATTTATTGAAGCAAACCGGCATTAATAACTTGCGCGTATTAGCGGCATCCGAAGCGAGTGCATTGGTGCGTGCGGTGCGCCCGGCGGTGATTCCGGCGCCGGGTGAATACAACGAAGACCTGCTCACAGGACTGGATTATTTATTGGATGAAATGGCCAAGCGCGATATGCATGCGGTGTTGTATTTCAACAATTTCTGGCAGTGGTCGGGCGGGATGTCCCAGTATGTTTCCTGGTTTACGGGTGAGCCGGTATTTGATCCCGATGTCACCAATGAGTGGAACGCGTTTATGCAAAACTCGGCCGAGTTTTATCGCTTAAAAGATGCGCAGCGACTCTACCGCGATGTGATTAAACGAATCGTGACCCGGCAAAACACCATCAACGGAAAAATGTATAACGAAGACCCGGTGATTATGTCCTGGCAATTAGCCAATGAGCCGCGCCCCGGCAATGATGTAGATGGCCGCGAAAATTTTTCCGTGTTTAAAGAATGGATTCACGAGACTGCAAAATATATTCGTACCTTGGCGCCCAGGCAGCTGATCAGTACCGGCAATGAGGGTGCAATGGGGGTCGTTGGCGATCTGGAATTATTTGTGGACTCTCACACGAGTCCGTTTATTGATTACCTCACCTTTCATATGTGGTTAAAAAACTGGAGCTGGTTCGATGCGACCAATCCCGATGCCACCTACGACTCAGCCCTGGCTTCTGCAAAGCAATACATCAATGACCATATCAATGTAGCCAACCAGCTGAACAAACCTATTGTGCTTGAAGAGTTTGGTGCAGAGCGCGATGGCGGGGTATTTGAACTGAGTGCCAGCACGGTTTATCGCGATCGCTTTTTCCGCGAGTTCTTTTCATTGATTGAAGAGCACACGGCGGCGGGCGATGCCATTGGCGGTTCCAATTTCTGGGCGTGGGGTGGTTACGGGCGCACCACCAATGAAGATTTTATGTGGCGCGCGGGCGATGATTTTGTCGGTGATCCGCCGCAGGAACCTCAAGGGTTAAATTCGGTTTTTGATAGTGACGTGTCCACGCTGGATATTATCAAACAGCACTCTCGCGTGATGCACTCCCTTGCAACCCTTGAGGAGCATTAACTGGTCGGCTGCGCAAATATTTCTCGAAGCGCAGCCAAGCTTATCCAACGCCTTCCATAAGCACCGTTTATTAATCACAAACAGCGCGGTCGATTATGGCCGCCGCTAACTCACAAATCCTGCTGCAAAAATCCAGCTAGTGGCCAGACGCAGAATGATTCGTTTCTTCCGTCGCAGCCATGCGCCGCTGCAGATGACCATACCACTGATAACCTACCCACATGGCCGCCAGCAAATAAGGAATGCCGCCGGCCACCCACATAATCAGACCCGCTAATTGTTGATCCGCAAGACTGCGCGCTTCGCCATACCAGGGCGCGCGGGCAAAGGTGAGGAACGCGCCTAAAAATCCGGTGTGCATCAATGTGAATAACAGTGCGAGCAAGGCAAATGGACTGTACTGGCGCTGACTATTTAAAACGGCCCACCAAAACCATCCCGCGGTAACCAAAAAACACAAGTGCTCAAATACATGCCACCAGGGATTGCGCACGGCGAGCATATAAAAATAGGGCAGATGCCAGAACCAGATAATGAATCCGTGCAGATAAGCCATCATCATGGGATAGCGTGTCAAGCACAGCATGAATCGAAAAAGCCCTGCCAGCATAACCCCGCCACCACTCAGCAATTGTGGTAGCGGGCGGCTTAACACCCACATTGGGGCAATGATGACCATCAGCATCATATGTTGTGTCATATGCGCCGAGCTGCTGGTTGTCGCCCAGTCGTCGAGGGGGCCGAGCACCGCAAACGCACACAATAAACAGGCGCTGTTAAACGTGATAATCAGCGAGCGTCGCGCCGGTCTACGTCTCAGGCCGCGCCAATAAATGCCCCAAAAAATCAACAGCAGCAGGGTGCTGAGCAACGCAGAAATTTGTTCTGCACCACTGCTGGACAAGGGGCTGTGTGCGTAAACCTGACTGGCTGACAGCGTGAACAGCGCGAACAGCGCGAGTAAAAGTAAACGACTTAACAGCCGCACAAAAATGACACGGCTTATGGTGCACCGTTTAAAGGTCAGGAAAGGTTGGCGTCGGGTAAAGCTCATAGCGGCTGACCGTTTCTTTTGCAATTGGATGTTTATGGGCGTCGTGTTTGTACCGTAAAAGTCGGGTTAAACACAGGGCGGCAAGGCGACCACCGGCAGCCCTACACCGAGCGTTGCAATGGCGGCGGCAAAATAAATTCCGGCACTTACGCGTGCGACAAAACGTCGGTGCCCATCGCCGGGAGCACGCCAGTTACGCACGGCCAATAGGGTTAATAACAAGGTCACCACCAGGGTGAGGATTAAGAGCAAACCATTGATCCAGGTTCTCGGGCCGAGCGCACTGTCAGGCGGCACAAAGGCACAAGCGACGGAGAGACTGGCATACATAATGACAAACCACAGGCTCCAGATAATGAGCCCCATGGGTAATTGCAGCGGATGCGAGGGCGAGCGCATTACAGCCCTCCTGTTGTTGCGGGCCAGGCCATCGGTAACAGCATAAAAGCCGCTACCGCGACCCAGAAAATCGCGAGGGTAAAAACCCAAAACGGCCAGAGCACCATGGGTTCGTAGGGCAGTGCGCGGTTGATATAACCTTGCCGCACTCGCCAGGCTTGCAGGCCCGTTACGATGGTTGCCAGGCCGCTGTGAAAGATCAGGTAAAACACCATCAGTGCCAGTACCGAACCATGGGCGAGGCGAGTGGGTTCGAGCGCGCTGCCCACATACACCCACAGCAGGACTACCAAGTGCGCAAAACCCAAGCCAGTGGTCAGCCATAAACCCTGCGCCAATCCGCCATCCTGACCACGGCGTAAACGGGCCACCAAGCGCTGGTACACCACCACGCTAAGCGTGAGGAACACACCACAAACAACCAGTGCGCCCAGTGATAGCGGGCTTTCTTCCGGCACCGTCCATTGGGGCGCTACGGTCCACAAATAAAACCACCCAAACAGCAGTGATAAATAGAGCGTGCCGTCGGCGAGCAGCGTCACCAGCATGCCCCATAATCCGGGCCCGTTAAGAGAACGGGAATGCAGCGGCGGGTTGATCGGATCATCGGCGCGTACCGGCGCCGCACGGGGGTGGGCGCCGTTGTGTAATGTCCAGCGGAGCAAGAGCAGCAAGGCGACGACGGCAGCGAGCAGGGCAATCCAATAGGCTTTACTCAGCAGGCCGATGCACATAATCGCGAGCGCCGTGGCACATTGAAGCGGCAGCCACGAGTTGCTGGGTACGTGAATGATCTCTTTTACTTTTGCGGTAACCGCATCGGTGCCGAGAATTTCGCGACGTCCGTGTTCATAGGTCGTCAAGGCGCCATGACCGGCGGCAATATCCGTGGCCAGGGCGGGTTTTTCCCACAGTGGATGGCGGGTGGTGATGGACGGCAAGCTGGCAAAGTTATAGCGGGTCGGGGGTATGTCCATGGCCCACTCAAGGCTGTCCGCATTCCACGGATTGCGTGGGGCCGGGCTGCCAAAGCGAAAATGCAGCAGGATATCGAGGATAAACACCGCCACCCCCGCAGCCATAACAAAGCCGCCGATCGACGACAGCAGGTTAAGCCAGTCCCAGCCCAGCCCCGCTTCGTAGGTGTAGATCCGGCGCGGCATACCCATCAGGCCGGTGACATGCATCAGCAAAAAAGTGGCATTAAAGCCGATAAAGGTGAGCCAGAACCCCCAGGCGCCAAGCTTGTGCGAAGGCATCCGCCCGGAAAAGTGCGGTAGCCAATAATAAAGCCCCGCAATCAACGGAAAAAACATACCGCCGACGAGGACGTAGTGCATATGAGCCACCACAAAGTGCGTGTCGTGTACCTGCCAGTTAAAGGGCACCAGCGCCAACATGACGCCGGTTAAACCGCCTGCCACAAAAATTACCAGGAACCCCATAATCCACAACATCGGCAAACGGAAGACGACCTTTCCCGTCCAGAGGGTGGCGAGCCACGCGAAAATTTGAATGCCGGTAGGCACCGCTACCAACATACTCGCGGCAGAAAAAAAGGCCTGCGCCAATTGCGGAATGCCCACGGTAAACATGTGGTGCACCCACAGGCCGAAACTGATAAAGCCCATGGTGATAATCGACAGAACGATCCAGCGATAACCGACTAATGGGCGTTGGGCAAACACAGGAATCAAGGTTGAAACGATACCCGCTGCCGGCAAAAACAAAATATAAACCTCGGGGTGGCCGAACAACCAGAACAGGTGCTGCCACAACAGCGGATCACCGCCGCCTTCCGGTGCAAAAAAAATCATGCCGGCGGCGCGCTCCAACTCCAACATAATGCTCGCGAGAATCAGGGGCGGAAAACCAAAAATAATCATCAGCGCCATGCCCAAAATGTACCAGCAAAAAATCGGCATTTTGTTGAGCGTCATTCCTGGAGCGCGGGTACGCAAGATGGAAACGACTAATTCGGCACCGGCGGAGATTGCGGAAATCTCGACAAAGGTAATACCGATTAACCAGAAGTCGGAGCCGGGGCCGGGCGCAAAAGTGGCATCGCTCAGCGGCGTATACATAAACCAGCCAGTGGCGGGCGCAATGCCCAACAAGAGGCTGGAACAAACGATCAGACCGCCAAATAAATAGCAGTAATAACCGAAGGCGCTGAGCCGGGGAAACGCCAGATCCCGCGTGCCGAGCATCTTGGGAATCAAGTACATGGCCAGGCCTTCGAGCACCGGGATGGCGAACAAAAACATCATCACGGTGCCGTGCATGGTAAAGACCTGGTTGTACAGGTCGGCACTGAGGATATCTTGGCCGGGGAGTGCCAGCTGGGTGCGGATCAACATCGCCAGGACGCCGCCAAATAAAAAGAACAGCATTCCCGTGACGATAAAACGCAAACCCACGGTCGTATGATTGACCGCCGCCAGAGTTCCCCAGCCGGGTAAATTGGCCCAGATACGATCCATTTGTTGGTGTAAATGGGGATTGAGTTGCTGCAGCTCGGTCATGGTGTGCCCTCGTTCAGCCAGGCGCTGAAATCTTGCGGCGCGTGCGCTTCTACCGTGAATTGCATATGCGCGTGGTGCAAACCACAGAACTCGGCACACTGGCCGCGATAGACTCCGGGCTCATCGGCTTGCAGGCGCAGGATATTGGTCCGGCCTGGAATAGCGTCCAACTTCCCGCCGAGACGTGGCACCCAAAAAGCATGAATGACGTCCGCCGTCGTCAGGTGAATATCGACAGGTGTGTTGGCCGGAATGTGTATTTCGTTGCGTAAGGTGATCCCACTGTCGGGATAACGGATTTCCCACCACCATTGATGGCCGGTGACTTCAATGCGCAAGACTTCGCCCTCGGCGGGTGGCAGGGGCAACATTTTATGACCCAGGGGAATACCGAATATCAGCAGCAAGGTGGTGCTGGCAATGGGCAGAATAACCCCGCCGCCAATAATCCAGCGATGACCAAGGCGTCGGTCCTCTTCCTTACTGTTACTGCCGAAGCGACGATTAATGGCATAAAGCCAAAGTCCGACGACGGCGAACAGCACGATGGCGGAAAAGGAAAACATGGCCCACCACAACCAGGCTGCAGAGCGCGCCGAGGGGCCAGCGGGATCGAGCATCGAGAAGGGGCCGCTACAACCGCTCAGCAACCAGCAAACGGTGAACAGGCTCAGGTAGCGTCCGCAACGCAATAATTTCTGAACGGCTAAATTGTTACGCGAGGAATTTGTATGGATCACGAACCCATCATCAGCCGGATGTCCTTGGGCGGCCATCCCATCCACCCCATGTTGATTCACTTTCCGGTTGCGGCGTTGATCGGTCTGGTGGCCACGGATCTCGCTTACCTGGTGAGCGGTGACTTTTTCTGGGCCAGAGCCAGCTTGTGGCTCGCCGGCGTGGGTGCCTTTGGCGGTTGGATATCCGGCTTTGTCGGCTTGCTTGATCTGGTTTCTGTGGCTCGCATTCGCCGGCTGATTACGGCCTGGTGTCATGCGGTACTGGCGGTCATGTTGCTGTCGCTCGCCTCGTTCAACTGGCTGTTGCGGGTGGATAATGCCGAGGTGCAAATTTGGCCGTGGGGGATGTATGTCTCCAGCTTGACGGCTGTGCTCATTGCGGTCACGAGCAATCTTGGCGGCAAGCTGGTGTACGAGCGAGCGGTCGGTGTCGATGTCGAAGTGGCGGTGCAGCAGAGTAAAAAAAATTGATGGTGGGCTCATGGCAAAACCTCGGCGGCAGGTTTGGCGAGCACGATCCAGACAATGGCGATCATCAATACACTCACGATTCCGCTCAAGAGTTTGCACCAGTTTTGAATGGGTTTGAGATTGCGATCCTGGGTATGCAGCAGCAACAAACCTGCGAAGGTATGGCTCACAGTTAGCGCAACGACTAAGGTCAGCTTGGCGATAAGCCAGACTTCAACGGTGTGATCAATCAGAAATACCAGGGTGCCGGAAATAATTGCGAGTAAAGCCGCGGGCGTAGAGATAAACGTAAATAAAAACCGCGCGACCGAACCGTATTTATTATCAGGTTCGCTGATGGCAATTTGACGGGTGTGAATGCCGGCGATGAGCGCCGGTAAATAAAGCAGCGTGGCGCACCAGATCAGCAAGGCCATGATATGTAGCCCGAGGAACCAAATCATTCAGCCTGTGCTCCGTCTTTATTCCTGTAAATCCACACCAATGAATTCCCGTTGCATTGTTGATACTGATCTTAATCGCTACCTGTGTTGATCAATATGGGTCGGCATTTTTTTAATGCGCGCAGTTGGGGTCGCTGACAACAGGATGCGCTGGTGTTAAAAAATGCAGCGTGTAAAGCGGTAATAAAAAACACTCCCGGGCTCGGGCGCTGCGGGAGTGTTTTTTCTGGTAAGGGCACCAGTGCCACAGTTGCACTTTATTGAACTGGCGCCTTTATATCCTTGTTATTTAACGCGCAAATCATTCTTCACCGACTCAACACCCTTCACGCCGCGGGCGACGCGCTCAGCGCGGGGAATATGCGAAGCTTCGCTAACAAAGCCGCTCAGCTGCACCACGCTTTTAAAGGTTTCTACATTTATCTCTAATGTTTTTAATTCATCGTCGGCAAAAATTGCCGCCTTCACGCGCGTAGTGATTACTGTGTCGTCAATATATTCGCCAGTGCTGGCTTGCTTGTCAGTAGAGGCGCAACCGACTGCAAACACCAGTGCCAACAAAATAAAAAAGCGGGAGAAAATCGTCGTCGCAGAAAGTTTATAGCTGTTCATAGTGATGTCCTTTAATCTAACTATCGATATATTCTGCCTGCAGGCAAGCAGACTCCATGGGTAAAGCAACAACAAAAGAAGTGCGTACGAAACTAAAAACTACGCCGACGTCGTCTAAATATCTGTGCGTTATCGAACAGCTTCAGGCGCCCTGCTTTGCGTCTTGTCAGATTTATCATCGGCAGGGTGTTGAACAATTTTTTGAGTTGTCAGGGAGCCAAAAAATAATGGAACAGAGCGGGCGAATGTGGGTCACTGAATAGCAAAGCCATGGAATAGCTGCATTAATTACTGCGGTTATAAATGTTCAAACTGCAACATGATGGAGAATGAGATATGAATTATGAGCAACGTGATACCTACGGTATGTACCGCACGCGTACCGCTTCCCATGATCGTGGGCCTGGTCCGGAATTGATGGGCGCCGACACGCTGATTGGTAATGACGTCGTCAACCATCTCGGTGACGACTTGGGTGATATCAAAGAAATTATGCTCGACACTCGCACAGGAACAGTGGCCTATGCCGTGTTGTCATTTGGTTCATTTTTAGGCATGGGCGCAAAACTTTTTGCTGTTCCCTGGAGCGCGCTGACACTGGATACGGACAATAAATGTTTCGTATTAAATGTCGAAAAAGAGCAGCTTAAAAATGCGCCTGGATTTGATAAGGACGACTGGCCAGACATGGCCGACCAAACCTGGAGTAATCAGATTCATGACTATTACGGCATTACGCCACCACGAGCTACCACTAGCATCCCGGGAACCTCGTCCTATGGTCCCTCATCCTCTGATCGCATTAATTAGCCGTTGACATGGGCCGGGCGTCAGCCTGGCCTTTATTCACACCAATCCTTATCACATGTAGCTCCCAGCTTGCCTCTTCTTTTGATTCTTTAATTGCTGATTCCGCGCGCTTAGCCTAGTCGCTCTGCCCTGCGTTCCGCTGTCCAGAAAACGGCGCTGACGACCTATTTTTCTCCACTCCTCTTTCATCAAATGCCTGTAATGTTATATTATTACGTTTTCGGTAAAAACTACCTGCCGGCTCCTCTCAATCCAATGTAAGGTTCCACGTTGTATGAATTCTGCAGTAAAGAAGTTCGGTGTGAATAAGAAAATATGGTTGTTATTGGCGCTGGTTAGCCCTTCGGTGTGGGCTCAGGTCAGCGGTGTGGTACGCAGCCCGGCCGGCGACCCTATCGCTGGCGTCGAGGTTGAAGTAGTAGGAGCTAACATCAGTATTCGCGCTGATACGCAGGGCCATTTTGTGCTGCCGGAAGTCAACAGCAATGAGCTCGAGCTGCACGTTAAAGCGCCCATGTATATGCATAAAACCTTTCATCTTGATGCGCGCAAGGAACAGCAATTAGAGCTGGTGCTCAACCCGACGGTGATGGAAGTTATCAGCGTTATCGGCCTGCCGTGGCATGCCTCTAATATGGAATCTGCCCAGCCGGTAAACGTGCTCAGCGGCGAACGCCTGCGTGATCGTCAGGCAGTGACGCTGGGCGATACGCTCAATTATGAAGTGGGCGTACATTCCAGTTATTACGGTCCCGTTGCCAGCAGTCCGATTATTCGTGGGCTCGAAGGGCCGCGCGTGCTGGTGACTCAAAATGGTTTGGATGTTGGCGATGCTTCGCGGGTCGGCCCCGACCATGCCGTGGCTACCGAGGCGTCAACAGCGCGGCAGATAGAAATTTTGCGCGGGCCTGCGACGTTATTTTATGGCAGCGGTGCAATCGGCGGGGTGGTTAATATCGTCGATGACCGCGTACCGCAGAGCAATGACACCGAAGGTGAATGGCGCGTGCAATCCAGCTCCGTGGCGAACGATCATCTGGCCTCCGGCAGCATAACCACGGGAACCGGTAATATCGCGGTACATGCGGATGCTTTTTGGCGTGAATCCGACGATTACAAAATCCCCGGCCCCGCCGAGTCCGGTGCAGAACACGGCGGCCGCCAGCGTCTGGAAAATTCCGCAACACGGGCGAAAGGCGTCAACCTTGGCGGTAGCTATTTACTCGACAACGGTTTTATCGGCGTGTCGGTTGGCCGGTTGGAACGCGATTACGGTATTCCGGGGCATACCCACAGTCATAGTTACAGTCATAACCACAGCCATGAAGAAAGCGAACAGCATGGGGTATTGGCCAATCTTAAACAGGATCGGGTGCAACTCATCAGTGAGCTGACTTTAGAAAATGCCTGGTTCAGTGCACTTAATACGCGGCTCGGCTATACCGATTATGTGCATCGCGAAATTGAAGAAGGCGTGATCGGCACGACCTTTACCAATCGCAGCCACGAGTTGCGCATGGATTTATTCCATCATCCGTTGGCGGATTGGCGGGGTGCCCTGAGTTTGCACTACAAACGCAGTAAATCGGCGGCACTCGGTGCTGAGGCGTTCACCCCTCCGGGCATCACCGAAACGCTGGCGTTGGCGTTGATGGAAGAGCGGCACTTTGGCGATTTTCTGGTGCAGTTGGGTGCGCGCCTCGAGCAGGTAGACATAACCTCGGATACCTCGTTGCTTCATCACGACCATGATCACGAGGCTGATCATGAGGTGGGTCATGGGCACCAGGACGTCAGCTATCGCACGACACCGGTCAGCGTGTCGGCCGGTGCCGTCTGGGATTTTACGCCGGGCTACAACGTCGGCCTGTCGTTGACCCACGCCCAGCGGATGCCCTCTCTGGCTGAACTCCTGTCTCTGGGGCCTCATCTCGGCTCGGGATTGTATGAAGCGGGCGCCTTGCTCGAGCTGCATCGGGAAGATGATGAACATTTTCATTTTCATTTGTTGCAGCAAAAAGTGCAGTTAGAAAAATCCAACAACATCGATCTTTCTTTACGCAAAGTGGATGGCGATGTTGGGTTTATCATCAACGCTTTTTACAACGCGATTGACGATTATTATTACCTCGCCAACTCGGGCGCGGTATTTGTCGATGACCACCATCATCATGACAGTGAGCATGAGCATCATGATACGGCTGAAGAAGGCCTGCCGGTATATACCTATCAAGTCAGTGGTGCGCGACTGTATGGATTGGAAGGCCAATGGATGTGGCAAGTTGCGGCGCCGTTAAAAGTCACCTTGAGCACTGACTACATCCGCGCAACCTTAACCGAAGGTGGCAATCTGCCGCGGATTCCGCCTATGCGTTTCGGCGCAGCGGTGAATTACCAGCGCGATAATTACAGCCTGGAATTTAATGCGATGCACTACCTTGCCCAAAAGAAGGTGGCGCACCTTGAAGACGCAACCAGCGGTTATACCTTGGTTGATCTGCAAGTAAATTATCATCTCGATAAATTCGTGCCGGGTACCAAACTCTATGTGCAGGGCAAAAATCTTACGAATGAATACGCGCGCGTACACTCATCCTTCCTGAAGGATAAAGCGCCTTTGCCAGGCCGGGCGTTGGTTGTCGGTTTAGCCGGGGTATTTTAAGGTGGGTATGCTCTAAGGCGGGCAGGATTTACGGGTGAAAGGATGGCGCTGCTAAAAATTTCCAACCGCGTGAGGGGAAGATTTCTTTAGCAGCGCCAGATACATAATTAACCGCTGGACCGGGCTCTGAAGGCGCGCACAACGACGTTGAAATCATCAGCGTATTGCTTTAAATCGTCCAGCGCTTTGCGCTCTTCGCTTCTGGGCAATTTGGCGCACGACAGATAGTCCTCCATCGCTTTAATATATGCCTTTACATCATTATTCGCTTTTACCATCTGTGCTGTAACAACGGTTTCAGCATCAGGAATTTCTGGCTTGGCAGCCGGAGGGTTACATGCAAACGCCTGACTCGCAAGTCCGGCGGATACAGTTAAAGACAGGGATAAAATCAGTTTTTTCATGGTGCATATCTCGCGCTAAAAACAAATGGAAAAATGTACTGACGCACCTTTGACGTAATCCCTTAGCATTCTAATTGGCTTCACCTGCCAGGCCTCAGTTATCAGTGGGTTAAATTTTAAAACGCCCGACCATCTCTGCCATGCGTGCTGACATATCGGCTAAACGGTGGGTGTTAGTGGTAATGCGACTGCTGCTTTCAGCGGTATGGGTAGCCACCGATGAAATACCGTTAATGTTTGTTTCAATCTGCCGCGTTGCCGCGCTCTGCTGCTCTGAGGCCGCCGCAATCTGATTGGTGCGATCGCGAATAACGCCCACCAATTCAGTGATGTGTTCCAGTGCTTCGCTCGCATCTTTAGCCTGAATAACGGCAGCTTCTGCCTGGCTTGTGCCCTCGGTCATCATATCCACTGCTTCGTGAGAGCCCGCTTGCAGGCGCTCAATCATCTCGCGAATTTCGGTGGTAGAACTTTGGGTCTTAAACGCGAGCGTACGCACTTCATCAGCAACTACCGCAAAACCGCGGCCTTGTTCACCGGCGCGCGCGGCTTCGATTGCCGCGTTAAGGGCGAGCAGGTTGGTTTGATCGGCAATGCCCCGAATAACATCGAGCACGGAACCGATGCTCACGGTTTCCTGACGCAAGCGATTGATAACATCGGCTGCTGTTTTAATTTCGCTGGACAGACTGGTAATTTGCCCCATGGTGCTGGTAACCAGGGTTTTGCCCGAGGACGCTGCACCATCGGCTTGTAAAGCTCGCTCAGCCGTTTCGCTCACGCTATAGGTGACATCCTGCACGACATTGGTCATTTCTTTTACCGCGACAACAATTTGCTGAATCTCTTCTTGCTGGGTGCGGATTTCCCGCTCGTTGTCCTGCGAAAGGTCCGAGAGCGTCAAGGCATTGTCATTCACTTGGCGGGAAACTTCAGATACGCCGGAAATAAGCGTATGCAGCTGTTCTACAAAGCGGTTAAAGCATTGCGCCAGCTCAGAAATTTCATCAGTGCCAGTCACTGGCAGGCGACGCGTAAGATCGCCTTCACCTTCGGCGATGTCATGCAGGGCGCGCACCACGTCATTGACTGGGCGCACAATACTCAGCTGCACCGCATAAGCCAGCGAAATTGCGATCAAGCTGATAATAATAACGAGCCAGATAGCATCGACAATCGTGTTGGCAACAATCTGATCAACCTCTTGTAAATCGAGGAAAAAACTGATCGAGCCAATGCTGCTGCCGTCGGCTTCAATGGCTTCGCTGATAACCGTCACCCCATTGGGTAACTCACTAATACCCGTAGTCTGGGGTCGTGAAAGCTCAGGTGCCAGAGCGGAGGACTCCGCGTCTTTTTGATACCAGGCAAATGGCTTCCCCTCTTGATAAATGACAGCGCTTAAGACCCGTGGACTGACCCGCAGGGCTTCCAGTGACGCGGTTACTGTCATCGTGTCATTAAACGTTATCGCACCGATACTGGCTTCGCCCAGCACCCGCGCTAGCGTCCGGGAGTCTTCGAGAATGGCAGCTTCGGTGGTGGCAACCCCGGATCTTGCAGTGACTACGGCAGTAACAATGACCGCCGCAATGCAGGTAAGGGTGACACTAAGCAGGATTTTCCATTTCAGGGAAAGATTATTCACAATGGCCTCTATCGTTGTAAGGATGCTTTTGGCTAGGAAAACATAGCACAAAAAATGGAGGCCATATTTAAAAGCGCGAAGGAATGGACTGACACGACTTTGCGGTTGCACAAAACCATAACAAGGAACGCGGGAGTATAGATCAACTTTACACTTTGGCGATTTTAAAAACGCTTGAGTTAAGGAATGCGCGGCGAACAGGTGTGAAATTATTGAGGGAATAACCGTATCCCGCGGGCAACTAAACGATTAAGTTATTAATGGTAAAGTTTTGTCAGTAGGCCGGCGAAGCGTAAAAAATCATCCTGTTTGATACCGGCCTCGGGCGCGCGCGTATCGGGTGATTGGTTAGCCGGTCGTCTCCGCTGGAGGAGTGTGCAGCAGCGTATAAATGCGATAGGCCGCCACCGTGGAGAATAAAGCAACCACTATGCCGAAAGGAAAGAGCAGCATGGCGATGGGTTGGGGAGTGAGAGCAGAAAGATATTCAAAACCCAGATGGATTAAAAACAAAATGCCCAGAATACTCAACACAATATAAAAGTTGGGGGCTGTAAGCTTCCAGCTCGCGCGCAAAGATTCGGTTACGTTCGCTTTGCGCAGCACAAGATGCTGCTCAGCCAATGCCAGTCGAACGGCAATAATAATTCCGGGCACGATAAACAGCATCAAACCGATGCCGATCATAATTAATTTTAACATCGTCAACTGAATCATGGCGGGCCAGCTACCTAAGGCGCCGCGATAGAGTGCTGAAGGTTGTAGATGGTTATTGCCCACAGCTGTCTGTGTTGTTTGTGCTGCCTGTGCTGTCAGGGTGACGCCATGTACGTAATTAATCGCGATAATTTCGATCAGAGAAAATACTACTGCATTTAAGAGCAGCTCAGCAGCGAGCGTCTGGTTTTCTTCGAGGTGGGTGCGGATGAGCCAGGAGCCCGCTTGCCAGACCAGGGTCAAGGGCAGTGTCAGCAATAAAAGGGATAACCACTTCCGTGCGATAAAACGGAAACAGCTGTGTAATATTGCCTGGGTATTCATGGGTTCTCCAAAATAAGGAGGGCCGTTGCCGGCCCTCCATCTACTTATTTACCGATTTTTTTCCTGAAACACTTTTTTAAAGAACTCGCCTTGCTCTGATGGCGCGAAGCTCCAGTCGTTGATCATGGTCGGTGACCACTCTGGGTCAAATACCCATGCGGTCCAGGAGATGCCGCGCTGCTCCATAAACTTGACAATCTGCGGGCCGTAACTGCCGTCGTTCATCACTGGAATGTGGGCGCCATAACCATCAGGCTGCACCCAGCCTAACTCCGTACAAATAACCGGGTATTTTTTGCTGGCAAAGCCCCAGTTTTTTTCCCACAAATCAAAAAAGTTTTTCTCGGTAGCCTCCGCTGGTTTTTCTTTTTGCGGATAGGGATGCGAGGCATAAGCAATGCCCTTGCGGTTGATCGGTGATTTTTTTACCGGCGTCAGATCGTAGGCCCAGTTAAAACCAGCAACCAGCGGGATCACTTTTTTATCAATC
Organism: uncultured Cellvibrionaceae bacterium; assembly: GCA_964440135.1. Taxonomy (GTDB): domain Bacteria; phylum Pseudomonadota; class Gammaproteobacteria; order Pseudomonadales; family Cellvibrionaceae; genus Cellvibrio. Next base: position 7,287 of record CAYTQQ010000002.1, on the reverse strand, counting down.
GCATAAATAGTGTCGATCAACTGCTCATTCATGGCTTTCCAGGCGGCCCACTCTTCGTTGCCCCACGGCTTATCCAGCGTGGTCGGCTCATTGAATAACTCATAAACGGCCGTGGTCGGAATGTTCTGATAGCGATAAGCGATGTCGTGCCAGAAGCGGAAAGTCTCCTGAATATCGGTATCGTATTGCGGGTGCTGATAGTAGCCGGTATTCAGAAAGCCGATGGAGTGCCAATCGATGATCAGGTAAACATCCAGCTCGTTGGCCCAGATGACAGCTTCATCAATCAGTTTAAGATAAGCTTCCTGACCGCGTTCGCGCCAGGCGCGTGGGTGAATCGGCAGACGAATAGAGTTTACGTGCCAGTTGTGTTTGAGCTCTTCAAACAGACCTTTGCGCCACTGGTTATCTTTGACCAATTTGTCCGGATCCGCGATGCTGACGCCGCGAAAAATAAATGTCTTACCCGCTTCGTCGACAAATTTATTGCCCTTAACGCGAATGAAGTCCTGTTTGTTCTTCAGTTGATTGGCGTCGAAGCGGCCAGCCAAGTGATAGGTTGCTGGATCATGCACAACGTATTGGCTGGTATCGGCAGCAGCGCCCATTGTCAGCAGCAGCAAGAAGCTTGCGAACCACCTGGAGATAATGTTGAACGATGAAGGTGAAAGAGCCATCTTAATTTTTTCTCCGTAGAGTTTAGCGTTATTAGTGTGGCGCCAGTGTAAAGCGCCGGGCGGTTGGCTGCATACTCGCTTACAATAATTAACGGACCAATTGTCTGATGTATTGGTCAGGTTTACACTCTGAACAGTGGTAATTTACCGTATTTCAGCAAGGGGCTGAGGCCAGGAGTCTATATATGAATCTCGATCAGGTTGAACGTTTAAGTGCATTGCGTGACAAGGGCGCAATTACCGAAGAAGAGTATCAAAAAGCCAAGGCAGAGGCACTGGCAAGCAACAAGCCGCTGGATATTAATATGGATCGCCAAACCTACAGCATGATCATGCACTTTGCACAGTTCTGCAGTTTTTTAGTGCCGGTGCTTGGGTGGGTAGTGCCGTTAGTGATGTGGATGATCCGGCGCGATGATGAGTATATTGATCAGCAAGGTCGCGTGGTGGCCAACTGGATTATCAGCGCCTTTATTTATTCATTAATTTGTGTGGCGTTAATGTTGGTCTTGATCGGATTCCTGGCGCTGCTGGTGCTGATTATCTGCTCAATCGTGTTCACGATTTTGGGCGCGATTCAGGCGAAGGATGGCATTATCCGCAACTATCCTTTGGCTATTCGCTTCTTTAATGTCAACGAAACGCCGCGGTTGCCAACCGCTCAATAAACCATCTGTCGATGGGCGCTGGCGTTAATGCCAGCGCTCAAATACTGCTAGCGGAGAACCGAAGACGGTATTACTGTTTCTGATCGCGCTGAAACAGACGCTGCTTTTCGCGTGCCCAGTCCCGCTCTTTTTCTGTTTCGCGTTTGTCATGCAATTGCTTGCCTTTGGCTAAGGCAATTTCACACTTCACCAAATGCGCTTTCCAATACAGTGCGGTGGCTACCACGGTATAGCCTTTTTGTTCTGCCGCTTCTTGCAGGCGAGCGATTTCGCGTTGCTTGAGCAGCAGCTTGCGCGTACGTATGGGGTCGGTGACAAAATGCGTCGATGCCGATGGCAGAGGCATGATTTGTGCCCCGAAGAGCCAGGCCTCGCCATTTTTGAAGAGCACGTAGCTGTCGACCAGTTGTGCTTTGCCGGCACGCAGGCTTTTTACTTCCCACCCAAGCAGCGCAATACCCGCTTCATAGCGTTCTTCAAGCTCGAAATCGAAGCGCGCCCTTTTATTCAGGGCGATGGTCGTGCCGGTATTGGGTTTCTTCTTTTTGGCCATGGGCTCGGGGTCAGTTCTGTAGAGTGAAGTTCGGGGCGGCATTATATCGGCAAAGAACCCCAGTGTCTCGGCATGCCGGACTTATACTCGGCGTCCAATGTCGCTACAATTCAGGACGATACGGCTGCGGCGCAATCAGGGAGCAACTCTGTGAGACGAAACCGGCAACAGGCTATGTGGGCACATCGAGGGACTTTTATACTGGCGGCTACGGGCTCGGCAGTCGGCCTGGGGAACATTTGGAAATTTCCCTACATCACCGGTGAAAATGGTGGTGGAGCTTTTGTCCTGTTGTACTTAGGTTGTGTTCTGCTGATTGGTATTCCGCTGATGACAGCAGAAATTTTGCTGGGACGCTCGGGCCGGGCCAACCCGATTGCGGCAATGGCCAAGGCGCGCGACGCCTCATCTGCCAGTCGTGCCTGGGTGGCAATCGCCTGGATGGGAGTCGGGTCGGCGCTGTTGATCCTGTCCTACTACGCGGTGATCGCGGGTTGGACGCTTGAGTATTTCAGCCATGCCCTGCAAGGACGTTTTAACGGGCTGGACGGCACTCAATCGAGTGCTTTATTCGATGAGTTGCTGGCCGATAAGCGCGCGTTAGTACAGTGGCAAACCGCCTTTATTGCGATGACGGCCCTGATCCTGATGCTCGGGGTCAATAAGGGGTTGGAATACGGCATTCGGCTGATAATGCCCTTACTGTTTATTTTGCTCCTGGCGCTGGTGGGTTATGCCGCTTACGCCGGGGAGTTCATCGCTGGCGCTAAGTTTTTATTCAGTTTTAACCTGGGGGATCTCAGCTGGCGGGCGGCCTTGATCGCCTTGGGCCACGCATTTTTTACACTGAGTTTGGCCATGGGTGCAATTATGGCCTACGGCGCGTATATGCCGGGCACGGCCGCCATCGGTAAAACTGCACTTACGGTAGCGTTACTCGATACCACCGTAGCACTGATGGCGGGCTTGGCTATTTTCCCCCTGGTTTTTGCTACGCCGGGCATCGCGCCCAGCGAAGGGCCGGGATTGATGTTTGTGACGCTGCCGATCGCCTTTGGCAGTGTTCCGGGTGGGGTCGTGATTGGCGCTGTGTTTTTCCTGCTGGTGATCCTGGCGGCTTGGAGCTCAACAATGTCCCTGCTTGAGCCAGCTGTCGCTTACCTGACCCAGCGCTTTAATTTTCATCGGATCAGCGCCAATCTACTGCTGGCCGGTGTGCTGTGGTTGCTTGGTCTGGGCACGGTGTTCTCGTTTAACGATTGGGCCGGCGTCAAACTGTTATGGGGCATGACCTTCTTTGGGTTAATTGACTTCATTACCACGAATCTGTTCTTGCCCCTGGGCGGGTTCCTGCTGGCCATATTTGTCGGATGGGTGCTGAAACGGGAGATCATTGAGCGAGAGCTGGCGCACGATTCCGAGTTGTTTCGGCGGGTCTGGTATTGGGTATTGCGTTACATCTCCCCGATAGCCGTGCTGATCGTACTGGTGGGCGGTATTTATCCCTTTATAAAAACCCTGGTTGGTGGGGAGTAGGTTGTGCCTGTAGTAGAACGCTCAGCGCTGGTCAATTATTCAGCGCAGCAAATGTTTGATTTGGTCAATGATATAGAGTCTTATCCGCACTATATGGATGGCTGTGTAGGTGCGCAGGTTTTACGGCGCGAGAGTGACTGGCTGGAGGCGCGGCTGGATTTGAGCAAGGGCGGGGTGAGTCACAGCTTCGTCACCCGCAATCTGTTGACGCCGCCTTACGTCATGACCATGTCCTTGGTGGACGGGCCTTTTTCTCATCTCGACGGTAAATGGCAATTTTCTCCCCTCAGCGAGCACGCCTGTAAGGTCGTCTTTACTTTGGACTTTACCCTGAAGAACCGGCTGCTCGGCTTGGCGGTCGGCAAACTGTTCGAGGGTATGGTCAACAAACAAGTCGATGCCGTGTGCAAGCGCGCACGAGCAATATACGGTTAGTGAGAATAAACCATGACAGATGAAGAGTTGATTACGGTTGAGGTGGCTTATGCACTGCCGCACCAACAAAAAATTATTGAATTGAAAGTCATGCCGGGAACCACCGCTTTCACGGCTGTTGAGCGCTCGGGTATCGTCAAAATTTTTCCCGAGATTGATCTGGCCACGGCAAAAATGGGTGTTTTTGGCCAGGCGCTAGGTACTAAAGGTTTGGGTGGGCCACAGGACTACGTGCTGAACCCTGGTGATCGTGTCGAAATTTATCGCCCGTTAATATTTGATCCCAAGGATGCACGGCGGCGCCGCGCAGAAAAGGCAAAAGACGAAGAATAAACTGAAGTCAGTGCGCGCGCAGTGAGATTCACTGCCGCGCGCTACTTGTGTCGGGGTTTAATCGGGAGCTGGAAACCTTGTGGCAGCAACGAGTTGCAGCCAAGGCCACCCGAGGGCGGCCCGCTACTGAATTACTGGTTGCGGTTAGGCGCTTGGGGTGCTTCTGGAAGTGTGTCATTGCTTGGTACCGGCGCATCCAGGTCATCTGCGCGCCCGCGATCGTTATCGTAGGAGGCGCCTCTGGCAACAGTCGCGCCGCGCACATAGTCGCCTTCCCAGCGCACCAGCGTGTCATTTTCAAAATGCGCGGTAAATAAATGCTTGCGCAGCAACTTGTCGCCGTGATGCAGGCTGTAGTAATAATCCCAGCGATCGTCGTCAAAGGTGTGAGGCAGCAAGCTGTTGCCTAACACAAAGCGTACTTGGCGCTTGGTTTGGCCCACTTGCAGTTGCTGTACCATTTCATCGGTAATGATGTGGCCTTGCTGAATGTGGATCTTGTGCACACCAGGAAAGCGAAAATTGGAGCAGGCTGTAACACTGGCAATAACAAGGGCGACCAGTAAAGTACGACTGGCAAATTTCATATCAGGGTTTCCACTTAGTAAGAGAAGGGCGATAATACCTGATCAATTGCAAGACTGAGAAGGTTTTGGGAGGAATTATGGCAGAAGAGCTGCGTAAAGCGGGGCTAAAAGTGACCTTGCCTCGCGTTAAAATTTTGCAAATGCTGGAAACTTCTGAGCAACGCCACATGAGTGCAGAAGATGTGTATAAGGCACTTATAGAGCAAGGCGATGATGTTGGGCTGGCGACGGTATACCGGGTGCTTACCCAATTTGAATCTGCCGGTTTAGTGGTTCGCCATAATTTTGATGGCGGCCATTCGGTTTTTGAAATTGCCAGTGGTGATCATCACGATCACATGGTGTGCCTGGAAACCGGAGCGGTCGTCGAATTTCATAACGAAGAAATCGAAGCGCTGCAGCAAAAAATTGCTGCTGAACACGGTTATCGGTTAGCGGATCACAGTTTGGTTTTATATGTCCGGCCGCTTAAAAAATCCTAAGTTGTAGTAGCGAAGTGTTTTGATTCACCCTTGTAAGCGCGAACGACGCATTCACTAATCGCTCACATTGCACAATAAAAAAAGGCACCCTTTGGGGGTGCCTGAATAAACTGCCTTGTTTTTCGCTCCACTCATGAACCTGTTACTGCGGCTGAATCGGTACAAACACGCTGTACAGCCCGTTGCTATCAAAGGTAGCAATCTCAAATTGATAATTACCATTTACATTCAGCGTCACGTTGTTGGTGTGATTATCATTGATAATCTTGCTGGCATAAGCCGTATCGTTGGCTGTCTTGTAACGAATCTCAAACCCGCCAATTTCATCCAGCTCCAGATACTCGCCATTTTCACGGGCATTGGGCGTTGACCAGCGCAATGTGACCGCACCTGTCGTCGTGGCGGCGAGCTTCGCTGTTACGCTGGCACTTTGTGCTGACCAGTTGCCGGCCGCATCACGCGCACGGACGGTGTAAGTGTAATTAGTGTCAGGTGAGGCTTTGTTGTCGACATACATACTTACGGCAGCCGAAACGTCCGCTACTTTGGTGTTGTTGCGATACACCTGATAGCCGGTAACGGCGACATTATCTTGCGCGGGCGACCAGGATATTTCTATGCGACTCTCCAAACCGGTCGCTTTGACATTGCCAGGTTTAGTCGGAGCAGATGTATCAGTGCCACTGGAGCTGCTAGACCCTGCGTCAGGTTTGCCAGCGTTGTTTGAGCTCGAGCTGCTGGACGTCGACGAATTAGCGCTTGAGCTGGATGACGCATCCGCTCCATTGGTAGTCGGATAACCGTAGACCTCAAATTCCCATAATGAGAAACCGTAACGGGTAAAACGCTTTACGCCGTACATACGCACGTAGCGTGCAGACGTATTCAATGAAATAGTTTCCACGCCGCCCTTGCCATCCTGCTCGGTAAAAACAGTCGTCCAATTCTGGCCGTCATTGGATGTCTGGATATGGTATTCAGTCGCGTAAGAATTCTGCCAATTAAGTTTTACTTCTTTAATAACGTGGTTAGCTTCCAGATCGATCGCGATCCATTGATTGTCAGAAAAATCACTGGACCACCGACTGCTGGTAGAACCGTCTACCGCATAGACACCCGCATGTGACGTTTTCTGATTTGAAGAAGTGGTCACATTTTTTTGATAGGAAATGTTCTCGGTAGCAACCTGATCTGAGCCGTAGACTTCAAAGCTCCACAGCGAAAATCCGTAGCGGGTAAAACGTTTTACACCATACATGCGTACATAACGCGCAGTAACATTTACAGGAATGGATTCCAGGCCGCCCTTGCCATTAGTCTCGGTGAATAGGGTAGACCAGTTGGTGCCATCGTCTGATACCTGGATGTGGTATTCGAGTGCGTAAGAGTTTTGCCAATCCAACTTTACACTGCTGAGTTGGTAGGCTTTGCCAAGATCCACTGCAATCCACTGGCCATCGGAGAAATCGCTCGACCACCGTGTTTTTGATGAGTCATCGACGGCATAGCTGCCGGCAAAGGAAGTTTTTTGATTTGATGAAGTGGTCACCGTCTTATTCAGTGCGAGGTTGGTGTCGCTCACTGAAGGCGTGCTGAACACTTCAAATTCCCAGAGCGAGAAACCATAACGCGTAAATCTTTTAACGCCATGCATGCGCACATAGCGAGCGGAGGTATTCAGGGCAATGGAATCCAGTTCGCCATCGCCGTTTTCTTCAGTAAAAACGGTATTCCACGTGGTGCCGTCATTAGATACCTGAATGTGGTATTCAACAGCGTAAGAATTTTGCCAGTGAAGATTAACGCCCGAAATTTCTTTAACTTCTTCCAGGTCTACAGAGATCCATTGATCATCGGCAAAGGCGCTGGACCAGCGCGTGCCGGATAAGCCGTCTACCGCAAGCTCTGGAGCATGTTTACTGTTCTGCGAAGACGAAGCCGTCACCGGTTTGGTCAACGCGATATTTTCCTGGGATTGAGCTGATAAGCTGAAAACGGCGAGAGACGAAAAAATAA
>CAYTQQ010000001.1:99404-114031 GCA_964440135.1 uncultured Cellvibrionaceae bacterium | reverse complement strand
AAGGTATGCAGTTCGATCGCGGTTACCTGTCTCCTTACTTCATTAACAACCAGGACAGCATGAGCGTTGAGCAAGACAGCCCATACATCCTGCTGGTTGACAAGAAGATCTCCAACATCCGTGAGTTGCTGCCGGTACTGGAAGGCGTAGCCAAAGCTGGCAAGCCACTGGTTATTGTTGCTGAAGACGTGGAAGGTGAAGCCCTGGCTACGCTGGTTGTTAACAACATCCGCGGCATCGTTAAAGTGGCTGCTTGTAAAGCGCCAGGTTTCGGTGACCGTCGTAAGGCTATGCTGCAAGATATCGCAGTATTGACTGGTGCTACCGTGATCTCTGAAGAAGTGGGTCTGGATCTGGAAAGCGCGACCCTTGAGCACCTGGGTACCGCCAAGCGCGTAACCATGAATAAAGAAAATACGGTCATCGTTGACGGTGCTGGCAAGGCTGAAGAAATCAAGGCACGTGTACAGCAAATCCGTACCCAAATCGAAGAAACCACCTCTGATTACGACCGTGAAAAACTGCAAGAGCGCGTTGCCAAACTGGCGGGCGGCGTTGCAGTGATCAAAGTAGGTGCTGCAACCGAAATCGAAATGAAAGAAAAGAAAGCCCGCGTTGAAGATGCTCTGCATGCAACCCGTGCGGCGGTAGAAGAAGGTGTGGTTCCTGGCGGTGGTACTGCGTTGATCCGCGCTGTGGCTGCAATCGCTGACCTGAAAGGCGACAACGAAGATCAAAATGCCGGTATCGCTCTTGCTCGTCGCGCAATGGAAGCCCCCTTGCGTCAAATCGTGGCTAACGCCGGTGAGGAGCCTTCTGTAGTAGCTGACCAAGTCAAAAAAGGCGAAGGTAACTTCGGTTACAACGCTGCTTCTGGCGAGTACGGCGATATGCTGGAAATGGGTATCCTCGATCCAGCCAAAGTAACCCGTACTGCATTGCAGGCTGCTGGTTCAATCGCTGGTCTGATGATCACCACCGAAGCTATGGTTGCTGATCTACCCGAAGACAAGCCAGCTGCACCTGATATGGGTGGCATGGGCGGCATGGGTGGTATGGGTGGCATGATGTAAGTGCCCCCCGTTCTTGGTAACCCTTTGGGTTATCGCCGGTCGGGGCTCGGGTGATCCGCGTCCGCGTCAGGTAAGAGCGATAGAAATACGTTATAATAGCGGTCCTTCGGGGCCGCTTTGTTTATACAGCGCATAGAGTCAGTGGACGCTTCTGCTTGGTTGCTGAGTGGTAGATATCCCTTTTAGAAAGCTCGCGCGTTTGCACGCAAGGCCACCAGGCCTCCCTTTTGAGTAACTGTGTTCTAAGGAGAATGATCATGGCTTTTGAATTACCTTCGTTGCCTTACGCCAAAGATGCTTTGGCGCCACACATTTCAGCTGAAACTCTGGAATACCACTACGGCAAACATCACAAGACCTATGTCGATAAGTTGAATGGCTTAATTCCCGGCACCGAATTTGAAGGAAAGAGTCTTGAAGAAATCATCAAGACTTCGTCTGGTGGCGTATTCAATAACGCTGCACAAGTGTGGAACCACACCTTCTACTGGAACTGCTTGAGCCCCAATGGCGGTGGTGCAGCGACCGGTGCAGTAGCCGAAGCGATCAACAAAGCGTTTGGTTCTTTTGACAAGTTCAAAGAGGAGTTCACCAACTCAGCGATCAACAATTTTGGTTCAGCGTGGACCTGGTTGGTGAAAAAAGCTGACGGCAGCGTGGCAATTGTAAATACCAGCAATGCACAAACTCCGCTGACGGATTCCTCTGTCAAAGCCATCCTGACTGTGGATGTCTGGGAGCATGCTTATTACATCGATTACCGCAACTCACGCCCTAACTATCTGGATGCGTTCTGGGCGCTCGTGAATTGGGAATTTGTAAACGCCAATTACGCTGCGTAATTCTAAGATGAAGTAAACAACAGATCAGGCTACGGCCTGATTTGTTGTTTCTGGGAAACGCGAAGCTTTTCGGCGGTGTCTTAGTTTCTTTTGCGCATATCGCTGCTATAGAATGCTCTCACATTTGTGAACTCCAGGTGACCCCGATTTATGGAACGCAGAGAACCTACTCTTTCATCGTCCTCAACACCCATTCCGGATCGCGACGAGGCGCCCGTGCGTCGCAGTGCGACCGAATCGCGCACCCGTCCTGCTACACCGCAATATTCACCACCCGCCACCTCTAGCACGAGTCCACTCGCGATTATTGCGTTGCTGGTTGCGCTCGGCGGTGTAGGTTTGGGCGGTTATTTCGGTTGGCAACTCATGCAGGCGCAAACGCATTTGGCCGCAGCTGATGCGCGTATTCTCGAACTTGAAAATCGCTTGAGTGTATCGTCGGATGAGTCGAGCCAATCCTTGACGCAGGTAGATGCAAAACTCAGATGGGCTGATTCGGAGATCCGCAAACTCTGGGGGGTAGCCCACGATACCAATCGCAAGGCGATTGCCGCGAATACCGAAAAAATTGCTGAACTGAGCAAAGATTTTGCGGCCGTGAAAAAAGATACCGCTGCGGCGAAAACGGCGGCGTCTGGGTTGCAGTCGCAGATAGCCAACAGCAAGACAGCCTTGGATGCGGCGGTAGCTAAAGTAGATGGCGCCGTTAATGGCAATGCGGAATTACGCAAGCGTCTGCAGGATTTGACAGAGCAGCTGGATCGCACCGAAGCGCAGTTAGCCAGTTTGCGCACCGTGGAGCAGAAAGTGCGCACGAATGAAGAGGCCATTGCGGCCATTGATGCTTACCGCCGGACGATTAATCGCGACATTCTCGCGATCAAGCAGCAGCTGGGTATTATCGCTAATTAATTAACCGGCGCGCTCACTCGCGCCGTGTCACTTCTCTCTGCCTGAGTCTGCCCATGAGTCAGGCACTGATGTTCTCAAGAGATTTGCTATGCCAACTACTATTCGCCAACAGGATCTCATCGACAGCGTGGCCGACGCGCTGCAGTTTATCTCCTACTATCATCCCTTGGATTTTATCCAGGCCGTGCATCGCGCGTATTTGCGCGAGGCTAACCCTGCCGCCAAAGATGCCATGGCGCAAATCCTCATCAACTCGCGCATGTGTGCCATGGGACGCCGGCCAATCTGTCAGGACACCGGGATTGTTACGGTGTTCGTCAACGTCGGTATGAACGTGCAGTGGGATGCCCAGTTGAGTCTGACGGATATGATCAATGAAGGCGTGCGGCGTGCGTATAAGCATCCCGATAACGTTCTGCGCGCGTCGATCCTGGCTGATCCGGATGGAGCGCGAAAGAATACCGGCGACAACACGCCGGCGGTTATACATTACAACATAGTGCCGGGTAATACCGTTGACGTGCATGTGGCGGCCAAAGGCGGTGGGTCGGAAGCAAAAACCAAATTTGCGATGCTCAATCCCTCAGACTCACTGGTGGACTGGGTGCTGAAAGTCGTACCGGAAATGGGTGCTGGCTGGTGTCCGCCGGGGATGCTCGGTATCGGTATTGGCGGCACGGCAGAAAAAGCCATGCTGTTAGCGAAAGAGGCGCTGCTGGACCCTGTCGATATCCAGGAGCTGCAAGCGCGCGGCGCCAGTAATCGCGCAGAAGAATTACGCATCGAGCTTTATGACAAGGTCAATCGGTTGGGTATCGGCGCGCAGGGGCTGGGCGGTTTGACCACGGTACTGGATATCAAAGTCAAAGATTACCCGACTCACGCCGCCAATAAGGCCATTGCCATCATTCCTAATTGCGCGGCTACGCGCCACGCGCACTTTACTTTGGATGGTTCGGGCCCAGCGTTGCAGACACCACCATCCCTTGATGATTATCCGGATATTTCCTGGGAGGTTGGCGACAGCGTCAGACGCGTTGATCTCGACACTGTCACGCCCGCCGAAGTACAGACCTGGAAAGCCGGGGAAACTATTTTACTGTCGGGGAAAATGCTTACCGGTCGCGATGCAGCGCATAAAAAGATGATCGATTTACTTGCTCAGGGTGAGCCGTTGCCGGTTGATTTGAAAGGCCGTTTTATTTACTACGTTGGCCCGGTCGACCCGGTGCGCGACGAGGTGGTGGGGCCTGCCGGCCCGACGACTGCAACCCGTATGGACAAGTTCACCCGCACCCTGCTTGAGCAAACCGGTTTGCTGGGCATGATCGGTAAGTCGGAGCGTGGGCCAGCTGCCATTGAGGCTATTCGGGATCACCAATCTGTGTATCTGATGGCCGTGGGCGGTGCTGCTTATCTGGTGGCGCAAGCGATCAAATCGGCCAAGGTTCTTGGTTTTCCTGAGCTGGGAATGGAAGCAATTTACGAATTTGACGTTAAGGATATGCCGGTCACGGTAGCGGTTGATGCCAGCGGTGAGTCGGTCCATATTTCCGGCCCGAAGCTGTGGCAAGCCAAAATTGAAGAGGGCGTGGTGGCGGTTCAATAAGCCACCGCAGCGCGTTTACCTTAACTCTTACCTCAACACTGGAGTAGCCAAATTATGGAAGAGCTTGCTCAGGGCGTCTGCGAAGCGTGCAGCGCCGATGCACCGCGCTTAAGTGAGACGGAGGCCAACCATCTGCTGCAGCAAATTCCGTCGTGGACGATTGAAGACCTGGAAGGGATGTCGATTCTGGAGCGCGAATACGTCTTCAAAAATTTTGCCGAGGCTTTGGCATTTACCAACCAAGTGGGTGCGCTGGCCGAAGAGGCCAAACATCATCCGGTGCTGATAACCGAGTGGGGCAAGGTGACGGTAGAGTGGTGGACGCACAAAATCAAAGGCCTGCATAAAAATGATTTTGTCATGGCCGCAAAAACTGAGCGCCTCTACCAGACGCTCAGTTAAATAACAGTCGCTCGGCTAATCAATACATCCGATACTGTTCTGGCACCTGGTCAATGCAACTGATGGGCTCCATCAAGTTGCGCACCCGGCCATCGTGGATGCCATAAATCCAGCCGTGAATGGTCAATTCCTGTCCGCGTTTCCATGCATTTTGAATGATATTGGTGTGGGCCACATTGGCCACCTGTTGCATGACGTTTAATTCACACAAATGATTCAAGCGCAAGGCGGGGTCGCTGATATTGTCGATCAATTCTTTGTGTTGGTAGTACACATCGCGAATACAGCGTACCCAATAATCCACCAGTCCTAACTGCCGTCCTTCCAGTGCTGCTTTTACGCCACCACAGCCGTAATGGCCGGTCACCATAATGTGTTTTACCTTGAGATATTCCACGGCAAACTGCATTACCGACATACAGTTCAGATCAGTTTGGATAACGATGTTGGCGACGTTGCGGTGGACAAACAGTTCGCCGGGCAGGAGGTCAACAATTTCGTTGGCGGGGACGCGGCTGTCAGAGCAGCCAATCCATAAATACTCAGGTGCTTGTTGTTGGGTGAGTGCTTGAAAAAAACCGGGTTGTTCTTTCTGGATTTTTTCCGCCCAGCGGGCGTTGTTTTCGAAGAGGTGGTCTAGGTCAGCCATGAATGGTCTCTGTCGAGGATTTGCCAGCGCCAGAGTATATGCAATTTGGCCGACGGTCTCCAAGAACTTCGGGTTTTTATTTTTCCCTGGAATGTTACAGTGGCGCATAAAAATCGCAGGAGCAGCGCGCAACGGCCATGTCGAACAATACGCTTTATTGGCACGATTATGAAACCTGGGGTGAAATTCCTGCCCAGGATCGCCCCTCCCAGTTTGCCGGTGTGCGCACCGACGAAAATCTCGAGGTTATCGGCGAGCCCTTGATGATCTACTGTCAGCCGGCGCCCGATTTGTTGCCCAAGCCGGATGCCTGTTTGATCACGGGTCTCACGCCCCAGCAGGCCCAAGCAAAGGGTTTGCCTGAGTATCAATTCGTTGCTGCGATAGCCGCTGAGCTCGGTCGTCCCGGAACCTGCGGGGTAGGGTACAACTCCATCCGGTTTGATGATGAGGTGACGCGTTACGCGCTCTATCGTAATTTCTACGATCCCTACGAGCGCGAGTGGCGCAATGGCAACTCGCGCTGGGATATCATCGATATGGTGCGGATGGCCCGGGCGTTGCGGCCTGAAGGCATTAACTGGCCTGACTACGAGGATGGTCGGCCGTGTTTTCGGTTGGAGAAATTAACGGCGGTAAACAACCTTGTTCATGAAGCGGCGCACGATGCGCTGTCGGATGTCTATGCCACCATTGCTTTAGCGCGCCTGATAAAAACCCGGCAACCCAAGCTCTACGATTACGCTTACCGCTTGCGCGATAAACGTTTTGTTAATCGCTTAATCGATATTGAGGGCCACAAGCCCCTGCTGCATATCTCCTCCCGCTTCGCGACGGAAAATTTAAATACCGCGCTGGTGTTGCCTCTGGCGTTGCATCCGCTCAACAAAAACAGCGTCATCGTTTTTAACTTGTCCAGTGATCCGACGGATCTTTTACATCTGCCGGTGGCGGAGTTGCGGCAGCGGTTGTTTACGCGTACGGAAGATTTGGCTGAAGGGGTAGAGCGCATTGCGCTTAAAGAAATTCATGTCAATAAAACCCCGATGCTGCTACCGCCGGCCATGCTTGATACACCCACCGCGCAGCGGCTGGCCATCGACAGCGAGCGCTGTCATCGACATTGGCAATTATTTGTCAATCTGACGCTGGAGCAACAGCAGGCGTTGCGGCAGAAGCTTACCGAGTTGTATACCGAGCAGAGTTTTGCGCCCCGCACAGATCCGGAACAAATGCTCTACGACGGCTTTTTTGACGATGATGATAAGCGCTTGATGCAAAAAATCCGTCTGCTGGGGCCGGAAGCTTTGGCGCAAACCAGCTTCTCATTCAAAGACCAGCGTCTGCCGGAGTTGCTGTTCCGCTATCGGGCGCGCAATTTCCCCGCGACCTTGACGCCGGAGGAGCGGCAGCGGTGGCATGATTTCTGTCGACAAAGACTGGCGGATCCCGCTGCTGGTGCGAGCATCGTCTGGCAAAGTTTTCATCAGCGCTTGGCGGAGTTGAAGAGCGGTGAGCTGACGGCGGACCAGCAACACCTGCTGCGTCAGCTGGAAGAGTATGCTCGTCAATTGCATGAGGAGTTGGCGAAAAATTAGCCGTCTTGAAGCCATTGATCGGTGATTGCTCGGTCGGATCGTCCTCCATTGAGGGCGGCAGTCCGGGTTCTTCTCAGGTGTTGCTATCAGAAACGATCGAGCGAAAAACTTGGGTAAACCAGTTACATGACAGTGGGAATTTTTAAGATTTCCTAGTACAATTCCGCGCGCTGATTCGCCCTTTGGGGTAACACATTCTGTTCAACCAATTGATTAACGTGTCGTGCGGGAGCTTTTATGTCATCCATTAAGAAAGTGGTACTAGCCTATTCAGGTGGCTTGGACACGTCGGTTATCGTCAAATGGTTGCAAGAAAACTACAACTGCGAAGTAGTGACCTTCACGGCCGATATTGGGCAGGGTGAAGAGGTTGAGCCAGCCCGCGCCAAAGCCCAGGCTCTGGGTGTCAAAGAAATCTATATTGACGATCTGCGCGAAGAATTTGTGCGTGACTTTGTTTTCCCCATGTTTCGCGCCAACACAATTTATGAAGGTGAGTACCTGCTCGGTACCTCCATCGCCCGCCCGCTGATTGCCAAGCGCCTGATAGAAATTGCCAATGAAGTAGGCGCCGATGCCATTTCCCACGGTGCGACCGGCAAGGGTAACGACCAGGTTCGCTTTGAGCTGGGTGCCTATGCGCTCAAGCCTGGTATTAAAGTGATTGCGCCTTGGCGTGAGTGGGATCTGACCTCCAGAGAAACCCTCATGGCTTATTGTGAGCAACACAATATTCCGGTGGATTTCAGCAAAAAGAAAAAATCGCCTTACTCCATGGATGCCAACCTGCTGCATATCTCCTATGAAGGCGGGGTGCTGGAAAATCCTTGGACGGAAGCTGAAGAAGATATGTGGCGCTGGAGTGTCGCTCCTGAAGCAGCGCCGGATAAAGCAACCTATATTGATATCACCTACGAAAAAGGTGATCCGGTTGCCATTAACGGTGAAAGAATGTCTCCCGCTACGCTGTTAGCGGTGCTCAATAAACTCGGTGGCGAAAACGGTGTTGGTCGTCTCGATATCGTTGAAAACCGTTATGTGGGGATGAAGTCGCGCGGTTGTTATGAAACACCGGGTGGTACCATCCTGTTAAGAGCGCATCGCGCTATTGAATCCATCACTCTGGACCGTGAAGTTGCGCATCTGAAAGACAGCCTGATGCCGCGTTACGCAGAGATGATCTACAACGGTTATTGGTGGAGCCCTGAGCGTCAAATGTTGCAGGTGGCGATTGATGAATCGCAACACGTAGTAAATGGCGACGTGCGGGTGAAACTTTATAAAGGCGCGGTGCATGTTGTCGGCCGGCGTTCGGCAGACAGCCTGTTCGACGAAAAAGTCGCTACCTTTGAAGACGATGCCGGTGCCTACAATCAGAAAGATGCCGAAGGATTCATCAAGTTAAATGCGTTGCGCATGCGCATCGCGGCCAATAAAGGACGCAGCCCGCTGAAATAAGCGGTTTGTGTCCTGTTATATTAGAAGGGATTCAGTTACCGGTGGGGAAGATCAACCGGTAACGGAGAGCGGCAAGTAGTGATAGCCGTTCTATAATCCAGCTGTTTGTGTGGGCGGAATTTTGATGTGGCCCTCATGCACTAAAGTTATGCACTTTACTGCTTCGAGCCATCAATGACGGACGGCAGTATAAGGACCATTCAGCAAGCGCTCTCCAATAGCAATCAGTTGATCAGGATCAAATTGAGCAGCCTGTCTGTGGCACACAATATGCGCCCAGATTGGATGGCTCAAAGCGCTGATGCGCCAAACCCTTTGCGTTACCTTTCTCTTTTTAAAAGTTGGGAATCTCTTATGAGTAGTAATCCGGCAGCTGCTATTGACCATCCGGTCTACGATTATCGAGTTGTGCGCCAATTTTCGATCATGACCATCGTATGGGGTGTGGTCGGTATGGCAATTGGTGTATTGATTGCGGCCCAGTTGTTTTGGCCGGGATTGAATGACATCTTCCAGCCTTACACCCATTTTGGTCGCCTGCGCCCGCTGCATACCAATGCGGTCATTTTTGCATTCGGTGGCTGTGCGCTGATGGGTACCTCTTTTTACGTCGTGCAACGAACGTGTCAGGCCAAACTATTTGGTGGATGGCTGGTGCCATTTACGTTCTGGGGCTGGCAGTTGGTTATTGTACTGGCCATTATTACGCTCCCCTTGGGTTACACCAGCACCAAAGAATACGCTGAGCTGGAGTGGCCCATTGATATCCTGATTGCCTTGGTCTGGATCAGTTATGCCATTGTTTTCTTTGGCACCATTGCCAAGCGTAAAACCGAGCACATCTACGTAGCAAACTGGTTCTACGGTGGATTTATCCTGACCATTGCCGTGCTGCATATCGTTAACAGCGCCTTTACTCCCGTGTCATTCATGAAATCCTATTCGGCCTATGCGGGCGCGGCGGATGCCATGGTGCAGTGGTGGTACGGTCACAACGCTGTAGGATTCTTCCTGACCGCCGGCTTCCTCGGCATGATGTATTACTTCGTGCCTAAGCAGGCAGATCGTCCGGTTTATTCGTATCAGCTTTCGATTGTGCACTTCTGGGCACTGATATCTGTTTATATCTGGGCCGGCGCCCACCATCTGCATTACTCTGCGCTGCCTGACTGGGCGCAAAGCCTGGGCATGGTGATGTCCTTGATTCTTCTGGCGCCTAGCTGGGGCGGGATGATTAACGGTGTAATGACCCTCTCCGGTGCCTGGCACAAATTGCGCACCGACCCGACGCTGCGCTTCCTTGTGGTGTCCCTGTCTTTCTACGGTATGTCGACCTTTGAAGGCCCGATGATGTCGATCAAGACGGTGAACGCGCTGTCGCACAACACCGATTGGACAGTCGGTCACGTACACGCCGGTGCTTTGGGTTGGGTGGCGATGATTTCCATCGGCGCTATCTATCACCTGCTGCCGATCCTTTATGGACGCAAAGAAATGCACAGCGTGCGTTTGGTCAACATCCACTTCTGGCTGGCCACTATCGGTACCGTTATTTACATCTCTTCCATGTGGGTTAACGGGATTATGCAGGGCTTGATGTGGCGCGCATTTAACGCCGACGGCACGCTCACCTATAGCTTCATTGAATCTGTTCAAGCCAGCTATCCCGGTTATTTCGTACGCTTTATCGGCGGCTTGTTCTTCCTTTCTGGCATGTTGCTGATGGCTTACAACGCCTGGCTCACGATGAAAAAAGCGCCGGACGTCAAGCTCGCAGACGCTAGTCCGTCTCCGCAGTCTGTTTAAGGAGCATATTGATGAAAGGTCATGATTTAGTAGAAAAGAACCTGGGCTTGATGACGATTCTGATTATCGTGGCCATCAGTTTCGGCGGTCTGGTGCAAATTGTGCCGCAGTTCTTCCTGAAAGAAACCACTACCCCCGTAGAAGGCCTGAAGCCGTTAGCGGCGGTAGAACTTGAAGGTCGCGATATCTACATCCGCGAAGGCTGCCACGTGTGCCATACCCAGATGGTGCGTCCATTGCGTGCGGAAGTTGAGCGTTACGGGCACTACTCGGTGGCGGGTGAACACGTCTATGAGCATCCATTCCTGTGGGGCTCCAAGCGTACTGGCCCGGATCTGGCACGCGTGGGTGGACGCTATTCTGACGATTGGCACAAAACTCACTTGTTCAATCCGCGTCTGGTCGTGCCGGAATCCAACATGCCGTCCTTCCCCTGGCTGTACGATCGGGTGTTGGATGGTAAGTACACCGCTGCGAAAATGCGCGCGTTGCGTCGCGTAGGTGTTCCCTATACCGATGAAGATATCGCCTCAGCCCAGGAAGCCGTAAAAGGTGTTACTGAAATGGATGCACTGGTGGCCTACCTGCAACAGTTAGGTACGCTGCTGAAAGAGAAGAGGTAAGCCTTATGGATGCAGGTACATTAGGTGCTATTTCGACAGTATTGGTAATGATCGCGTTCTTTGGCGTGTGCTGGTGGGCGTTTTCGCCCAAGCGCAAAAAGCGCTTCGAAGAAGATGCGAATTTACCGTTTGCTGACGAACCAAAAAACACAGAAAACGCGCACAAAGCGCAGCGCGCTGATGAAGAATCCGATGGGCGGAATTGATTATGGGTATATTTTGGAATATCTGGATTATCGGCTTAACGCTTATCAACCTCGGTTTGTTGCTCTGGGTGTTATTGGCCAATCGCAAGGTAGCGGTAAGTGACCAAGACGATGTGGAAAACCGTACTACCGGCCATGTGTATGACGGTATTGAAGAGTACGACAACCCGCTGCCGCGCTGGTGGTTCCATCTGTTTATTGCCACCTTTATTTTTACCGGCATCTACCTGTTGCTGTATCCCGGCCTGGGCTCCTTTAAAGGTTTATTAGGCTGGACCTCAGTCAATGAACTGCGCACTGATCAACAGAAGGGTGATGCCCTCTACGCCGAACAGTTCGGGATCTATGCCAACACGCCTATTGAAGAATTGGCCCAGGATCCGGCAGCGATGAAGATGGGCTTGCGTTTGTTTGCCAACAACTGCGCGGTTTGTCACGGCGCTGACGGTGGCGGCAACTACGGTTACCCCAACCTGACCGACAAAGAGTGGATCTGGGGTGGTACGCCAGAGCAGATCAAGGCCACCATCGTCAACGGTCGCCAAGGTGTTATGCCCAGCTGGGGCGGCATTATTGGCGAGAGCGGCGTCGTCAATGTTACCGAATATGTTTTGCAGATCAGCGGTCGCGAGCATGATGCCGCCGCGGCTGAACTGGGTGCACAGGTTTATACCCAGACGTGCGCCGTGTGCCACGGTGTAGATGGTACTGGTAATCAGCTGTTGGGCGCGCCCAATCTGACCGACAATATCTGGTTGTACGGCGGTGAGCCGCAGGATATTCGTCAAACCGTGCGCCAGGGCCGCACTGGCGTAATGCCAGCACAACAGGAGCTGTTGAAAGCTGACCGTATCCATTTGTTGGCCGCTTATGTGTATAGCCTGTCAATGGATTACGAGGAGTAAGTCAGGGACGCTCATCGAGGGAAAACATTTCCACAACAGGGTTTGTCATCGCACGGCTTGCGTTTTAGCGCGGGCCGCGCGTTAAGCTCATGCTCTGTTTCTTCTCCAAAGAGGTAGTCCATTGAACGAGAAGCTGGATACATCGGACCGAAAACGCACTGGTCAAGATCCCACCGCTGGTCAAGGTGATACCGACAGCCCCATCCGCTACGTTAATTTATACGAATCCGAAAGCAAGGTTTACACGCGTCGCATTACCGGTTTTTACCAGCGCCTGCGTCAGTACACCGGCTTGCCGTTGATCGCTGGCTACATTCTGATGCCGTGGTTGGTAATTGATGGCCGACCCGCCATGTTGTTCGATCTCGGCGAACGCAAATTCCATATTCTCAACATGACCTTCTGGCCCCATGACGGGATGTTTCTCGCATGGTTGCTGATTATTGCGGCGTTTACCTTATTTACTGTCACTGTGCTGGTGGGCCGCGTCTGGTGTGGCTTTACCTGTCCGCAAACCGTGTGGACCCAGATGTTTATCTGGGCAGAGCACGTTTTTCAGGGTGATCGCAACAAACGCATCAAGCTGGACGAGCAGCCCTGGAATCTGGAAAAGGTTATGCGCAAAGGCGCTACCCAGGCCGTGTGGATCAGCATCGCACTGATCACGGGCTTGACCTTTGTGGGGTACTTTTACCCGATCCGCACGCTGATTTACGACCTGGCTACCTTTCAAGCGGATATTGCCCCCGCGTTCTGGGTATTTTTATTTACGATTGCCACTTACATGAACGCGGGTTTTTTGCGTGAGCAGGTGTGTAAGTACATGTGTCCTTATGCGCGCTTTCAGTCAGTCATGTATGACACCAATACCCTTACGGTTTTTTATAACTACCTGCGTGGCGAGCAGCGCGGTCCCCGTAAAATTGGCGAGGATTATAAAGCGAAAGGTCTGGGCGACTGCACCGATTGCTCCTGGTGTGTGCAGGTCTGTCCCGTTGATATTGATATCCGCGAGGGTTTACAGCCGGAATGTATTGACTGTGGGCTATGTGTCGATGCCTGTAATACCGTGATGGATAAGATGGGCTATCCCCGTGGTCTGATCAGTTTTACCACCGAAGATGCCATCGCCAATGGACACACCAAAATCTTCCGTCCGCGCTTGCTTGGTTATGGCGCCGTCTTGCTGGTGATGCTCGGGGTATTTGTCTACGCGCTCAATGCCCGGGTGCCGGTGGGGGTGGAGGTTATCCGCGACCGTGGGGTGCGCATGTACCGCGTGGCCGGTGATGACATCCAGAACGTTTATACCCTCAAGGTCAACAATATGGATCGCCAGAGTCATGTGTACGATATTAACGTCGAAGGTGATTATCCTTTCCGCGTGCAAGGCTATCGACCCATGACAATCACCGAAGGTGAGATGCTCACCATTCCGATCCGGGTGGCGGTGCCACGCAGCGCCTTAAACGACGTCCAAACCCGGGTTACCTTTGTGGTGCAAGCGCGTGATAATCCGGAGATACGAGCGGAGCATTCCACCAGCTTTATTGGGCCGCAACCGCGGGGCCGTTAATCGTTCGTCTTACTGAGATAGGCTTGTAATGACCATAGAAGACAAAAAACCCTGGTATCGGCAGTTGTGGTTTTGGATTGTCATGACGCCATTAATTGCTGTGGTGTGTGTCTCTGCCGTGCTGGTAACCGTCGCCTTTCGTTATTCGGATGATGTGGTTATCGATAACTACTACAAACAGGGGCGCATGATTAACCAGACCCTGGAGCAGGATCGCACGGCGCTGGCTTACGGCTTATCCGCGCAATTGCGGTTTGACCAGGTGACTGGCGAAGTGCTGGTTACGCTGCCCGCTCATGAAGCCGTGCCGGAAAAACTGTTGCTGCTGCTCGATCACCCGTTTGAGGCAGATCTCGATCAGGAAATTGTGCTGCATCAACTGGCCGCCGGCCGTTATCGCGGTGATCTGGCCAGCGGGTTGGACTATTCCTGGTATCTGGTGCTGACCCCGGAGCTGGATAAACATCGGCGCACCGAAGCCGAGTGGATGTTAAGTGGCCGTATAGATTTTAGCCGGAGTGATGAAGCTGAGTTGACGCCCCGCGTCAGCCATTAATGGCGAGTGTGGCGCTGCGTCACAAGGTGGTTGTATAGCTTGTTGATTCACGGATCTGAACCCGCTCTTCCTGTGATTGGCACTCCGCAACCGAGACGTATATTCCCATGTCTGTGATTTCTTCGCCTCTGTCCTGTTACCACTGTGGGCTGCCCGTACCTGCCGGTGATTTTTTCCCGGTCACCATTGCGGGCCAGCAGGAGCTGATGTGTTGTCCAGGCTGCCAGGCGGTAGCAACAGCCATTGTTGATGGCGGACTAGAGAATTTTTACCGTTTCCGCACCGAGAATAATCCGCGTCCTGAAGCTGGTGTCGACGTTGACCGCGAAAAATGGAAGGTGTACGACACGCCGGAAGCCCAAGCCGACTTTGTTATCGCGCTCGACGGCGAGCAGCAGCTGTTCCAGGCGAA
>CAYTQQ010000001.1:63464-99304 GCA_964440135.1 uncultured Cellvibrionaceae bacterium | reverse complement strand
TTTTTCAGCTGCTGGCCATTTTTTAAAGCCGCCTGGCGCAGCCTCCAGATGCGCCATCTGACGATGGATGTGCCGGTTGCTTTGGCCATTGGCCTGGCCTATACCGCCAGCGGTTGGGCGACGATTTTTTCGGAAGGCGAAGTTTATTTCGAGTCAGTGTCCATGTTCGCCTTCTTTTTATTGCTCGGCCGCTATGTCGAAATGCGCGCTCGTCACCGCAACCGTGTGGCCTTCGGCAACCTCGCCCAGTTGATGCCCCTGACCGCTTGTTGTGTGAGTGATTTGGAGGGTAAGCAAGTGGAGCAGCAGGTGCCGCTCAAAGTGCTGCAGGTGGGCGACCGGGTATTGGTCAAAGCCGGTGAAACCTTTCCTTGCGACGGCATCGTCGAGACCGGTGAAAGCAGCGCCGTAGAAGCCATTTTGACCGGTGAGCCGAATCCGGTTCCCAAGCGCGTGGGCGATACGGTGATCGGTGGCACGATGAATACGGTCAGTCCATTGGTCGTGCGGGTAACGGCAACGGGTTCCGCTACCCAGTTATCGGCCATCGAACGCCTGGCAGCGCAAGCCGCCGATGAAAAGCCCACTCAGGTAACCGCAGCGGACAAGATTGCGCGCTTCTTTGTGGCGCGGCTGTTGGTGATTTGTGTGGTGGTCTTCGGGTTTTGGTGGTGGTACGACGCTCCCCGGGCGTTCTGGGTCACCCTGTCGGTTCTGGTCGTTACCTGTCCCTGCGCGCTGGCACTGGCGGTTCCCGCCGCACTGAGTGCCGCCACGGCGAATTTGCGCAAGCAGGGTTTTCTGGTCGCGCGTGGCCATGTGGTAGAAACCCTGGCGCGCATTAACCGGGTTATTTTTGATAAAACTGGCACCCTTACCTGCGGCGATTTTGCCGTGGCCCAAGTGATAGTGCCGGGCGCGCCCAATGAAGATCCGCACGATGAAGGCCCACGCCCAGAGGAAGCATTATTAGCGATTGCTGCGGCCCTTGAAGCCGATTCCAATCACCCGCTCGCCAACGCGTTTACTCGCTGGCGGGGGCAACATAAAGCCCATGATGCCATCCATGTAACGGCGGCAGGAGTTGAAGGCACGGTGGCGCAGCAGCGCTATCGCCTGGGTACGGTCAATTACGTCAGCGCGTTATTTACCGACCAGAGCGACGGACAGCAGCCCCTGGTATTGCCCGATAATGAAAAACTCTGGCTGCTGCTGGGAGACAGTCAAGGTCCCGTGGCCTGGTTTGGGTTGCAAGATAAAACCCGGTCCGGCGCCGCGCCCTTGGTCACTGCCCTGGTGGCCGAGGGAATCGATGTTGAACTGCTCAGCGGCGATCAATCCGGTGCGGTAGCACAGTTGGCGCGTGAGTTGGGTATAGAGCAATTCACCGCCGGTGCCAAACCCGATGATAAATTAACCCACCTGCAGGCAGCACAGCAGCGCGGCGATAAGGTGTTGATGCTGGGTGATGGTATTAATGATATCCCGGTACTTTCCGCCGCCGATGTTTCGGTCGCCATGGCGTCAGCCGCTGATCTTACGCAAACCCGCGCCGATGCGGTCTTGCTCAATGAGCATCTGGAGGTGTTGGTGAACGCCGTGCGCCTGGCCCGTCAGACGCGCAAAACTATCCGCCAGAATCTGACGATTTCCCTGACTTACAACCTGCTCGCGTTACCGCTGGCCGCGGCAGGTTTTGTGACGCCGTGGATGGCGGCCATCGGTATGACGGCAAGCTCATTGGTGGTTATTATGAACTCCTTGCGCTTGAGTGACTGGCCCGGTGATACGCAGGAGTCATCTGGCGTAACCGACGGCAAGACGGCTCACTCGGCGATTCAGCAGCCTTAACCCCTAAGCAGGTAACCGTGGAAAGTTTATTCTTTTTAGTGCCCATCGGATTGGTCTTTGTGGCCCTCGCCCTGCGCTTGTTGTTTTGGGCGATTAACAGCGGCCAGTATGACAATCTGGATACCGAGGCCCACCGCATTTTGTTTGATGACGATGATCCAGCTCGTCCAACCGCTAAGGCGCCTCAGCCAACGCCAGCTGAGCAGCCACCGGCATCGGATGAAGCGCAGACCAAGAGCAACCACGTATGATGGATTGGGCGCCGTTAATTGCCGCGTTTACCCTGGGCCTGGTGAGCAGTGCGCACTGCGTCGGTATGTGTGGCGGCATTATGGGTGCACTGACTATGGCCATTCCGGCCGCAGCACGGCCGCGCCGCCTGCAGTTATTGCTCAGCTACAACCTTGGCCGTATCGGCAGCTACACCCTGATGGGCTTTTTAGTCGGCTCTTTTTCGGCGGCAATCAGCGCCTGGGGTGGTATGAGCGGCCTGCGAATTATGGCGGGCTTATTATTGATTGCTATGGGCTTTTACCTGGCCGACTGGTGGCGCGGGTTAGTGCACCTTGAGCGGGTCGGGCGGTACTTCTGGGCTTACCTGCAGCCGCTGGGTAAAGCAGTGATGCCGGTGACCTCGGCACCCAAAGCGTTATTGCTGGGAACCGTCTGGGGCTGGCTGCCCTGTGGACTGGTGTATAGCGCGCTGGCCTACGCGATGGTGCAGGGGCAAGCGGGAGGCAGCGCGGCAGTCATGCTCGCGTTCGGGTTGGGGACGCTCCCGGCAGTGCTTGCTACCGGCTTACTCGCCACGCAATTGACCGGTTTTTTACAGCGGCGGGCGATCCGCACCGGTTTTGCGCTGCTGATTATCGTGTTTGGTATCTGGACGCTGGTCGGAGGCGGACACCATTCGGGTCACGACCATGGACACGATCAGAGCACCGACGACGCCCATCACCATCATCCGATTGAGGCAGTGGAAGCCGATCGTACAAATCATCACTAATCCCGCCTTCCGCTGACGCGGCTCCCCGTGCTAACGTGTGCGCCAACTGACAGAGGTAAAAAGCGAACAGACCGGGCTTATCGCCCGACGTATAGTTCGCGTATGTAGTCTCTGTCGTGGTTTTCCGCCACAATTGCTGTGTGTTTAATCTAGAGCACAAACAATGATTAAAACCCTTTTGCATGGGTTGATTGCTACCCTGTTGCTGCTCTCAAGCAGTGTGTTAGCCCAGAGTGAGCCGGCAGCAGAGGATGTGTACCAAGGCTGTGTACGCTATGCCCATGGATGGCAGGAGGGCGACGTCTCGCTCGATAAAAACTCCCGTCTCGATACCGGACTCTTTGCCGAATACCAGGGCAAACGTATTCGCCGTATTGTTTTTAATACCATCAATGTATTTGACGAACAGAACCCTGAAGAAAACAACCGGCTCTATCGGTTTTTCAACAAGCTGCATATCAATACCCGTCCGCACGTTATCAAATCACAATTATTATTCGCTGAAGGCGATCTGGTTAATTACAAGCAGATTCAGGAAAGCGCACGCATTTTGCGGACCCGCAAATACCTGACCGCAGCGTATATCTGGATCGATGCCGTCTGTGGTGACGAGATAGATATTCTTGTCGTCACTCAGGATGCCTGGTCATTGGAGCCGCAGGTTTCTTACAGTCGCAAGGCCAATGACAACGAATCGGGCATTACGCTTAGCGATGACAACGTTTTTGGTACGGGCAATGCGCTGGCGATCGGCTACGAGCAAACCGCTGATCGCAACAGCATCCATTACAGCTTTTCCAACCCGCACTTTATGAATAAACCCATTGCGGTAAAAGTGTCATTCGCTGAAACCACCGATGGCGACAACAGCTCCTTGTATCTGGCGCGGCCATTTTACTCGCTGGATACGCCGTGGGCCACCGGTGTTCAGCTTGATGATATTTCGGAAGTGAGCGTCATCCGCTCGGGCGGCGAGATCGTCAATGAGTACCGCCATCAGCATATCGAGCAGGAAGTTTTTTTTGGCGCTGCCACCGCCATTACGGACAATTTTACGCAACGGCTGCTGGTGGGGATGACCAAGGAGGAAGATGTTTTTTTTGAAATTCCTGAAACGGTGATGGGCATTCCAGAGCGCCGCCGAGCGGTGTATCCCTGGATCGGTTATCAATACGCCAGCAACCGCTTCGGCGTATTTAAAAACGTCAATCAAATCCAGCGGGCCGAGGACGTGGCGCTCGGGATTAATTTTCAATTTCGCGTTGGCTACGGCGGCACCACCCTGGACAGCGCCGATGAAACCTATCGCTATCGCGGTAAAATTTCTACCGTGTTGGACATGAGTTCCAATCACATCGTCGAGTTGAGCGGCCACACCGATGGCCGTTATCACACGTCTAATAAACCGGATGCGGCGGTGATCGGCGGTGAAGTGGCCTACCATTATTTTCTCAACGACAAAAACCGCTGGTACATGCGTTTTGGTTATGACGCGGGGCAACAATTATTGCAGCATGAGCAATTGACCGTGGGTGATACGACGGGTTTGCGTGGCTATCCCACAGATTTTCAACGCGGCGATAAACGTTTTGTAGCGACTATCGAGCGCCGCTACTTCAGCGACGTCCACGTGTTTAACATCATGCGCATGGGTGGCGTGGCGTTTGTTGATGTCGGCAAAGCCTGGGGCGCCCCCAACAGTGGCGAGACGCCGCTACTGGCCAACTTCGGCATTGGTTTGCGTTTGAGTTCCAGCAAGGTGCGCGTCGGCAATGTGGTGCATATCGATCTGGCGGCTCCGTTGTTAGCGCGCGAAGGTTTGAGTGATGTGCAATTATTGTTAGGTGCGCAACAACGTTTTTAATGACGGCGATGTGCTTTCTGTTTTCCGCTTCTCCCGCCGTCGTTCCTGATCCTACCGAATCCTCTCTTAGCTATTGTGCGCGTCGATGGTAAAATCGACGGTTGCTTTGTCTCTCATCTTTAATGAAAGGTTTTTTGTTATGCGTTTGCTTCACACCATGTTGCGGGTCGGCAACCTTGAGCGTTCCATTGCGTTTTATACCCAAGTGCTGGGCATGAAACTCTTGCGCCAGCATGATTTTCCGGAAGGTAAGTTTGCGCTGGCTTTCGTGGGTTATGGCGATGAAGCATCACATTCGGTAATCGAGTTAACCTACAACTACGGTGTCGATCAATACGAGCTGGGTACCGCTTATGGTCATATCGCGCTGGGTTGTGATGACGTGTATGCGACCTGCGAAAAGATCCGGGCGGTGGGCGGGAAGATCGTGCGTGAGCCGGGCCCGATGCTGCACGGCACCACTATTCTGGCATTTGTAGAAGATCCCGACGGCTATCGCATTGAATTGTTAAGTGATCAATAGCAGCCGGGTCTGAGATTTTTGCTCGCGCAGCGCGGGAGTAGCGCTCGCATGCGCAGGCGTTAATTGTCAGTGGGCGGAGCAGCCGGCGCTGTTGTGACAGTCTGTGCAGCGGCCGCCGGTGAGGCAGCAGGCTTGAGGATTCGATTTTTTACGGAGCTGGCGTCTACATCCCGTAGCCACTCTTTCCAGATAGTGACGAGTAAGGCCATCAACACCGGGCCGACAAACAAACCCACCAAGCCCATCGTTTGTACCCCGCCAATCAGACCAAAAAAGGTGGGCAGAAAAGGCAGTTTAATGGGGCCGCCGACCAACCGCGGACGCAAGGTTTTATCGACAATAAAGAGTTCGATAGAGCCCCACAAAAAGAGTGCAATCCCTTCAAGTACGTGCCCCGAGCCGAGTAAATAAATCGACACCAGGGTAAAGGCCAGCGGCGCGCCGCCTGGAATTAACGCCATAAATCCGGTGACTACCCCCAGAGCGACCGGCGAAGGTACTCCGGCCAGGGCGTAAGCGACGCCGAGAATGACGCCTTCGCCCATGGCGATAACACCCATGCCGATGACAGTCGAGCTGACAGTGGCGGGGATGACCCGAGAAAAGCGCCACCAGTTGGCCGATAAAATGCGCTCGCCCACTTTGTCGAGTTGTCCGCTGAGCCGCTGTCCGTCTTTGTAAATAAAAAACAAGGTAATCATCATAAACAACAGGCTGAGCACCCATTCAAACGCGCGCCCGCCAAAATTCAATAACAGCCGGTAGATGTTGCCCAGATGCTCACCGCTCACCAGTTGGATCCAGTCGGACAGGGCGTTAGGTTTACCGAGGGTGTCCTCCCAGTAGGGTTGCAGCCATTCGCCGATGCCGGGCAGGGCGGCAATCCACTCGGGCATAGAGGCACCGACACGGTTGGCTTCAATTAACCACGCGAGCCATTGCCGTACTTCCTGCATGGCATAACTAAAGACATAAGCGATGGGCACGACAATCACGATGAAGATCGTCAGGATCGCAAAGGTGGCGGCGAGGGTGTGATTATTTTTACAGAGATTCAACAAACGTACGTACAGGGGCCAGCTGGCAAAACCGATAATCAACGCCGCCAGTACGGGCACCACGAAGCGGCCAAAAAAATACACCCCGGCAAGCAAAACAAAAATCAGGAGCCAGCGCGCCACGGTGTTCTCTGGAATAACAGTCGACATGAATACCCCGGTCAGTTGGACTTTTACTGGACTTAGTGAATTGTGTATTGGACTTAGTGGATTGTGCCTTGATGGCTCGATTGTAAAGTAGCGGGCCGCTGCTGCCTACGGCGATAACTTTCATTTTCACCAGCGGGTGCACGCGGCACCGGTGTTAAACTGACCACTCATTTGCTGCAGACCGGTGTTGTTATGGCGAGCTCCTCTTCTGATTCACTGTCTTCCCTTGATCAATTGCACTTTGATAATCGATTTGTACAGCAGTTACCGGCCGATCCGGAATTGAAAAATTTTCCCCGACAGGTCACCGATGCCTGCTATTCGTGGGTTGAACCGACCCCCGTGCGCGCACCGCAATTAGTGGCGTGGGCACAGGAGGCTGCCGACCTGATCGACCTGCCGGCAGAGCTCTGCCGCAGCGCGGAATTTGTGCAGGTGTTTGCGGGCAACCAGTTGTTACCCGGTATGAAGTCCTATGCCTGCTGTTATGGCGGTCACCAATTTGGCCACTGGGCCGGACAGCTGGGGGATGGGCGGGCGATTAATCTCGGCGAAGTGGTGAATCAACATGGGGCCCACTGGACCCTGCAATTAAAGGGCGCGGGCCCCACACCTTATTCCCGGACTGCGGATGGCCTCGCGGTATTGCGCTCGTCGGTGCGGGAATTTTTATGCAGTGAAGCCATGCACCATCTGGGGGTGCCCACAACGCGGGCCTTGAGTCTGGTGCTGACCGGCGAACAAGTGCGCCGCGATATGTTTTACGACGGCAATGTGCAATTCGAACCGGGCGCGGTGGTGTGCCGGGTGGCGCCGAGTTTTACCCGGTTTGGCAATTTTGAAATACTGACTGCGCGCGGTGAAGCGGATCTGCTGCAGGCGTTAGCAGATTTCACTATTCGCACAGACTTTCCGCATCTGGGCGAGCCATCAACGCGCGTTTACATCGACTGGTTTACTGAGATCTGCCGCCGGACGGCGGAGTTGATGGCGCACTGGATGCGGGTTGGCTTTGTGCACGGCGTGATGAACACCGACAATATGTCGATTCTTGGCCTGACGATCGATTACGGTCCCTACGGCTGGTTGGAAGGGTTCGATCCCGACTGGACGCCTAATACTACTGATGCCCAGGGCCGCCGCTATCGCTATGGCAACCAACCCGCAATTGCGCTGTGGAATCTCGTGCAACTGGCCAATGCGATTTATCCCCTGATCAATGCCGTCGAACCTTTGCAGGAGGCGTTGCAGTTTTACCGCGATGAATATGATCGCTGCTGGCGCCGGGATATGGCCCGCAAACTGGGTTTCTCGTCCTTCCAGGAGTCTGATCAGGCCTTGATCGAGTCTTTATACAAGGCCATGGCCTCGGTCGAAACCGACATGACGATTTTTTTCCGCTTGCTCGCAGAGTTAGAAGTGGAACCTGAGGCTCCGGCGAGCGACGCACGCTTGGCGAAGTATCTTGAGCAACTTACCGAGGCCTTTTATCAACCCTTGCCGGATGCTGCGCGCGCGTTGTTTTTGCATTGGTTGCGTCAATACGACGAACGACTGCTGCAGGAGGAAGTCATCGATAACGCCCAGCGGCGTGCGCGCATGAATGCGGTCAACCCCAAATATATTGTGCGTAATTATCTTGCCCAACAGGCGATAGATCGCGCGGCGCAAGGCGATTATTCTGAAGTAGAAAAACTGCTCGAAATACTGCGTCACCCTTATGCTGAGCAACCGGAATATCAAGCCTATTTTGCGCGGCGACCGGAATGGGCAAGGCACAAAGCCGGTTGCTCGATGTTGTCATGCAGTTCCTGATATTACTGCCTGACGACTGGGTTACACCCTCTTGTTGTGCCAGGCCTGCGGCTAGCCGTTGATCTACTTATCCATAGGATCTCTTATGATTGGAAAAATTATTGGTTTCGTCTTCGGTGTTTATGCTGGAGGTTTTTTCTTGGGCCTGGTGGGGTTATTTATCGGCCATTTATTTGATCGCGGTTATGCCCGCCAGCAGGCACCGGTATCGAGCGAAGAGCTGCACCGTATTCAGGCGGCTTTTTTTAACACGCTGTTTTTATTGGCGGGTCATCTTGCCAAAGCCGATGGGCGCATTTCGGAAACCGAGATAAACCTGACCGAAGGGCTGATGGATCAAATGGGATTGACGGCCGAGCACCGGCGCGAGGCAATCCGCCTGTTTAAAAGCGGTGCTGAGTCAGACTTTAATCCCGATAGCGCGTTACAGGAATTTCGTCGGTTGAGTGCGCGCAGCCCCAATCTTTTGCGGATGCTGCTGGTGTATCTGATCAACCTGGCCATGGCCGATGGCACTGTGGATGAGGTCGAGGCCCAGGTACTGCGGCGCGTGGCGGAGCAGCTGGGCTTTTCGGGTTTTGCCTTTGAGCAACTGCTGCGCATGATCCAGGCGCAAAATGCCTTTGCCGGCTCCTCTGGCGGTTCATACCGCAGCACCCAAGCGTCGCCACGGGCGGATGAGCTGGCCTTGGCCTACCAGGCCTTGGGGGTTACCGCCTCGGCATCCGACGCCGAGGTAAAACGGGCTTATCGCAAACTGATGAGCGAATACCATCCCGATAAATTGATGGGGCAGGGCTTGCCGGAAGATATGATCAAGGCTGCCACCGAGCGCTCCCAGGAAATTCAAACCGCCTACGACATCGTCAAAAAATCACGCCGCCAGTGACGCTAGCCTGCTTCTGGATACAGCCGTAGATTTTGTTTGACAGGCCTATAGATTGGTATTAATGTGATATCACATTGATATCTGATGTGTCTGTCGCAAAATATTATAATGGCTGTTCAAGGAGCTTGAGATGACTCACGAATTTAAGACCCGTAGCGCGTCCGGTTATCTGATGCTGGTGGTGTTATTGGTATTGCAAATTGCAACCGTAGCAGCGGTGGTGGTTTTACCATCCTTTTTAAAAATCCTTGCAATTCTGGCCGTGCTGGTGGTGCTGATCTGCTGGATTGGCTTTTATATGGTGCATCCGAATCAGGGTAAAGTAATGCAATTGTTCGGCGGCTATGCCGGTACCGACCGCACCCACGGCTTGCGCTGGGCCAACCCGCTGTACAGCAAAAATACCGTCAGCTTACGCGTGCGCAACTTTGAAAGCGGGCGTCTGAAAGTGAACGATGCCAATGGTAATCCCATCGAAATCGGCGCGGTGATTGTGTGGCGCGTGATAGATACGGCGGAAGCCATCTTTGAGGTGGATGATTACGAAAATTACGTCACCATTCAAAGCGAAGCCGCACTGCGTAATCTCGCCACCAGTTATCCCTATGAACACGATGTCGATGATGAGCGCTTGGCGTTGCGCAACGATCCTAATTCTATTTCTCAAAAACTGCGTGACGAAGTGCAGGATCGCTTACAAAAAGCGGGCGTAGAAGTGTTAGAGGCGCGCTTGAGTCACCTGGCTTATGCACCGGAAATTGCCCAGGCCATGTTGCAGCGGCAACAAGCCAATGCAGTATTGGCTGCGCGCAAAATTATTGTGCAGGGGGCCGTGGGCATGGTGTCTGACGCGCTTGAACAACTGATGCAAGACAACATTGCTGAATTTGATGCTGAGCGTCGGGCGGTTATGGCCAGCAATTTGTTAGTGGTGTTGTGCGGTGATCAACAGGTTAAACCGGTGATCAATACCGGCACAATTTATTGATCAGAACGATCAAACATTCGGGTTGTTTTTTCTGTGGCAAAAAAATCTTTTCCTCTGCGTATTAATGAGCAAGTCATCAACGCCATGCAGCGTTGGGCGGACGATGACTTGCGCAGCCTCAATGCGCAAATTGAATATGTACTGCGCGATGCGCTGGTGAAAAACGGGCGCGTAAAACTGGTTCAAAAAGTCGTCACGGATGTGGAGTCCGTTAGCGGTGAGGCAGGCTCAACGGAGCCACGTTAAGTCGCGTTAAGCAGGGTTCAGCGACCGGATTTGCCACTCATCCGGAGTTCTTGCTTTGTCGTATACAAGTATAATAAGGTTGCCCACTGATCTGCTTTCTCAGTAGGGCCAGCAATGAAAATTACCGGAAAACTTTTTTACGATGGCACCTGGCATCAGGGTGAAGGTGCTACTTATCAAGCTACAAATCCCGCCACCGGTGCTGCACTTGAGCCGGTAATGACCAGCGCGAGTCGCGCGCAACTCGACGCAGCGGTTGCCGCCGCCCAGCGTGCTTTCCTTATTTATCGTCACACATCGCCGCAGGTGCGCGCGAATTTCCTCCGCCGTTGCGCAGAAGAAATTATGGCACTGGGTGACGAACTCCTTGAACGCGTCAGTGCTGAAACCGGTTATCCCCGTGGCCGTGCAGAAGGTGAGCGCGCTCGCACCTGTGGCCAACTCAATATGTTTGCCAACCTGGTAGAGCAGGGCGAGCATTTTGATGCCCGTATCGACACTGCCCAACCCGATCGCCAACCGCTGCCACGGCCTGATCTGCGCTCGGTTAATCAGGCGTTGGGGCCAGTGGCTGTGTTTGGGGCCAGCAACTTTCCGCTGGCATTTTCCGTGGCCGGTGGTGATACGGCATCAGCGTTGGCTGCGGGTTGCCCGGTACTGGTTAAAGGGCACCCATCTCATCCGGGTACTTCTGAATTAGTCGCTCACGCCATCGCTCGCGCAGCGGAAGCACACGATCTGCCCCCCGGTATTTTTTCGCTGTTGATGGGCGTGGGCAACGACGTGGGCGAGCAGCTAGTGCAAGCGCCGGAGGTAAAAGCGGTGGGCTTTACCGGCTCCTATGGTGGCGGTATGGCGCTGTATAAATTGGCTGCGGCACGGCCCGAGCCGATTCCTGTCTTTGCAGAAATGGGCAGTATTAATCCGGTGGTCTTGTTGCCGCGCGCGCTGCGGGCATCGGCGGCCATTATTGCGCAACAATTTGTCAGCTCACTGACCATGGGCACGGGTCAATTTTGCGTGAATCCGGGCGTGGTGCTCGCCATTGATAGCGATGAGCTGGAAACGTTTATCAGCGAAGCGGCCAAAGCGCTGGCCGTGGTCGACGCCGGGGTCATGCTCAACGCGCGTATCTGTACCACCTATGCTGATAGTGTTGAGCGTTATAGCGCGATTGACGGTGTCAAACTCGTCGCTTGTGGACAAGCTGTGACCGACGCCGAAGGGCATCGCGCCCAAGCTTGTTTGCTGCGCACCAGCGCCGAACATTTTCTGGCGCAGCCGGATTTACACGAAGAAATTTTTGGCCCTATCTCGCTGTTGGTGACCTGTAAAAATGTCGATGAGCTATTGACTGTCGTCAATCATCTTAAGGGTCAGTTAACCGCTACCGTGCATTGTGCCGAAGGCGAGTTGGCTGATTATCAAACCTTGATTGATCAGCTGACGCTGCGGGTAGGGCGCTTGGTGATTAACGGTTTCCCCACCGGTGTTGAAGTCTGTCCATCCATGGTCCATGGCGGGCCTTTTCCGGCATCTACCGATGCCCGCTTTACGTCCGTGGGCACCGCAGCGATCTGGCGCTTCTTGCGTCCGGTCTGCTATCAGAATTACCCCGAGCAGCTGTTACCCGATGCGTTAAAAAATTCAAACCCGTTGCGGTTAACAAGAACAATAAACGGCGCGCTCACCAATGATTCCTTGAGCTAACGCAGGCGCACTGCAATACCGGGTCGGAGAAATGTCCGGCCCGGGTGCGCCTTCCGCGGGCGATCTCTACACGGGTTAATGGTCAGTAATTATCAATTTCCACATCGGCGGTGACCTTTGCAGGTCGGCGGTGCCGAGCGAATAATAAATATGTGAGCAGTCTATGAAAGATAAAAAAAAGCTACGTAGCCAAGAGTGGTTTGGCGGCAACGATAAGATGGGTTTTGTCCATCGCTCCTGGTTGCGTAATCAGGGTTATCCCGATGATTATTTTCGCGGTAAACCGGTTATCGGCATTTGTAATACCTGGTCAGAATTGACGCCTTGCAACGGCCATTTGCGCGATATTGCCGAAGTCGTCAAGCGCGGTATTCTCGAAGCAGGCGGCGTGCCCTTTGAATTTCCGGTGATGTCGCTGGGTGAAACCATTATGCGCCCGACCACCATGCTGTTCCGTAACCTGGCCAGTATGGATGTGGAAGAGTCGATTCGCGCTAACCCGCTCGACGGCATAGTGCTGCTCACCGGCTGCGATAAAACCACTCCGGCCCTGATTATGGGCGCGGCGAGTGTGGATCTGCCCACGATTGTTGTTCCCGGCGGGCCCATGCTCAACGGAAAATTTCGCGGGGGCGAAATAGGATCAGGTTCGTTCAATTGGAAAATTAAAGAGAAGCAGGATACCCACGAATTTTCTGATGCAGATTTATTAGAGGCAGAAGTGTGTGCGGCGCGCAGTGCGGGACACTGCAACACCATGGGTACGGCATCGACCATGGCGACTATGGCGGAAACCTTAGGCCTAACTTTGGCCGGTGCGTCTTCTATTCCTGCCGTGGATTCGCGTAAAAAAGTCATGGCACAAATGGCGGGTCGACGCATCGTAGAAATGGTGCAGGAGGATTTAAAACTCAGCGACATTCTTACCCGCCCCGCCTTCGATAACGCGATTGTGGTTAACGCTGCCGTGGGCGGCTCCACCAATTTTATTATTCACCTGCAAGCGATTGCCGGACGTATAGGCGTCGATCTTTGTCTGGAAGATTTCGACCGCATTGGCGGGCATATTCCACTGCTGGTTAACCTGATGCCTTCCGGAAAATATTTGATGGAAGATTATTATTATGCCGGCGGTTTGGGCGTGGTGATTAACGCCCTGGGTGACTTGCTGCACGAAGGTTGTATCACCGCTAACGGTAAAACGCTGACAGATAATTATCAGCGCGCGCAATGCTATAACCCGGATGTGATTCGCACACGCGACAATCCGTTAAATCCTGCGGCGGGTATTGCGGTACTCAAAGGTAATCTGTGTGAAAACGGTGCGGTGATCAAACCGTCGGCGGCGACGCCAGAATTAATGCAGCATCGCGGTTTGGCTGTGGTGTTTGAAAGTATGGAAGATTATCACGCACGCATTGACGACCCGGATCTACCTATCGATAAAAACAGCGTCATTGTACTGAAAGGCGTCGGGCCAAAAGGGTATCCCGGTATGCCGGAAGTGGGCAACGTCGATTTACCTAAAAAGCTTATCTTGCAAGGCGTCAAGGATATGGTGCGGATTTCCGACGGACGCATGAGTGGAACTGCCTACGGCACAGTAGTGCTGCACGTCTCGCCGGAGTCAGCCATCGGTGGCACCCTGGCGTTGGTACAGGATGGCGATGAGATTGAATTAAATGTGGCGGAGCGGCGGTTGCATTTGCACGTGTCCGATGCAGAGCTGGCGCGTCGGCGCACCCACTGGCAAGCGCCCGAGCCGAGAGCGACTCGCGGTTACGTCAAGATCTATCTGGATCATGTGGAGCAGGCAGAGAAGGGCGCTGACCTGACGGTGCTGGTGGGCAAATCCGGCTCTACGGTAGATCGCGATTTACATTAAGGAAGACCTCAGGGAGTTTTGCACACGACAAACAGGCAAGTTTGAATCATCAGCGGCGTGGTTGCCGTAGCGCGTTACCGTGCGTGTTGATACAGGAATATTTCACCGCACGAAGAATAAATATCACGCACCAATAATAAATATAAGGAGTCACCATGCCCGTTGTTTATCTATTGTTTTGCGTCGTGCTCATTGTGGTGCTGACGGCCCGACTGAAGATCCACCCCTTTATCGTGTTGCTGGTGGTAGCACTTCTGTATGGTTTTTTAGCAGGCATGCCGGTTGACCTGATTATTCAATCCGTGAATGAAGGTTTTGGCGGTACCTTGGGTGGTATTGGCCTGATCATTATTCTCGGTGTCATTATCGGTGCCTTTCTGGAAAATACCGGCGGTGCTTACGTCATTGCCGAAAAAATTCTGCGCTGTGTCGGCAGAAAAAATGTAGCTCCCGCGATGGGTACTATGGGCTACGTTGTTTCCATTCCCGTCTTCGCTGACAGTGGTTTTTTGCTGCTCTCGCCGCTCAATCGTTCGCTGTGTAAAAAAGCCGGTATTACCTTATCGGGCGCTGCGATTGCCCTGGGACTTGGACTGACAGTGTCGCACACCATGATTCCACCCACACCCGGCCCGATTGCCGCTGCCGGAATTCTGGGTGCTGATTTAGGGCAGGTGCTGCTAGTAGGTCTCCCGGTCAGTTTTGTAGCTTTGACAGTCAGCATTCTATTTGCGGTCTTTTATGTATCACGTATTTATATTGACCCGACCGCCGTAATGGGGGAGGAGTCTCCCGTGCAAAAACATGAAGAAACTCCAGGTGTAGTGAAGTCCGTTTTACCGATACTCGTACCGATTGTGTTGATCGTCGCCAAGTCGCTGGTCAAGCTGACAACCTGGGAAGATAACCTCGTCAAAGATGCGATTATGTTTTTGGGTGAGCCCTTTGTTGCATTACTCGTGGGGGTTTTTCTTGCATTGTTATTGCCCAAAAAACTCGACTGTTCGATGTTGTCGATGGATGGCTGGATTGGCAAAGCGCTCACCGGTGCTGCCTCTATTATTTTGATTACCGGTGCCGGCGGTATTTTTGGCAAGGTGTTACAAAACTCGGGAATTGCAGAAAGCTTTGGCGCTACTGTTGCGCAATGGAACCTTGGTATCTGGCTGCCGTTTTTAATTGCCGCCGCGATTAAAACCGCGCAAGGTTCTTCGACGGTTGCCATCATTACCACGGCCTCGATTATTGCACCGCTGATGGAAGTGCTCGGTTTTAGTGGCGGTTTTGAATCGGCCCTCGTGGTGGTGGCTATCGGTGCGGGTTCGGCGGTAATGTCTCATGCGAACGACAGTTTCTTTTGGGTAGTGACACAATTATCAGGAATGGATGTGCGCACGGGTTATCGTACCCATACGCTCGGCACGTTAATCATGGGCGTAAGCGCCGCGTTAACCGTGTACGTGCTTCATCTATTCATCGCAGCTTGAGTGGAGATTGACAATGAAAATTTACAAATTGCAGCAGGGCATTTTGCTTGAGCAGGATGACAGTTTTTATTTGCTGGAAGGCGAAAGCTGGGACGCGTTTATCAATGACGACAACTTGTATGAAAAAGCGCTGCGGCATATCAAGCTGAATGAGCCGGTCAACAATGCCGAGCAACTGTTGGCAAATGTACAGGCACCGATTCACAGCCAGGAATTATGGGCCAGCGGGGTTACCTACTTTCGCAGTAAGCAAGAGCGCCAGAAGGAAAGTGAAAAAGCGGGTGGGGCCGATTTTTATGAGCGCGTTTATGCAGCTGAGCGCCCGGAGTTATTTTTTAAAGCCACGCAAGCGCGTATTGCCGGGCCGGGTGGAATGGTCAGAATCCGTCGCGATTCTACCTGGGATGTACCCGAGCCGGAGCTGGTGTTGGCGTTATCCAGCAGCGGAAAAATTATCGGTTATACCATCGGTAATGACATGAGTTCGCGCAGTATTGAAGGTGAAAATCCGCTCTACCTGCCCCAGGCAAAAACCTATGACGGCTGTGCGGCATTAGGGCCTTGTATTCTGGTAACCACGGCCCCGCTGGCAAGCGAAACGGAAATTCAATTGGTGATTGAGCGCGCGGGAGCCGTTATTTATGAAGGTGCCATTGCGATCAACCAGATCAAGCGTAGCTTTGAAGAATTGGCGAATTATTTATTTCGCGAGTGTAGCTTTCCCCATGGCGCGCTGTTGATGACGGGTACCGGTATTGTGCCAGGTGGCAATTTCACCCTGCAATCCGGCGATCGGGTATCCATTACCGTCGACGCGATTGGCACCCTGAGCAATACCGTAGCCTGACAGCTTTACTCCTGAAAATATTCCGGGTGATCTTGCGGGATCACCTGCAGAATGTTGTACACATCCTTCATATGCACACTCATCGCTTCCGCTGCTTTTTCGGCTGAGCCCGTCTTAATGGCTTTAATGATGGCCGCGTGCTGAGTTAACACGCGCTTGTATTGTCCGCGCACATGCAGACTGAGATTGCGCACCCGATCCATGTGGGCTTTTTCGGCTTCCATCAATGCGGCGGCGCGACTGTAGCCGGTGAAGTTCGCCAGGGTTTGGTGAAACAGGTCATCCAGTTTCTGAAACGCCAGAGGATTTTCTTCCTGCGCCGCGGCTTTTTGTTCGGCGACAATTTTTTCCAGTGACTGAATAATTTCCGGCGTGACATTTTCAGCAACATGCATGACCACTGCGAGTTCCAGAGCCTCGCGAATAAAGCGCGCCTCCAGGATTTTCTCCAGGCTGAATTTGGACACATAGGTGCCCCGTTGCGGAAGCACTTCGACAAAGCCGATATTGGCCAGTTGAATGAGTGCTTCGCGCACGGGAGTGCGACTGACGCCAAACTGTTCCGCAAGGGCAGTTTCAGAAATCATCTGGCCCGGCAGTAGCTCCATGCTCACGATCGCATCGCGAATCAAGTTAAATATTTGACTCGCGACGGGGCGATCAAAGGCTAAACGCTTACTGTCCACCGACTTCATTAATAAACTTACGGGTTGCTTGGCCACATTAAAATCCTCTAAAACTGCGTAAGCCTGGGAGTGAGTCAGACTTCGATGTGCAGTAACTAAACTAGCGCTGCCAGTTGACCTGCGGGTCACTGGATAAGGCCTGCATAAAACGGGTAAATAACGGTTGATAGTCCGCATCACTCACCGCGGCAACACTGATCCATTCATACGCCAGTGACTCGGTGGTCGCCTCCTGTTGCCCTAAACCCTGCTGCAACTGCTGCATAAGATAATTCATTCGCAGAGCCCGATCTTCTGGAGGGCTTTCCTGATTCAGCAGAATCTCAGCCCGGATACAGAGTAGCCGCAGCATCTGTTGGTTTTGCGGCTGTACCTCGGAGGTCAGTTCATCAGCCTGCATCAGGCGTCGCTGAAGTATGCCCAGGCTGCCTTCGGGTAAGGCTGGTGCAGTATCCAAATGTTGACGACAGCTATCGCGCTGCTGCTCGAGGCTCGGCGCCTGGGTTAATACTGCCAGTTCATACTGCCGCAGGCTGTCGCTTAGTTTAAAAAGATCCTGCCAGCTTTGAATGGCTGCGCGGTTGCGCTCGGCAATGATCTTGCGTTCGATGCGGTTCAAAACGGCATCCAGTTCGGCTGCCAGTGGGCGGGCCTTATCTTTGGGCAGCTGCAGGGTGTTAAATCGACCTTTGAGCTCATCCACACGCTGCTCGGCAAGCACAAGTTCTGCGGCCGGCTGCTCGCTGAGGTGGGCGGCCTGCGCAATTAATTCGTGGGCCTGGTCAAGTTGCGCTTGCCGCTCGTGGTTTACTGCCGCAATTTCGTCAGCGCGGCGCGCAAAGATGGCATCGCAGTGTTTGCGAAATTCACGCCAGAGTTGTTGGTCTTCGCGCGCAAAGGTTTTGCCAATGGTTTTCCATTGCGCCTGCAGGCGTTTGGCCTGCTCGATGGCCTGGGGCAGATCCTCGGCACTGACCCAGGCTTTTGCCTGCTCAATGAATTCCAGCTTGGCCGCTTTATTGTTGCTTTGATAGGTTTTGATTTTCTGGTGCAGCTGTTCCATCAATGTGTCAAAAACGGTCTGTAATTCTTCGGCCGCTTTACGCGGCACGGGCCAATAGCTGAGCCACTCCTGGCGCGCGACTTTCAACGTTTTTTCTACGTCGCTCCAGATGGGTGCCTGCCAATCATACGCAGTCAGATAAGTCTGCAACTGCGTCACTAACTCCCGGCGCTTTTCTAAATTGGCGGCACGGGTCTGCGCCTGCGCGTCGAAATACACCTTGCAGGGTGCGAAGGCGAGCTGGGCCGCCTGCTGAAATTCATGCCACAGGTCTTCATCGTCCTGATGCACACCGCGGCTGAGTTCTTTCCATTCATCTTGCAAGGCGTGAATTTTTTCAGCGAGATCGGCTGGATTGAGTGAGCTGCTGCTGAGGCTCTGCATGTGGGTGATTAATTCTTTCTTCTTGGGCGTTACCGCAAAGTCATGCCAGTCACTCAAGCGCTCAATGGCCTGGTGCAACTCATCAACTTTGCTCTTAACCCCGGCGGGAAGATTACTTAGGGCGGCACTTTTTTCTTGCGCTTCGTTGTAGCAACCTCGGGCTTTGCGCACCATGCCTTGCTGCGCAGCGCGCAAACCTCTGCGGGTCAGTTCGACGATATCCTGCACGGATTTTTTCTGGCGTTGCTCTGCCTGCGCTTTACGGCTCTGCCATGACTCGGTGGCGGTGCCAGCGGCGATGATGGCGTCGGGAACATGATGAGGATAGAGCCGGTGAGCAGCCGCGACCTGCGCGCATAAATGTTTATAAGCGGCCGACGCTTGCGCATCGGCATCACTGCTCACCGTTTGTGTCAGCTGTTTAATGGTGCCGTTCCGGGCTGAGGTTGCGAGTAAATCACTGGCGTAATCGTGGGCGGTGGCAAAGTGCTGATGGGTACGGGTGGGGGCGATGTCATCACCACTGGCAATAGCAAGTGCGCGCTCCAGATCGGCCAATTGCTGTTGGTAGAGTGCCGCTTGTTCGGGCGTCAGCGCGTCTAACGCGTAGAGTTCGGCGATCAGTTGATGCAAGTCGCTCAGTGCTGTGTCGACAAAGGTATTTGCCTGCTGAGCAAGAGCGACTTGTTCTTGTTGTTGTTCCTGTTGTTGGGCCAGGTGTTGCGCTTTGCTGGTGAGTTGTTGGCGGCAGGCATCGAGCGCCGCGGTATAGCGCCGCTGCAATTCTGCGTTGGCTTGAGCGGCTAAAGGCTGCCCTTCGGCGGCCAGCAATTCCAGCTTGGCCTTAAAGAGATTGTCGGCTTCCAAGCGGGCGAGCTTTTCCAGTTTTTCACAAACTTGCGTGAGTGCTGCTTGGGCTTCGAGGTGCAGGTTTACGTCGGCCTTGATAGCGTCAAGTGCCTGTTTTGCGATTTTGAAAACGGATTTATCTTTGCCTTGGGCGTGCTTGCAGAGTTGCTCCAATTGAGCGCGCGCTGTTATGCGCGTTGCCGCGGCCTGACGAATCTGCGTCGTTGTACCTTCGCAGGCCAGTTGTAGCAGCAGGCTGGGGTCGCTGATAGTGGCGATCACAGCCAGAGTTGCCGCACGGGAAAATCCGACCAGTGCCAGCAGGTCGCCTTGATTGGGTACGTCGGTCGCTACCTGTTCGGCGGTGAGGTTGCCTTGTTCCAGGAGTTCGCCTAAGTGTTTGCGCGCCGGCAGATGTACTCGACTGTCGGGGTTTTGTGCGAGCTGCAATAACTCGGGCGAATAATCCAAGCGAGCAATCGCCTCACTGCGCACGTTGTCATTGTCAGTAGCGGCAGCGAAGGTGGCAAGCTCCTGCGGTGTCTGTTGATCGAGCGTGGGGGTGGTCGCTTTGGCAACTTTTGCAGCAGGAGCAGTTTTGGATTTAAACCAGCGGCTTAACAAACTCATGATGATCTACCATTCTTACGCTGTAGAGGCTCTACCGACGGTGGAAAAATCTGCTTACCGCCCGCGTTCATATCGAGCGGATTCTATTGTTATAAATGATGCGGCACTTTTCGCCTGTTGTTTTCTTTCGGCTTTTTTTAAAGTTTTAGCGCCTGCGCTCGTCAGTGAGTGCAGGGTGGGCGCGCCAACCGCAGGCAGACCGCCTGAAGTTACAGCGCCCGCCTGAGCTTTAGCTTTCTGCATGAATCAGATCGTATTCCTTGCGCAGGATGTCGATAATTTCCACTTTCGGGTTGGCCGATAATTGCACCGGATGACCGACGATTTTTTCGGCAATATCCAGATAGGTTTTTGCTACGCGCATAAGCACTTCGGTGGACAGGGCATTGTCCCGCGCCAGGGCTTCGCGCTCGGCCATGCGTTCTTTGTTTAACAGAATATCGGGATCGGGGAAGCAGTTAAGCAGTTCCTGACGAAACTCTTCTTTGGAGCGCTCGATGATTTTTCCACTGCGATAGGCGGCACCGTCCCAGATGCGCGATGAATCCGG
Source organism: uncultured Cellvibrionaceae bacterium (assembly GCA_964440135.1). Taxonomy (GTDB): domain Bacteria; phylum Pseudomonadota; class Gammaproteobacteria; order Pseudomonadales; family Cellvibrionaceae; genus Cellvibrio. The sequence goes on along the minus strand of CAYTQQ010000001.1, from coordinate 78,823 downwards.
TGTGCCTACCTCATCCATATAGATCAGTTTTTCATTGCCACTTTGGTCGCGTACATAACCAAATTCAAATTTTGTATCGACAAAAATCTGATCCAGTTCGCTCAGGGCATCACTGATAACGCCAAAGCCCTGTTTGAGCAGCTTTTCGTAGAGCGCAATATCGTCGACGGAGTTAAAACCGAAAGCGGCAAAGTTCCTTTCAATATCTGCACGGGTAATGTTGACGTCGTCCGCTTCCGGCACGCCGGGAATGCCGCGCAGTATGCCTTTGGTCGATGGGGTGATCAGTAATTCCGGCAGCGGCTGATCTTTTTGTAAGCCTTCCGGCAGGGTAATACCGCAAAATTCACGCTCGCCTTTGCTATAGGCGCGCCACATGGAGCCGGTGATGTACTGCCGGCAGATGGCTTCAATTTTAATCGGGCGCGCTTTTTGAACAATCCAGACAAATGGATGAGGGATGTCCAGGATGTGGCTGTCGGCCAGGCCCTGCTCACAAAAACATTTAAACCAGTGGTTGGAAATGCTGTTCAGGGCCGCGCCTTTGCCAGGCACGCCCTGCAATCCGCCCTCGCCGTGCCAGATGCAGTCAAACGCGGAAATACGATCGCTGATGACCATGATGGCGAGTGGGGTATCCGCCGGGACGGGATACTTACGCTCGGCAATCAAGCGCTGGCTGTCGGCCGCTGTCAGCCAATAAACCGAGCGCACTTTGCCGCTGTGAACGGGTTGGTCGGTGCGTATGGGCAGGTCGTTGTTTACCGCTAAAACTTGATCAGCAAGGCTCATGAGTCAGTGATTTTCCGCTAGGCTGGATGACAGGAATGGGGCGAAATCATAGCAGATTCGTACGGCAGTGGGGGTGTTTGCTGCGGTGCCTAAGCACCGCTCAAACCCCTTTCATCCCTGCGTTCAGGTGCGCGGGCGCAGTTTGTGGAACAACAGCAAGGTCAGAAACAGGATCGCCAGGGTGATGGCGCCACCTATCAGTTCACGGGTTTCTTCGATGTAAGGCTTTTCCGGATTCATGCTCTGCATCAAGGGTTCTTCAGCGGCATGACGCAAATATTCCAGGGTGCCGGGAATATAGAGGCAGACAACGCCGAAGCTGACTGCCACGCAGCCCCAGAACAGCGGGTAGCTGAAGCGCTGGAAGATAACCAGCGTGGGTAGAACCGCGCAGGCTAAGTAGTAGCCTGTCCACAGCACAGGGTCCGGATCATTAATTTGAAGCGCGGCAAAGAAGAGCAAAATAATGGCTAGAGCGCCAGCACTGATCCGCAGCAGGATATTCATAGACATAACACAGGTATCCGTATTGACGACGCTCGCGCGGGCCGGCGAGCGTCACTTAATTAATGTTATTGCTCGTCAAAGTAATGCTGATACTGGGCGGGAATGCCCGTAATCGGTTTGATTTTTATCTTCTGGAAAAACGCTTCACCGGCTTCGCTTTGCAGCAGAATTTTACCTTTGGTGAGGGGTTTTTCCTGACCGTTGGCATCAGTGTAGCGGGAATTGGTCAGTGCCATAACCACTTCGCCATTAATGATGTGCAAGCTTTTGTCGCCATAGGTGATCAGCTCGGCGGTGTTCCACTCGCCCATGGGTTTTTCCATGTCGTGGCTGCGGCGACAGGTGATGCCCGCGCCGCCCGGACCAAAGCTGATGGACTTGGCTTTGGGGTTATAGCGGGGCACTTCTTCGCCGTCGACCTGGGCACAGCGAATATCAATTTGTGAACCGGCAATGGTCCACCAGTCGCCGTTGCTTTGCTCCATGATTTGCAACTCTTGCGAGAGCGGCCAGGCTTTCCAATAGTCGACACCATGGGCGCCGGTGCCGTGGTAGAGAATGCCGGTATCCAGTTCGAGATCCAGGCGTGGGTGCCATTTTTGTGAGCCCCATTTGAATTGGGCGCTCAGGTGATAATTTTCAAACTCCTCGCGGGTGTAAATGCTGCCGTAAATTTCGCCGGTAATGCGCAACACCGGCTCACCATCAACCAGGCTGACCGTGAATACCCCTTTTTCATCTTTGCCGTGGCCGATGGGTTGGGTGTAGTTACCCTGTTCATCTTTGGGCAGGTCGCTGACCTGGGTTTCAGGATTGGGCGTACCCAGATAGGTGTTCCATTGGCTTAACTCTGCGTCCAGCAGGTGCGTCCAGGGTTCGTCCTGACCGCAGGCTGATAGAAGAAGAGATGCGGATAAAGCAAAAACGATTGCATGGCCGTTCATGGATTTACGCCTTTTTATGTGAATGAATAAGTTAGGAGTGAGGTTTGATTTGTCCCAACAGCACCTGCAAGGGATGAGGAATCCTCACGTCGTCAATCCGTTTTACCTGGCTGCGGCAAGAGTAACCGGAAGCCACCAGGCGCTGCGTATTGGCAGGGTTATTAACGGGTTCGGCCCAGGACAGCTGGTAGATCTTTTTAGAGGTGTCGACATTCACGGCTTCGTGACCGTAGGTGCCGGCCATACCGCAGCAGCCGGTATCGAGCAGCGTCAGCGTCTGACCCAGCGCGGCAAAGACCTGCTGCCAATTCTGGATCGAACTCACCGCATTGGTTTTTTCCGTACAGTGCGCCAACAGCGAAAAATCAGCGGCATTAAATTTATCCGCCTGGCTGCGCAGACTGTCTTGCTGGGTGACGAGCCATTCCTGAACCAGCATCACCTTGGGCGCATGGGCACCTAACAGTTTTTTGTATTCACCGCGATAGGCGAGGGTCATGGCGGGCTCCAGGCCGACCAGAGGAATCCCGCAGGACGCCAGGCCATTCAGCATGGTGGCATTGTTATTGGCGGCGCGAGAAAAAGCCTTTAAAAAACCGTGCACATGCAGCGGCTTGCCGTTGGGTTTGAACGGCGTCAACAGAGGAATAAAACCCAGCTGTTGGATCAGCTTCAGCGCGTCAATCACGACCGTCGTTTCAAAATAACTGGTAAACGCATCCTGCACGATAATGACAGCGCGGGCTTGTTGTTCACTCGACAACTGCGCAATATTTTCCAGACTGGCGTAAGGGACGCCCAGCGTCTGCATTTCTCTATCGAGCAGAATGCCGCTGAGCTGCGGGCTGTCCACCATACCGACCAGCTTAGCCATCAGCTTTTGAACCCAGCGGGGTTTCATCAAGGTGTTGTACAGCCAGGGTACGCGTGCCAGCGCCGGAACCATGTATTCCAGTCCGCCAATAAAATAATCTTTAAGCGGGCGCAGATAACGACCGTAATAGAGTTCGAAAAATTTACTGCGAAACTCGGGCACATCCACTTTAATCGGGCACTGACCTGCGCAGGACTTACACGCGAGGCAGCCCACCATCGAGTTGTGCACTTCGTGGGAGAAATCGTACTGGCCCTGTCGTTTCTGCCAGCTATTTTTAATGCGCGAGGGCAGGGTGAGCAAAAAGTTTGAGCGCTTCACCGCGTGACTTTCTGCCAGTGGGTCAACGCCGCGATCGCTTAATTGTTTCAACCATTCGCGGATCAGTGACGCCCGTCCTTTAGGCGAGTGAATCCGCTCGCGTGTGCCTTTCCAGGAAGGGCACATGGCATCGTTGGGATTCCAGTTAAAACACAGGCCGTTGCCGTTACAGTGCATACCTTCACTGTAAGCGTCCCACACGGCGACGGGGATCTTCCGGTCCTCCTGACCGCGCGTAGTGACGCCGTCAATTTTTAACAGCTCCAGGTCCGCAAGGGGCGTAGCAATTTTGCCCGGGTTCAACTGATTGTAAGGATCGAACTCGTATTTAATACGCTGCAATTGCGGATAGAGTTCGCCAAAAAACTGGGGCGCGTATTCAGATCTCACACCCTTGCCATGTTCGCCCCACAGCAGCCCGTTATATTTTTGTGTCAGGGCGACCACTTGATCGGTGATGACGCGCACCAGTTTTTCCTGCGCGGGATCTTTCATATCCAGCGCCGGACGGACGTGGAGCACCCCGGCATCGACGTGGCCGAACATGCCGTAACTTAATTGGTGCTCATCCAGGAGTTGGCGGAATTCCATAATAAAATCAGCGAGATTTTCCGGCGGTACGGCGGTGTCTTCGACAAACGGCAGGGGGCGTGCTTCGCCGGCCACATTGCCGAGCAAGCCCACTGCTTTTTTGCGCATGCCCCAGATTTTATTGACCGCGTCATTGCCCCAGGCAATGCTGTAGCCCATACGACCGGTGTCTTCCCCGAGCGGCGATTCACTTGGATCCGTCGCCAACGACTGCTCAAGTTGCGCGGTGAGCTGGTCGACGTGCGTGCGCAACTCTTGCTCATCGTCAGCGGTGTACTCCACCAGATTGATGCCTTGAATTTTTTCGCCACCCGCGGCTGGGAAAAAATCGGCAACGCTGTGCCAGACGATATCGTTCATCGCCAGGTTGAGCACTTTTGAATCCACGGTTTCAATCGACGTCGGGTTGGCTTTCATCAATTGCGCGGCATCACGCAATGCCGCATTGAAGTTGCGGTAGTTGACGTTAACCAGCGCCGAGTAGCGCGGAATCGGCAGTAAATTGAGTTTGGCTTCGGTAATAAAGCCGAGCGTGCCTTCGCTGCCGCACAAAATATTGTTGAGGTTAAAACGGCCTTCTTCATCGCGGATATGGGCCAGGTCGTAACCGGTCAGGCAGCGGTTTAGCGGTGGAAATTTTTTGGCTATTAAAGCGCGGTGCTCGCGTTCAATGTCGTTAATGACCCGGTGAATCTGTCCAATACGATCCTGCCGTGCGCAGGTCGCGGTTAATTCGTCGTCGCTCAGCGGCGCGGACGTCCATTCGCTGCCATCGAGCAATACCGTACGCAACGCAAGTACGTGATTGCGGGTTTTGCCGTAGCGGCAAGAGCCTTGGCCCGAGGCATCGGTGTTAATCATGCCGCCGATAGTGGCGCGGTTACTGGTCGACAGCTCCGGCGCAAAAAATAAACCATAGGGTTTAATGGCCGCGTTCAGCTGATCCTTTACCACCCCGCATTCCACCCGCACCCAGCGCTCCTCGGCATTAATTTCGAGAATGCGATTCATAAAGCGGGAGGTATCGACAATTAAACCATCGCTCAGGGATTGGCCATTGGTGCCGGTGCCGCCGCCGCGCGGGCTGAGTACGATCTCACGAAACGGTTCTCGCTGGCTGAGCCTGGTCAACAGCACCAGGTCAGCGCTGGAGCGTGGATAAACCACGCCCTGGGGCAACACCTGGTAGATGGAGTTATCCGTTGCCAACACGGTGCGGTTGGCGTAGTCAGGATTGAGTTCACCGCTGAACCCTTGCGCGCGCAAGGTGTGAATAAAATTCAGATACAAAGCCTGGACGGGAGATGTTTGGCGAATACTGGGAATCATAGATGGAGCTACCACGAGGGATTTAGGCAGAGGCGTAGCGCAACCGCATAACGCGAAAATGACCGGGCTATTCTACGTGTTTGCGCGGCGCCAGTCGCTAGGGCAGGGGTAAAAAAATACGGCTGCTGCCGCGAGGCCAGCCTGAACCGGCGAGACCGGGATAAGACAAAAGCGGTATTGGATACCGAAGCAACCGCAGATAAAACCCAAGCAAGCGCGGATCAACATACGAAAGCGCATTTACCGCGACGAGATAAAGGCAGGTCACTGGCTCCATACCGCGCGTTACCAGTGAGGCCCTGCCCTGGACAGCTGTTGCGCTGAGGGGCTCAGGCCAGCGTGAGCGCCATCAAGAGCCACATAATCAGGATGCAGAAGACGCCGATGGCAAATGCCAGCGTCCGATGGGCGACTTTGTTGTAGCTCAGATGAATCAATGCGTGAAAGATGCGCGAAATCACGAAAATCCAAGCCAGGGTGACCATGGTAGGGCCTTGTAAGCCCACCTGCATGGCCACCAGGCACGTGACGTAAAACAGCAGGGGAACTTCAAACAAATTGCTGTAGTGACGCCCTGCGGCGGCGGCCTGTGCCGGCAGCTCAACGGAACTGCTGTTGAGGCGAAAATAACGGAGGGGCACCTGATGCGCGCGCACCGCTTGGACGCGGACGTAAACCAGATAGAGAGTGACGATAAAAGTGAGCACCACCATGGCAAACATGGGATAGAACATAAGCGACTCCTCTGCTTCGATTAACGGATGGTGCTGGCAGCCCCGATCCCGTCCTGGATAACGCCTCAGTAGATCACGAGCGAGATTGTTCTGGCCAGCAAGTGATTGACCATAAGGGTATGAAAAGCTGCTTTCTGTCCGGCAGCACCCTATAATGCGCCCATTATTTACGGCCCGGATTCTATCAATAGGACAAGTTTATGATTATCAAACCAAAAGTACGCGGTTTTATTTGCACCAACGCACACCCTCAGGGTTGTGCGGCCAATGTCCAGGAGCAGATCGCTTTTACCCAAGCCAAGGACCCGGTTGCCGGAGCGCCTAAAAAAGTGCTGGTACTCGGGTCCTCCACCGGCTTTGGCCTGGCCTCGCGCATCACCGCCGCTTTTGGTGGCGGCGCCGCTACTTTGGGCGTTTGTTTTGAGAAAGAACCCACAGAAACCAAGACCGCGTCAGCCGGTTATTACAATACCGCTGCCTTTCATGATGCGGCCCAAGCGGCGGGTTTATATGCCCAGACGATCAATGGCGATGCCTTCTCCGATGCCTGTAAAGAGCAGGTGATCAACGAGCTGAAAAACAGCATCGGCAAAGTAGATCTGGTTATTTACAGCCTGGCCTCGCCCCGGCGCACCGACCCTAAAACCGGCGAGGTTTACGCCTCGGTCTTAAAACCTATTGGTCAAACCTATACCTCTAAAAACCTCAACACAGATACATTGAAAATTTCTGATATCTCTATCGACCCGGCGTCGGATGAGGAAATTGCCCACACCGTTAAGGTCATGGGCGGTGAAGACTGGGAGCTGTGGATTAATGCATTGAAGGATGCCGATCTGCTGACCGATGACTTTCAAACCGTGGCCTACACCTACCTCGGTGACAAGCTGACCTGGCCGATCTACGGTCGTGCCACCATCGGTAAAGCCAAAGAAGACCTGGATCGTGCAGCCCGTGAACTGAGCAATAAATACAGCGGCAAAGCGCGGGTGGCGGTGCTTAAAGCCGTTGTTACCCAAGCCAGCTCAGCGATTCCGGTGATGCCGTTATACCTGGCTATTTTGTTTAAGGTGATGAAAGCGCAGGGCACCCATGAAGGTTGTATCGAGCAAATCCAGCGCTTGTTTACCGAGTGTTTGTACAACGACAATCCGCGTCTTGATGATGATGGTCGCTATCGCGTTGACGAACTGGAGCTTGATCCATCGGTGCAGCGTCAGGTTGAGGAAATCTGGGAGCAGGTGACCGAAGAAAACCTGTTCGAATTAACCGACTTTGCCGGTTATAAAGCCGAATTCCTGCGGCTGTTCGGGTTCGGTATCGACGGTGTTGATTACGATGCGGAAACCAGCCCCTTAGTTGGTACCAACTTTTAGTCCCGCAATCGGGTATCGCAGCACAGCGCTGAGATACCCGACAACTTGGTCGTCAAAGCAAACCTGGCCGTCCGTTAAGAAGGGTATGGTTTCAAGTAAAATTGGCGAAGCTGTGCTATAGCTAGGAAGCTAAAGACGACAGTGCGGATCCTATTGTTCGCACCTGGTTTTAGGCAGATATCCATCAGTGGGACGAAGCTGACGTGCTGCGAGATCGCCAACTAATAACAACAGAAAATCGTCGATCCCGGTATCGGCTCCTCCTACGCGCTTTGACGGTGTTGGTCAGCGGCGCGCTTTATCTTGCGACTCTCCCTCTTGCGTCGGCCGCGCGTTTTGAAAATCCCCTGCGCGACCTGGATCATTACAGCCATACCCTCAGTGGTATTAATGCCGTGGTGCAGGATCGCCACGGGTTTATCTGGATTGCCAGTGAAAACGGACTCGGCCGTTTTGATGGTCAGTCACTGAAGTTTTATGAGTCGGTGGCGGATGAGCCTTTATCCCTGCCGTCCAGCTATGTCTGGAACATGGTGCTGGATCACAACGATGTGATGTGGGTGGCCACGCGCGGTGGTATCAGTCGTTACGACTCAACCACGGACAGCTTTCACCATATTGCGCGCGGCAGTATTCCCTCGGTTACTACCCTCGTTGTGGCGCCGGACAACAGTCTGTACCTGGGCTCGTCGCGCGGATTGTTTTGGATCTCGCCCGATCGTGAACAAGTGCGGATGTTCTTCCCGGACCCGCCGATTGAACGATCCCTGAGCCATCAGGAAATCCGCGCGCTCAAGTTCATGCCGGACGGCAAATTGTGGTTGGGTACTGCGGGGATGGGCGCCGCGATTTTTGATCCTGCAACCGAAGCCTTCACCTATCTCTTGCACGAAGTAGATAATCCCAACTCCCTCGCCTACAACGATGTTAAGTCCATCGCGCTGGATGATGACGGCGATATCTGGCTGGGTACCTATGGTCGCGGCATCAGTGTGTACTCGCCAGCGACCGGACGTTTTCGACACTACCCTTATGACCCGCGCGATCCCGGCGCCCTTAACTCGGGGGAGGTTACGTTTATTCATAAGGATCGGACCGGTCAGATGTGGATTGCGCTGGATCATGGTGGCCTGGCGCGTTTTGATAAAACCACGGGCACTTTCGAACGCTTTCTGCATGAGCCTTCCGATCCGACCACCGTCGCCTCGAATCAACTGCGCACCATTTACGAAGACCGCAATGGCGATCTTTGGATTGGTGGCTTCCCCTCCGGTGTCAGTTTGTACAACCGTACCAAACAGGTATTTCGCACTTATCAGGCCAAGCAGACCGATCCTCACGGGTTGAGCAATAACTCGATTACCACGATTTACGAAGACCGTAACCGCGACATCTGGGTGGGCACCGAGGGTGGGCTGCATCATTTCGATCCGACCACGGGTGTTTTTACGGTCTATCGCGCCGACCCGGAAAATCCACACGCGCTGATGGCGGACGCTATTTTGGCGATCAGGGAAGATTCTGTCGGCGACCTGTGGGTCGGCACCTGGGCCGGTGGTTTGCACCGGTTTGATCGAGCGCAGGATATTTTTTATCGCTACTACCCGGATGGGCAGGACCCGGCCAGTATCAGCTCCAAGTTTGTCTGGGATATCGCCGAAGATCAGCACAAGAATCTGTGGATCGCTACCCAGACCGGCGGGCTCAATTTGTACCTGCGCGATACCGACAGCTTTACCAGCTATCGCAATAAACAGGGAGAAGAAAAATCCCTGGCGGACAACTTTATCTGGGACCTGCTGGTCACCCGCAACAATGATTTATGGATTGGCACTTTGCATGGCCTGAATCGGATGGATGCCGCCGCCCAACAGTTCGACTATTTCCCGAGTGGCAATAAAGATGGCAAGTCCGTCAGCGGTGCCCATATTCGCTCGCTCTTTGAAGACCGCCGGGGCCGCATCTGGATCGGCACCCAGGAGCAGGGCGTCAGCATTTATGATCCGGAAAGCCAGACCTTTGCGTATCTCGATGTGCAGCAGGGGCTGCCATCCACCACGGTGACCGGCATCGTCGAAGATAACGCCGGGGATATGTGGCTCACTACCACCAACGGTCTGGTACAGCACCACCACCAGAGCCATCAGCTGAGCGTCTATGGCAAAGAACACGGATTAGCGGGCAGCCACTTCAATCGCAATGCCGCACTCAAAGCCAGTGACGGCACCTTATATTTTGGCGGAACCGAAGGGCTTACCGTGTTTAATCCCGATGATCTGATGGCTCAGGAGCCTGACTTTCCGGTCCATCTCACCCGCTTTCAGATCTTGAATAAAGATGCCGCTATCGGCCCCGACGCACCGTTGAAAACGTCGATTGTTGAAGCCCAGGAAGTCCACTTGAGTCATCGCGACATCATGTTTTCCTTTGACTTTGCAGCGCTTAACTATCGCAGTACGGCCGCGAACGAATATGCCTATATGCTCGAAGGCTTTGACCGCAACTGGAACTATATCGCTACGCGTTCCACGGCCACCTATACCAACATTGGCTCGGGCACGTATTTTTTTCGGGTGAAGGCGCGCAGCCGCAACGGTGCCTGGGTCGAAAAAGAACCTGCGCTGAAGATTGTCGTAGCGCCGCCGCCGTGGCTTACCTGGTGGGCTTATTTCGGTTATGCGCTGGTAGTGGGGCTGGTGATTTACCTGCGGCGCGAGCATCGCGTCTTACGCCGTAGTGCCGAGACTTACAAAATACAATCAGTCACGGATTCGCTGACCAGACTCTACAACCGTGCCGGTATTGTGCAGGTCAGCAATCGTCTGTTCACGGGGAGTGAAACCTGCAAGGACGCGGCGGTGATGGTGATTGATATCGATCATTTCAAACGTATTAATGACCGCTACGGCCATGATGTCGGTGACCTGGTGCTGACCCAGATTGCCGAGTTGCTGATGAACAATGTTCGGCGGGGTGATTACCTCGGCCGCTGGGGCGGTGAGGAATTTATTTTGTTGTGCCCGAGTGCCACTCCGGCTGCCGCCAGGGGGATTGCAGAAAAACTGCGGGCGGTGGTTGAGCAGCACAGCTTTCACGGCGGTGGCAATGAGGGTATTCGGGTGACCGTCAGTATTGGTCTGGCCATGACGCAGCAGGATGAAACCTTCGCGCGCGTTTTAAAGCGGGCGGATATGGCGTTGTATGAAGGTAAGGATACGGGACGCAATCGCGTGTGCATTGCGTCCGTGCCTGATCTGGCTGGGCGTTGATCCGCTGATTACAGCGGCTGCAGGAAGCGCTCTGTGCGAGGCAGGTAATAATGGTCGTAATCCAGCGACAGTGCCACTTGGCGAGAGCGCCCGATAATTTCCGCGCGTGGTACAAAGCCGATCACCCGTGAGTCCGCGCTGTTCGCCCGGTTATCACCCAGTGCCAGATAATGCCCCTCGGGTACCGTAACGGTGCGAAAATTACCTTGCGCCGGACTACTGTGTTCAAGCTTCACCCGGTATTGCTGGTCTGCCAAAGTTTCCATAAAAATGTTCGCTTCCGCCGTCGCGCTATAAGCCAGTGGTTCGCCGTTGACGATCAGCCGATTGTTCACCATGGCGATACGATCACCGGGCACACCAATCACGCGCTTGATCAAGCGCTTGGTCGCTGCGGCTGATTCGAAAACGATAATATCGCCGCGCACAGGATCAGCCAGATGCTGGAGCGAGACAGTGGTAAAAGGAATGCGGAGGTCATAGGCCATTTTATTTATCACCACGCGATCGCCCACAATGATGGTGGGCTCCATGGAGCCGGAAGGTACGTCATTCCAATCCGCAACCGCGCTGCGAAATACCATCATCAACAGCAGAAATAACAACAGGGATTTATTGTTTTGCCAAAGTGTTTGTAATCGATCCATAAAAATTTCCTTAACGGTTGGGTCCGAGTGACTTATGCAAGACTAGTTGCTAATCTGAAGGTTCCCTAATCTGTTGTCACCGGTATGTCTATTTTTCGTCACTTGCTCGGCGTTGCCACCACGCTGTTGTTTATCGTCACCACGACCATCGCGTTTATTCCGCTCTTTCCCCTGGCACTGACGAAATGGTTAATACCTTTTCCCGCCTATCAAAAATATTGTAATCGCTGGCTCGACGGTATCGCGCGTACCTGGATCTCGGTCAACAGTATGCATCAATCCAGTTTGCTGCCGACCGCTATCAAAGTGGCGGGCGATCTGGATCTGCGCCGTGACGAATGGTACCTGATGATCGCTAATCACCAGTCGTGGGTAGACATCCTGATGTTGTTGCGGGTGTTCAATCACCGTATACCCTACGTCAAGTTCTTCCTTAAAAAGTCATTGATTTGGGTGCCGCTGCTGGGGGTGGCCTGGTGGGCGTTGGATTTTCCGTTTATGCGGCGTTATACCAAGGCCGAGCTTGCGCGCAATCCTGCACTTAAAGACCGCGATATTGACGAAACCCGACGCGCCTGTGAAAAGTATCGGCACAATCCGGTGACGATTATTAACTTTCTCGAAGGCACGCGCTTTACCCCGGAAAAACATCGGGCGCAGGCGTCTCCTTACGCCCATCTGTTGATTCCTCGCGCCGGTGGAATGGCATTTGCGTTAACCGCGATGGATGGTCAGTTGCACCGCCTGCTCGATGTCACCCTCTATTATCCCGAGGGTCGCCCCACTTACTGGGATTACGCCTGCGGCCGGGTGAAGCAAGTGCAAATGCATGTGTGTCTGCGACCCCTGCCGGCGGAGTGGGTGGGCGATTACGCCAACGATGCGGCATTTCGGGAAAGCTTTCAGCGGTGGGTTAATGAACTCTGGCAGGAAAAAGACCAGCGCCTGGCTGCGATGGCACAGGAAAGCACGAGCCATTAAGCGCAATTTCCACTATGCTAGCAGCCTGGTCGATCAGGTGCAGTTTCCCGGAGGTTCATTATGCTGGACACCTCGGTGTATTCACTCAGCGGGCTTTTTGCGCAGTTGGGCTTGCCCAATAGCCAAAGCGATATTGAGCAGTTTATTAAACGCTATTATCCCTTACCCCAAGCAGAGCCACTGGCGAATGCGGCTTTCTGGACTGAATCCCAGGCCACTTTTTTACGCGAGGCGTTAGCAAACGATGCCGAATGGGCAGAGGTTGTTGATGAGCTGAATATTTTATTGCGGGATTGAGCCCTGGTGATTAGAGCCTTAATCAAAGGAATGCCGCGCGGCCTGCTGGCGCCGCGCCACTGGCCCTCGTGGCTCGGCTTTATTATCTGGTATTTATTGGTCCAATTGCCTTATCGCTGGCAATACCAGATAGCGCGCCTTGGTTATCCACTGTTACGGCGCAACAAAAAGCGTTTGGCCATGGCCGAAACCAATATCCGTTTGTGCTTTCCCGAGCGTTCGGACGCTGAGCGACAGGCGTTGCTCGAAGAAAATCTTTTCTCCACCGCGATGGCGTTATTTGAAACCGGCATCGCCTGGTTCTGGCCCGCATCGCGCTTGCGTCGATTGTATGTTGTGCGCGGCGAGGACAATCTCCAGCGCATCAAAGAATCCCCCCAGGGCGTGCTGTTGCTCAGTGCGCATTTTACCCATCTTGACCTTGGCAGTGCGATGCTCGGCCAGCACGTGGTTTACGATGGTATGTACAGCCCGCACCGCAATCCTGTGTACGACTATGTCCAAAAAACGGGCCGCGAAGGCTATGCCAAAGGGCTTGCGATTCCGCGTAACAATGTGCGCGCGATGGTTACGCAACTGCGCAAGGGCAATAAAGTCTGGTATGCGCCGGATCGCGATCTAGGTGCCAAGGTCAGCATTTTTGTGCCGTTTTTTTACGTCCCCGCGGCCACGGTTACCGCAACTGGCAAGTTTGTACACTTGGGCCGCGCGCAAGTTATTCCTTTTACCCAGCGCCGCCTTGAAGGTGGCAAAGGCTATGAGCTGATCATTCATCCCCCGTTTGACAGTTACCCCACCGGTGATGAATACCAGGACGCGTTACGGGTGAATCAGTTTATTGAGCAGGAAGTCGCAAAATATCCAGAGCAGTACCTGTGGGCGCAGCCACGTTTTAAAACCCGCCCAGAAGGCGAAGAGCCGTTTTATCCACGCCGCTAGTTTCCGTTTCGTTGGTGTTGAGTCAGTGTTTTTTAGGTGAGACGCTTCGTTTTTCGGCCTGAAAGTCGGCTTATATCGTTTGCTGGTTATTTGAGCTAGAATGCGCCGCCATTCACCCTTCGATTTTCCCCAACTGTTTCGCCGGACTTACTGCGCACGGTCCTGCGTTTTCCGTACCAGGTGGTTTATGCCCGCGTTACTTGAAATCTCGTTGATTCTTTGTGCTGTTCTCGCCTTGCTTGGTGTCATTTTTGAAGAAGTCATTCATGTTAACAAAGCCAAAACGGCGCTCTTCTTCGGCACCTTGAGCTGGTTGTTAATGTTTATGTTCGCCGGCTCAACGGATCGCCAGGAGGATTTGCTGGGGCGGTTGGACCACAACCTGTTGGAGATTGCTACGCTCTGGCTATTTTTGATGGCGACAATGACGTTTGTGGCTTACCTCAATGCCAAAGGGCTGGTGCAGAGTCTGGTACAGCGGGTGTGCCCACAAAAAATGAGCAAGCGCGCGTTGATGCTTTTTGTTGCCTTATTCGCCATGTGCTTGTCGATGGTCTGTGACAATGTCACTGCGACACTGGTTACCTTGGGTTTGATGCAGGCATTTAATCTGGATAACCACACCCGGATCAAGCTTGCGGTGTTGGTGGTATTTGCGGTGAATTCGGGAGGCGTAGCGTTGATCACCGGGGACGTGACGACCTTGATGATTTTCCTTGCCGGTCACGTCACGATGGTTCAACTCTTTGTGTTGATTTTACCGGCCGTGATTGGAGTTATGACGTTGTCGCTGCTGCTCTTTCCGGGCATCTCTGGCTCGGTGTCGACTGACCAGGTTAGACGTAAATTTCAGCCACTTGATGTTGCCATTCTGTTGATTTTCTTCGGCACGATTCTGTGCACGATGATGTTTAATTTTCTGTTCCAGATTCCGCCGGTATTAACGTTCCTGCTCGGTCTCTCGTTGATGTTTCTGGTCGGACAGTGGCAGCGTCTGGAGCGCGAAGAGCTGAAAATACTCGATTATATTCGCCAGGTCGAATATGAGACTTTGCTGTTTTTCCTCGGAGTTTTGCTGCTGGTCGGTATGTTAAAGGAAATCGGTGTATTGAATGTACTGACGTCAGCTTACTCGAGCTTCAGCCCCGCTCTGGCGAATTACGGGGCAGGGATTATGTCGGCCTTACTTGATAACGTGCCCCTCACAGCCGCTCTTATTAAAGCCTCGCCTGATTTGACGTCATCGGAATGGCTTGGCCTCACCTATGCGGTCGGAGTAGGGGGATCGATGTTAGCCATCGGTTCTGCTGCGGGAATTATCGCTATGGGCAAGGTGAAAGGACTAACTTTTGGCAGTTATTTGCGTTACTTCCCCTTCTTGCTGGTCGCTTATACGGCAGGTTACTGGGTGGCGATTCAGCTCAGCGACGCCACCTTTGGTTAATCCCTCAGAATCACGCTTTGCGTGGCTCTTTGCCCTTGTTGAGCTATTTCTGCAGTCGCCCTGATAGAGTTTTTCAACCGGCACGGTGATCCGTTGAGGTTCGATCAAGAGCTATGTTAACGGGGCACTTCGGGTGGTGGATCTACCGGGGGCAATTCTTCCGGCGTATCCAGTGGCGGCACTTCTGGAGGAGAGGGATCACCCTCAGGCTCTTCCACCGGTGGTTGCTGGTGCATCAGATAACCCATCGGTGTAGCAGTAGCAGAATTTAATAAAATAAACATCGCTTTGTTCCTTTCGCTGGTCAGTCACTC
>CAYTQQ010000001.1:53848-63364 GCA_964440135.1 uncultured Cellvibrionaceae bacterium | reverse complement strand
CGCCGCTATAGCGCCTTTATTAATTCCTTCATAGGCTTTAACCCGC
The DNA here is from genome assembly GCA_964440135.1 of uncultured Cellvibrionaceae bacterium. GTDB lineage: Bacteria > Pseudomonadota > Gammaproteobacteria > Pseudomonadales > Cellvibrionaceae > Cellvibrio. The sequence continues at coordinate 63,318 of CAYTQQ010000001.1, read as the reverse complement.
ACGGCTCGACCGGGATGCTGCTGCTGAATCTGTTGAGCAAGATGGGCGGCGATAAATTCCACCGTGGTATCTGTATCCATCAGGTAACAACAGCGGCGGGGCAGGGTCAGCTCAAACTCGCCCTGTTGGGAGGAATAGGCAAAGTGGTAGTAATCCTGCCCGTTAACCACTGGCCGTGCGATCAAGTCTTCTTCGGTGCCAAGGTAAATATCACGCCAGCGCTCGGCCCATGCCTGTTCCAGCTGTGGGCTTTTATTGTCATCCAGCCAAATATCCAGACGTGAGCGGTGGCCGTGGGCAATACGCTGGCAATTGCCACCGTGTTTTTTTAGCCCGTGGGAATAATGGTAAAAGGCGCCGCCTATTGCTTCGCAACTAAAACTGAGCTCCAGTTGTGCAATGGTGTCTGGAAACAGCGCCTTTAACTGGGCGATACACCAGGTTGCCACTGTCGCGGGCGTCAGTACCTCCGCATCGACAAGCGCGACCGCCGAACGGGGGGAGCGCGTGTGAAGAAACTCCCCGGCGGTTCCAAATTCCCAGCGAATATCGAGGAGATCACCGATTTCCTGCAGGGTAATTTCCGGCGCGCGTATCGGCACAGCAAGCCGGTGATCCAGCTCGGTATCCAGCCAGTGGCGCATGACTTTTTTAACGGTACCGAAGTCGCACACCATGCCCTGTTCGTCCAGCTCGCCACGCAACGCAATATTAGCCAGCCAGGTTTCACCGAGCAGGCCGCGCTGGGGGTCGAGAAAGCTGAAATCCACATTGGTGAGATTATCGACAAACAACAACATGAGTCGGCGACTCCTAAATAGCAGGGGTCGCCATCATAGCATTCGGCCAGATATGAGGGCAGGGTTTAGGTGGTTTTGGTTGCTACGGCATACTCTTCCCGCCATTGGTGGGTCGCGTTCACCATGGATTTTTTGACGTATGCCAAAGCCCACGGTTTAAAAACGTTATCGGGAGGAAAACGAGTCGGTAGATGAAGGGAAGTTTGACCCTGGCGTCCCGATTTTTCCGGTGAGTGTGTCATCAGAAAAAAAGCGGTATGCCAGGGTCTGGTGCTCAAGGGTTCGGTGCTATTAACCCAATACCTTGAGTGCCGCTTGGTAGTCAGGCTCATTGGCCACTTCGCTGACCAGCTCAGTGTGTACAACCTTGCCTTCGGTATCCAGTACCACTACGGCGCGCGCGGTCAAACCAGACAGGGGGCCGTCGGTCAGTTTTACGCCGTAGTCGCTGGCGAAGTTGGAGCGAAACGCGGATGCAGGGATCACTTTATCCAGGCCTTCTGCGCCGCAGAAGCGCGCCAGTGCAAAGGGTAAATCCTGGGATACGCAGACCACCACAGTGTTATCCAGCTTGCTCGCTTCACTATTAAAGGTGCGCACGGACGTTGCGCAGGTTGGCGTGTCCACGCTCGGGAAAATATTCAATACGACCCGCTTACCGCGCACGTCCTGGGATGAGAGTTCGGAAAGATCCGTTTTGACTAACGTAAAATCCGGTGCCTTGTTGCCATTCGCGGGCAGGCTGCCATTGGTGTTAAAAGGATTGCCTTTGAGGGTAACGGTTGCCATGTTCAAAACTCCTGTTGAAGGTAAGCGATTGCCGAGGGTTAACTAACATTGGTTCGAAAGTATTGGGCACTTGGCCGAAAAAGATCGAGCGCTGCATAGTACCCGTTTAATAGTGCCCGTTTAAATCATTTCTGCTCAAAGAAAAATGTCATTAGCGCTCTGTGCGAACAGTAAGAGCGCCGACGTAAAGCGCACGGGTGGGATACCTTACAGCCGGTTTTATCACCGCTGCCGTGCTCGCATACTGCCAGTGTTGAGGCTGTGTTGTTAGTGTCAAAAGACCCATAAGAGTTTAAAAATAATTTTATTCGTGGGCGGGGCACAGCAAATCTGGCGCGATGCAGCATTGATTCCGGGATTCGCGATTCGACCTTGCATTGGTCGGACAAACTGCGGATAATGCGCGCCTCTTGCGTACCGCCAAAAGATTTACGGCGCGGCACCTAAGCTGTAATGGTGACCTCTCCGGTCCCCTCGCAATAATGACCTGTAAACCCCGCCAGGCCCGGAAGGGAGCAACGGTAGCAGTTAATTATGTGCCGGGGTGTGGCTGGTTAGGTCGCCACCCATTTCCCGCCTGTCTCTCTTCGCTTACATTTCTGCTTTCCGGTTTGTCTATCCGCGACACAGCTTTGTGTCTATTTCCCCCGTCGGTCGTTATAATCGCCGCTTGTTTTTCTGTAAGCATAATTTCGGTGAGAGTAGCAACGGCATGAGCTATCAAGTCCTGGCACGTAAATGGCGCCCCCGCATTTTTCGAGAAATGGTCGGGCAGGAGCATGTGCTGCAGGCATTAATCAATGCCTTGGATCACAACCGGCTACACCATGCTTATCTGTTTACCGGTACTCGCGGCGTGGGTAAAACCACCATTGCGCGTATTCTGGCCAAATGCCTCAACTGCGAAACCGGTGTCAGCTCCGAACCTTGTGGACAATGTGCCGCCTGCCGTGAAATTGCCGAAGGTCGCTTTGTCGATTTGATTGAGGTGGATGCGGCGTCGCGCACAAAAGTCGAGGACACGCGCGAGCTGTTAGAAAACGTTCAGTACGCACCGACAAGAGGCCGTTACAAGGTTTACCTGATTGACGAAGTGCACATGCTGTCCAACAGCAGTTTTAATGCGCTGCTGAAAACCCTGGAAGAGCCGCCACCCCACGTTAAATTCCTGCTTGCTACCACCGATCCGCAAAAACTACCGATGACAATTTTGTCGCGCTGTTTGCAGTTCAATCTGAAAAATATGAATCCCGAGCGGATTGTCCAGCACTTGAAATTTGTCCTCGACAAAGAGCTGGTTCCGTTTGAAGAATCCGCACTCTGGCACCTTGGCCGTTCCGCGGATGGCAGTATGCGCGATGCCATGAGTCTGACCGATCAGGCTATCGCTTACGGCTCCGGCAAAATCACCGAAGCCGAAGTGCGCGCCATGCTGGGCACGATTGATCAAGGTGCGGTTTATGAAGTGATCAACGCCCTGGCTGCATTTGATGGGCGCGAGTTGCTTGCCGCCGTGGAGCGCATGTCTGAGCATGCACCGGATTATGCCGGTGCCCTGGCCGAACTGCTGTCGATCTTGCATCGTATTGCCATCGCCCAGGCTTTGCCGGAAGCGGTGGATAACACCCACGGCGATCGTGAACGCATTATGCAGCTGGCGCAGCAGCTACCGGCTGAAGATGTGCAACTCTTCTATCAGATTGCCTTATTGGGGCGGCGGGATTTACCCTTGGCGCCGGATCCGCGCGCCGGTTTTGAAATGGTGTTATTGCGGATGCTCGCCTTTAAACCCCAGGGTGTGCTGGAAGTGCCGTCCGCCTCTTTGCCGCAATCGAGCGCGCCGGTAAAGCAGCCAGACCCGGCGCCACACGTCCACATACCCGCCGCTCCCCCGGCAGCCTTAACATCGGCGGCACCGCAGGTGCCCAATGAGTCTGCCCGTTCTGCAGAAGCATCTGTTTCAGCTATATCTGCCGAGCCATTAGAGCCCGTCAGGCCGCCAGAATCTGGCACGCCAGAAGAGCCCCGCAAGCCAGAAGAACCGCACAAGCGAGAAGAGTTCGCTGCGCCGTCCGAGGCTGTAGTTGCAAAACCTGATTCTGGAATGACCGGTACGCCTGCTGACTTGCCAGTGGCGTCTATGCCGTCGACAGCAACGCCATCCGCAGTACCCGCCGGTCAGGTAGCCTCGCCAACCGCCGAAGCGGCGCCAGCCGAGTCGCCCGTGATGCCGCCCGCTGCGCCTTTTGACGGCCCCTATGAGCGTGCGCCTAACGCCACCGAGGATGAATACGCCGCTTACGCTGATGCAGCCTTTGAGCAGCAACCGGTGATGGCTGACCAGCGCCAGCAATCCGCTGCGGCGACTCTGGCTGATAACGGAACGCACTCAGCAAAAAAGTCTGAAGCGGCTGCGCCGCACACCTCGTCACCCGGTTTCCCGGTGGAGGAAGCGCGGGTGAGCCGAGCGCCTGCTCCGGCCGCTGAAAGCCGTGCGTCTCTGGGTGATACCGCTGCTGTTTCCCAGCCGGCTCCGACGGTACAAAAAATTTTCCTGCAGCAGGCAGGCCCCGAAAACTGGGCCCAAATTTATCTGGGCCTGGGGGTGAGCGGCATCCTGCAGAATACCGCCGCCAATTGTCAGCTGCTGGAGCGGCAGGGTACGCGCTTTTATTTTATGTTGGACGAAACCAACAGCACGCTCTACGACGAGGGTCATCAGCAGCGTCTGGCTGACCAGCTCACGGCTTATTTTATTGAACCGATCCAGGTCACAATCCAGGTCGGTCAGGTGACCGCCGAAACGCCTGCGGCGATGGCTATCCGTCATCAGCAGGAACGCTTGGCGGGTGCTGTGGACGCTATCAAGAATGATCCCATCGTCCAGCAACTGATCAAACACTTTGGCGCGACCCTGCGCGAAGACTCAATTGCCCCCGTCTAATCTCGCTGCGTTAACCGGAGCGGGTGTGAGGCGAGCAACCCTATTTAGCAGAGTAAGAGGTGAACCCATGAAAGGTCTTGGCGACTTGATGAAACAGGCCCAGCAAATGCAGGCCAACATGCAAAAAATGCAGGAAGACTTGGCGAATGCAGAAGTGAAGGGCGAGGCTGGAGCAGGCTTGGTGGCCGTGATAATGACCGGCCGTCATGACGTTAAACGGGTCCACATCGATGACAGCTTAATGCGCGAAGACAAAGAGATGTTAGAAGACTTGCTGGCAGCGGCCGTGAATGATGCCGTGCGTAAAGTGGAAAGCCAAAATCGCGAAAAAATGCACCAGATGACCGCCGGTATGGGTTTGCCACCAGACTTTAAAATGCCGTTTTAAGCTACTCACAGCACGCGCCAATGCCCTGATAAAAAATGTCATGGCTTGCTACTCCCGAGATTACCGCCACTATGTTTAGCCCTTTGATTGACGAACTGATGTCCGCCTTGCGCTGTCTGCCAGGCGTAGGACCGAAATCGGCGCAACGGATGACGCTGCACTTGCTCGAGCGCGATCGCGCTGGCGCTGAGCGTCTGGCGCAGAGCCTGCAAAAGGCGGTGGATGGCGTGGGTCGCTGTCAACGCTGCCGCACGCTGACCGAGCAAGCGCACTGCGGAATCTGCAGTAATCCGCGGCGCAATAAGGAGCTGCTCTGTGTGGTGGAAACCCCCGCCGATGTACTTGCGATTGAACAAGCGGGTACCTATCAGGGTAACTACTTTGTTCTGCTCGGGCATCTGTCTCCGATGGATGGCATAGGCCCGGACGATATCGGTATCCAGCAGCTGCTCGATCTGTTACAAACCGAGCCCATCAAAGAAGTGATTCTGGCCACCAACCCCACCGTCGAAGGCGAGGCTACCGCTTACTACATTGGTGAGCGCGCCAAGCAGCTGGGGGTGGTCGTTTCACGTATTGCCCACGGCGTGCCTTTAGGCGGCGAGTTGGAGTTTATTGATGGCGGCACTCTTGCCCATGCGTTTTCCAGCCGAAGACATATTTAGATGATACCTACCGAACCTATCTGGATCGCACAGGACCAGGAGTTGGCCGAATTGTGCGCGCGTTGGCGGCAGCAGGCCGCCGTTGCCATAGACACGGAGTTTATGCGCAGCGAAACCTTTTATCCCATCGCTGGTTTGATTCAAGTTGGCGATGGTCGCGGATGCTATTTAATTGATCCACTGGCGATCACCGATTTTGCGCCCCTGCGGGAATTGTTGCTCGACCCGGCGGTAACCAAAGTCCTGCATTCCTGTTCTGAAGATCTGGACGTATTCCAGCGGCTGCTGGATCTGGTGCCCAGCCCGATATTTGATACCCAGGTCGCTGCGGCCTTTGCCGGTTATGGTTTCAGTCTGGGTTATGCCGGGCTGATCAAAGCCGTGCTGACGATCGACATTCCCAAAGAAGAAACCCGTTCGGACTGGCTGCAGCGGCCATTGAGCGCCGCGCAGTTAAAATATGCTGCATTGGACGTGGCCCATATGCTGGTGGTCTACGGCAAGTTGTTACAGCAACTGAAAGCCACGGGTCGCCTGCAATGGGTGAAAGACGATTGTGCTGATCTGGTAACCAATGCCCGTCAGCCGGATGACTTTACCCAGGCTTACCGCAAAGTAGGTTTTGCCTGGAAATTGCGCCGCGAGGAGCTGGTGACTTTGCAACAACTCTGCATCTGGCGGGAAACCGAAGCGCGGCAGCGCAATCTGCCCCGTAACCGCCTGGTGAAGGAGCCGGTATTGTGGGAGATCGCTCGCCGCCAGCCCCAGGATCTTGAACAACTGCAGCGCATCCGCGATTTACCGCCGCGCACACTGCGCGATTACGGTGAGCATTTGTTAACACTGGTTGCCGCCAGCACGGCCACTGATCCGGATAACTGGCCGGAACGCTTGGACCCCCCTTTAGCGATCAGCGAAGCAGCCCAGCTGAAACGTCTGAAAAAACAGGTGCAGGAGGTCGCACAAGAACTGGCCATGCCGGTGGAATTATTCGTGCGCAAAAAAGAATATGAAGAACTGCTACGCTCGGGGATGCACGGTGGTGAATTTCGCCTGCCGGCACGTTTGCACGGCTGGCGGTTTGAGGTGGTGGGTCAGCGGCTGCTGGCACTGGCCCAGGAAACACTTCCTGCTATTAATGAGTCGGAACATGAAAGTCATCAGTGAAATTTTTCGGAGCCCTCGCGAAGAGGGCATGTATCTCTACGTAAAAAAAGAAGAGGGACTGGCGCGGGTTCCCGAGGCGCTGCTAGCGCGCTTTGGCAAGCCCCAGCCGGCCATGGTATTGGTCCTGACCCCGGAGAAAAAACTGGCGCGCGCCAACGTCGAAAAAGTAATCGCAAGCCTGGAAAGCCAGGGTTATTACTTACAGCTGCCACCGCCACCTACCGGCGATAGTGAAGTTGAACAAGTGGTGTCTCACAACAGCAAGTTGTCCGGGTGAGTTATGGCAGATGAAGTTTTCTGGCGGCGTAAAACCTTGCAGGAAATGACGGTCGGTGAGTGGGAAGCACTGTGCGACGGTTGTGGTAAATGCTGCCTCCACAAATTGGAGGATGAGGACAACGGTGATGTTTACTACACCCGCGTGGCCTGCCGTTATCTCGATCATGACGCCTGTCATTGCACCGTGTATCCCCGGCGTCAGGCCTTAGTGTCCAATTGTGTGGTACTCACTCCGAACACGGTGTCGAGTGCTTACTGGTTGCCGGAAACCTGCGCTTACCGTCTGATCAACGAGGGGATTCCTTTGTTTGACTGGCATCCCTTGGTATCCGGCAATCCTGACAGCGTCCACGAGATGGGCATGTCGGTAGCGGGTAAGGTACTGGATGAAGCCCTGGTGCCTGAAGAAGATTACGAGGAACATATTATTCGCTGGGTGTGAGCGCGGCGGATAACACATCGGCAGAACAACGGAGGATATTGCACGTGGAACCCTATCAACTGGCGTGGACGCTCTATGTCATTGGTGGCCTCGGATCTGGCTGGGCGGCGTGGCTGCTGTTGCGTCGCTGGGGGCGGGCGTGGGGCCTGATTTTTATGGTCACTGTCTGGGTGCTGTTATTGACACCCTATGCGCTGGATGCGGAAACCATGACCATGGCCCCCGCACTTTTCATCCTGGTGATGGATGGCGTAGCCAATGGTTTTGACGCTGTGAAACCTATTGCGGTGGTGTTATTGGGGTTGTGGCTCGTCGCCTTGATTATTACCTTGTTACTCCAGTTAGTATTCGGGCGAGGCAGATCTGCAAAAGCTGTCCAGCATCTCCCTGCTGATGATCTGGATGAGGAAGAGCGGACCGCGCGCGAGGACCTGCTCAATAGCCGCGAAACCCTGCATGCCCGGCGCTAGACTGCCCGGCATCTCCATTGCGATTGGCCTCGAAAATGCTATAACTAAGGAACCCTTGGTTTGACCGGCTTATGCCTTTCAGACCTCCAGCGGTCGCCAGCAGCTAGCCCAGTGCTTTTATCCACTGCTTTACACTGTTCCAAGGCCTTTTCATGCGCACTTCTTACCTGACTCTTGCCCTTAGTTTCCTGCTCGTTGCTTTCGCTCATGCGCAACAGCCGCCGGCTGCGGAAATTCTGCCGGCGGATGTACGCCTGGTGATCGACGTGTCCGGCAGTATGAAGCGCACCGATCCGAATAATCTGCGCAAGCCCGCGATGGAGCTATTGGTAAAGCTGCTGCCCGATAACAGCCGCGCCGGAATTTGGACATTCGGCCAATCGGTCAATCTGCTGGTGCCGCATCGCACCGTCAATGCCCAGTGGCGCACGGAGGCGGCGGCTAAAACGCAGGGCATCAATTCTGTTGCGCTCTTTACGCATATTGGCGCCGCGCTGGAGCAGGCGGTTTATGACGCCGGCAGCCCCAGCCCGTTTCGCAACAATATTATTTTATTGACCGACGGGGTGGTGGATATCGATCCCGCAGCGGAGGTCAACAGTCGCGAGCGGCAGCGCATTTTGACAGAGCTGCTGCCGAGATTGCGCGACGGCGGCTATATCGTTCACACCATCGCGTTATCTGATGAAGCGGATAACGCCTTAATGGAAGAGTTGTCGGCAGCTACAGACGGGGTGTTTGCTACCGTCAGCAGCGCCGATGAATTGATGAGCACTTTTCTGCGCATCTTCGATCAAGCGGTGCCTCTGGAGCGGTTACCGATGGACAACAATCGCTTTCTGGTTGATGCCGCCGTCGAAGAATTCACCGCGTTAATTTTTCGCAAAGTGGGCGCTGAGCCTACGCGCTTGCTGGCCCCTGATGGACAAAACTACACCGCCGTGGATGTGCCTAACGCCATCCGCTGGCACCGAGGGCCCAACTACGACTTAATAACGGTCACCCAACCCGTAGCGGGGGAGTGGCAGGTCGAAGCAGAAATGGACCCCAATAACCGCGTTACCGTGGTCAGCAATCTGCAGCTGGTGACGACACCGCTGCCCAATAATATTGAAGTCAGCCAGCCGGTAAGCCTGGATTTTTATCTGCAGGAAGATGAAGCGCGCATCACCGATCCGCAATTCCTGCAGTTGCTGGATCTGGATGCCATCATCACCCGCATCAGCGACGGTCGTCAGTGGCAGTTGCCCCTGGTTAATCCGGTGCCACCGATTGACGGGCGCTACCATCACCCACTGGAATTGTTTCGTGAAACCGGCATCTACAGTATTCAGCTGATGGTCGATGGCACCACGTTTAAGCGGGAGTACAAACACCAGCTTACCGTGGGGTCGCCCTTCACGGTTCACCTGGAGAAACGACTGGAAAATAACAAAGTCGCCTATGTGATTGATGTGAATGCCGATGATCAGCGGGTCGATAGTGCTAAAACATTTATCGTTGCCCACGAGAAGAATTCGGAAGGT
>CAYTQQ010000001.1:43644-53748 GCA_964440135.1 uncultured Cellvibrionaceae bacterium | reverse complement strand
GTCGATAAAACAGCCCAGCTGCCGATGCAGGAGCTGGATGCCGAAAAGCAGCAGGTCATTGATCTTGCGGATCAGCTCAATGAACCTGACATTGATTTTAATGGGCCGACCCTCACCGATATTGAGACAGAAGCGCTTGGCGAGGCGAGTCTGGAGCCGGCTGCATCTTCTGCAGAGAATGACGCATTCTCCGATCTGGAAAGCGAGTTTCCGGACTTTTTTGAAGGCACAGACGAGGGGCAAGAGGACGACGGCGACGCAGCTGCCACGGACAAGAAGAATAGCGAAGATTAATACCGGCTTTTAGATCAGGCTTGCCCTGTGTTGTTCAACATGTATTTGGTTGCTTAGCTATGACAGAAACCCAGTGGGAAGAGTGGCGAGTAGAGGCGCTTGATGAGGCCGGTCTAGCGCTGGTAAAGCACTTTTATAAAACCTGTGGAATCTCCTTTAAATACACCGAAGGCGAACGCATTTTTGTCTTGCGCGGTGTTCACGGTGATAGGGTATCGCCGGTACTGGCGGCGGTGCGCTATCAACCGGAAGGTAATAGTTTTTTATTGCGCAGTCTCTGCGTTGAGCCGGCTTGGCGGCGGCGCGGGCTGGCGCGCAAACTATTAGAGCTGTCGCTGGAGCATTTACATTTTCCCTGCTGCTACAGTTTTGCATTAAGTCATTTACGCGATCTTTACAGCTCTTTCAGCTTTAAAAGTGTAGAGTTCAGTGAAGCGCCGGAAGCCGTCGCTAAAGCCTACATCAATTACCGTCGGCATCGGCGCAATTTGCTGCTGATGAAATATGGTGGTTGAATTTCTGCGATTTGCCCCCATACACTAGTAATGACTTGTTTAATAGAATCTGCGCCCGTTCATAGCTAAGGAGTAAACAATGGAAATTGATATTGGAATTAATTCAACCGATCGTGAAGCCATTGCTGACGGTCTATCAAAGCTTTTAGCCGATACCTACACACTCTATTTGAAAACGCACAACTTCCACTGGAACGTGACCGGTCCAATGTTTCAAACCCTGCACCTGATGTTTGAAACACAATATACCGAACTGGCCGATGCGGTGGATGTAGTCGCGGAGCGTATTCGGGCCCTGGGCTTTCCTGCACCCGGCACCTATAAGCAATACGCCGAATTAAGTTCGATAAAAGAAGATGACGGTGTTCCGGAAGCAAAACAAATGATTCGCTTGTTGGTTGAAGGGCAGGAAGCGGTCATCAAATGCGCCCGCTCACTGTTTCCTATCGCTGAGCGCGTCAACGACGAAGCAACCGCAGACCTGCTGACCCAGCGCATTCAGCTGCACGAAAAAACCGCGTGGATGTTGCGCAGTTTGCTGGAGTAAACGAACCACGCTCAGCGCTTGTTTTACTGACTAGATCATCCATCAAACCCGGCATTGCCGGGTTTTTTATTTGTTATGATAGCCGCCCGATAAATAAGGCTTTGAATGTATGTTAGTGGACTGGACCCATTTGGCGCAGCTTTTAGACGGGGTTATGACCCAGGATCGTCATCGCCTCACGCGGCGACTGCGGGATATCGAAAAGCTTGCCCGGTCTCAGCAGGACTATACGCTACCCCTGCAAAAATGGCGCAACCAAGTCACCCAGTCGTGTGCGTTGGTTGAGCGCCGCCAACAAAATTTCACCGGCGCAATACATTTTCCGGATCTGCCAGTGTCCGAGCAGCGCGATAAGATTGCAGAATTAATTACGGCTAATCAGGTGATTGTGCTGGCCGGTGAAACCGGCTCGGGAAAAACCACGCAGATTCCCAAAATTTGTCTCGCCTTGGGCCGTGGTCGCAGCGGCATGATTGGCCATACCCAACCGCGCCGCATTGCCGCTCATACGCTGGCTGCACGTATTGCGGAAGAGCTGGGCGTGCGGGTGGGTGATCAGGTCGGCTATCAGGTCAGGTTTAACGATCAATCCTCTGATAGTAGTTTGATCAAGGTCATGACCGACGGTATTTTACTGGCCGAAATTCAGCAGGATCGCTACCTGTCTCGCTACGATACGCTGATCATTGATGAAGCCCATGAGCGCAGCCTCAATATTGATTTCTTATTGGGCTATCTCAAACAGTTATTGCCCCGTCGCCCGGATTTAAAAGTCATCATCACTTCCGCTACGATCGATGTCGAACGTTTTTCCCGGCACTTTGATAATGCCCCGGTCATTGAAGTGTCGGGGCGCACCTATCCGGTTGAGGTTTGGTATCGTCCGCCGGTAGAGCTTGATGATGATGGGGACGACGATCAATACCGGGCGGTGGTGGAAGCCATCCGTGAAATTGAACAGTATGAAAAGAATCAGAGCGCGCGCCGGGGTGGCGACATTCTGGTCTTTCTCAGTGGCGAACGGGACATCCGTGAAGCGGCTGACAGTATTCGCCAGGCGCAATTTCCTCACCTGACCATCATTCCTTTTTACGCACGCCTGAGCCTTGCTGAGCAGCAAAAAGTATTTGCGCCACACACCGGACGCCGGGTAATTCTTGCCACAAACGTCGCCGAGACATCCATCACTGTTCCCGGCATCCGTTACGTTATTGACCCCGGTTTTGCACGCATCAGTCGTTATAGCTATCGCACCAAAGTGCAGCGCTTGCCGATCGAGCCGATCTCTCAAGCGAGCGCCAACCAACGTAAAGGGCGCTGCGGCCGCGTGAGCGAAGGTATCTGTGTGCGGCTCTACAGCGAGGACGATTTTAACGCGCGCCCGCAATTTACCGATGCCGAAATCGTGCGCACCAATCTGGCGGCGGTAATCTTGCAGATGCTGCAAATGCGCATGGGGGATATTCATCGGTTTCCATTTATTGACAACCCTGATCCGCGCTTAATCAGCGACGGTTTCAAGGTGCTGGAAGAATTGCAGGCCGTCGATCACAAACAACAGCTGTCACCCCTGGGACAGAAGCTGGCGCAATTGGCGGTGGACCCACGGTTAGCGCGGATGTTGATCGCTGCTCAGGATTATCAGTGCGTGCGCGAAGTGCTGATTATTATCAGCGCATTATCCGTGCAGGACCCGCGCGAACGACCACTGGAAAAACAGCAGGCCGCCGATCAGGCGCACCTGCGTTTTCGCGTTGAGCATTCCGATTTTCTCGCCTATGTAAAACTCTGGGATCATTTTGAAAACCTGCGGCAGACGTTGACCCAGAACCAATTGCGCAAACAATGTAAGAAAGAATTTTTATCCTATTTACGTCTGCGTGAATGGCGCGATGTCCACCATCAACTGCGCCTGGTCTTGAAACAACTGGCGTTAAAAGAAAACATCGAAGAGGCCAGCGTTGAAGCCGTGCACCGTGCGCTGTTAACTGGCCTGCTCGGCAACATCGGTTTTAATATCGAAGAGCGGGATTATCTCGGCGCGCGCAATCGGAAGTTTGCTATTTTCCCCGGCTCTTCTCTGGCCAAAAAGACCCCTAAATGGCTCATGGCAGCGGAGCTGTTAGAGACTTCCCGGCTGTATGCGCATACGGTGGCAAAAATTGAACCCGAGTGGGCACTGGCTGCTGCCCAGCATCTGGTCAAGCGTCATTATTTTGAGCCGCACTACGACAGCCGCACGGGTCAGGTAAAGGCATTTGAAAAGATCACCCTTTATGGGTTGGTATTGATTGAAAAACAGCGCATCAATTACAGCCAGATCGACCCGTCACTGTGTCGCGACATTTTTATCCGGGCTGCATTGGTTGAGGGGCGCTACGGTCATCACCCTAAACGCAAGCAAGCGAATCAGCTATCTGCGCAACAGGATTTCTTTAATCATCAGCAGGCGCTCTTGGCGGAATTGGATGAGCTTGAGTCTAAAGCGCGGCGGCGGGACATTCTGGCCGATGAGCAAGTGCTGTTTGATTTTTACGCCGAGCGTGTTCCCGAGCACCTGGTAAATTTTGCGGGTTTTGAAGCCTGGCGCAAAAAGGCTGAGCAGGATAATCCACGGTTATTATTTATCGAGCGGGAACACCTGATGCGCCACGGCGCGGATAGCGTGACCGCGGTGCAATTTCCCAATGAGCTTGAATGGGCCGGTGTGGTGTTCCCGCTGAGTTATCACTTTGAACCGGGACATGCCCATGATGGTGTCAGTATCCATGTCCCAGTTAACCTGCTGCATCAGGTACCGGAGTATCGGCTGCAATGGCTGGTGCCGGGCATGTTGCGCGATAAGTGCATTGCTCTGGTTAAAAGCCTGCCGAAAAGTCTGCGCAAACATTTTGTACCTGTGCCCGATGTTGTCGATAAAGCGCTGGGCGTTATCACGCCGGACAACAAGCCATTAACCGAGGCTTTGAGTTTGCAATTAAAGCGTATCTCGGGTGTGGATATACCGCCTGAAGCGTGGCAACAAGACGCTGTAGATGATTTTTATCGGTTCAATATTCAGGTAATGGATGAGCGGGGCAAGAGTATTGCCTACAGTCGGAATCTGGCCGAGCTGCGCGAGCGCTACCAGGAGCGAGTGCAACAAAATATTCAATCGGCGGCAGCAACGATCGAGCGCGATGATATTCAAGGTTGGGATTTCGAGCGACTCGACCGCAGCGTTCAACTGAGTCGTAACGGTATTCAAATTCGCGCTTATCCAGCACTCGTGGATAAAGGGCCGCAAGTGGCGCTGCAGGTGCTTACGCATCCGCTTGAGGCCGAAGTCATAACGCGGCGTGGCATTGCACGGCTCTTGCTGCTGGAGGCTCAGACCAAGACCAAGTATCTGCAGAAAGAATTATTGAAGCAGCAGGAGCTCGCGTTATCGGTCGCCAACATCGGCAGTCGCGCTCAAGTCGCCGATGATGTGATGATCGCTGCTTGGCGTAATCTGTGTTTGCCCGTGGGGCAGGCACTGCCCGAAACGCGCACAGAGTTTGAGGCATGTTTACAACAAGGGCAGCAGCAGATCATTGTTCACGCGCAGGAACTCGCCGAGTACCTGGCCGCCAGCCTGAAGCTCCTGGTCGATGTGCGTAAACAGTTAAAGCAGCACAAGAATAATCTGGCCTTCGCTTTTTCGCTCAGTGATATTCAAGCGCAACTCCAGCAATTGTTTTATCCCGGACTGGTTTATCAGACGCCACCCGAGTGGCTGGCGCAGTACCCGCGCTATCTGCGGGCACTGCAGCTGCGGTTGGAAAAAATTCTATTGAACCCACAGAAGGATCGATTGCTGATGGCGGACGTGCAAGTGCACTGGCAGCGTTTCGCTGACTATCTTGCCAAGGAGGGGGTTTATCAATTGGAGATCAATCCTGCCTTGCAGGAATATCGTTGGTGGATCGAAGAGCTCCGTGTATCGCTGTTTGCACAAACACTTAAAACCCAAGTGACCATATCGAGTAAGCGCTTGGAGCAGCAATGGCAAAAAGTGCTCGATAATAAAATCGGTTGATCATAATCGCGCGCAGTGCGGCGCATCGAACAAGACAGCAAGGGACTAAAAGAGCAAGAAAATAAGCATACAGCTAATACTTAGCTACGGCGTGTATATTGTTGCCATAGCTAGCTAGTTGAGTAGGGCTCTTGTTCGGTGCGCCGCTGGGTCTTATGGGAGGCAGGGGAGAGATTCATCTTTAACCAGTAGTCGCTTACGTGTTGCAATAGATCGGCGAAAGCGCCGAAGTCGACCGGCTTTTGAAGAAAACTGTTCACACCCAAATCATATCCGGCCAGCATTTCTGCCGGCTCATCGGAAGTTGTCAGGATGACCACGGGAGTATGGCGATAATCAGGCAGTGATCGGATTTCTTTTAATACTTGTAAGCCATTAATACCTGATAATTTTAAATCCAGCAGAATCAATTTGGGGTTGCGTGACGGGCAGCGTCCGCTGTACTTGCCCTGAAGGCGCAAAAAATCCAGCGCTGCTTCACCGCTGGGCATCACTTCCACCCGATGCCTGTTGAATTCCGAGATATTCCGTGCAGCATTTTTAGCAAAACCGAGCAGGGCTAGCTCGGCATCATCAGGGTTGTCTTCCACTAACAGAATGGTTTCCGTCACCATTATCACTATTCCTTGACCATAACGTGAAATAAAAAGTCGCACCTTCTCCGGGTGCTGAAGTGGCCCAAATGCGGCCACCGTGACGCGCAACAATGCGCTGTACGGTGGCGAGGCCAATGCCCGCACCATCATATTCAGCTACATTGTGCAGTCGTTGAAAAGGGCTAAACAGCCGGTCCGCGAACTGCATATCAAAACCGATACCGCTATCGGCAATATAGTATACCTGCTCATCATTATCGGACAGAACGCCAAAGGCAATCTTCGTGACAGGTTGACTTAACGAGTATTTCCAGGCGTTCTCTAATAGATTGGTTAACAAGACTTCCATAAAGCGGCTGTCAACATCGGCGTAAATTTTGGGCGTAATGTGCAGTTCAACCCGCCGCTCCGGGGCTTGTTCAGCGAGGCGTTTAGCGATGCTCTTCACCATGTCGGATAAATTGTGGCGGGCAATATCCAGCTCGCCCTGCGTGGCGCGCGACAGGCGAAGAAAACTGTTAATCATCTCGGTCATCTCGCGAGTTCCCGCTTCGATACGGGCGAGATAATGTGCACCTTTTTCATCGATGATCTGGTGATAGTCCTCGTGCAATATCCGGCGGAAACCTTCGATGCGCCGCAGTGGTGCACGTAGATCATGGGAAACAGAATAACAAAAGGAATCCAGCTCCCGGTTGGCAGCTTCCAGCTCGGCAGTTCGCTGCTGCACACGCAGTTCTAACACTTGGTTCAGATGAATTACTTCTTGCTCTGCTTTTTCACGCGCTGCAATATCCAGCAGCAACTGTTGGTTGGTTGCACGCAGCTCTTCATAGGCCTGATGCAGTTTGGACGTGGTGTCATTAAATGCCGCGACTACCTCATCCAGTTCGTCGGGCTCTGCCAAGGGTTTGCGATTGAGGCGTAAGGCTGTCTGAGTTTTTCCCGCTTCAATCGCTTTTACAAAGCTGGCCAGGTCGGACAAGTGGCGGGTAACCAGCTGGTAAAAAATATAAAGAATAAACAGCGACACCAGGAAGGTTTTAATTCCCTGACTAAAAAAAATCAAAATGACTCTGTCCCACAGTCGTTGATACACATTATCCAGGGAGGCTTGTACCAACAACGTGCCGATCTTGCGTTCTTCACCGAGTATTGGATAAGTGATCGAAAACTCGCGCGCCAGATGCCTGGTGGTCTGCTTGTCGCCCCGCGTTAAGTGGAGCGGATTAGAGAATTGATCTGTGAGTTCGTAAATTTCTACCGAGCGAATATCGGGCAAGTGCAGAATGCCGTCCATGAGCAGCTCAAGCTGTTTGTTATCCAGATTCCACAAGCTGGCACTGATACTGGCTAAGTAACCGCTTTCAATTTGCTCCAGACGTGTATTAATCAAATCCACATCGCGCTGGTAATCAGAAAATAACTGGAAACTGGTAGAAACGAGGGTGACAAAGGAGCTGAATACCAGGATATAAAGCAGCAGGCGCTGGGCAATACGACGGTTGCGCAATGCTGGCAGGGCACTGATCCAGTGGTTTTTATCGCGCATAGATAAATCCGTTGTAACAAAAATTATAATTATTTTTTAGAAATAATAACGGCTTCTAATTTTCTCCAGTGTGCCGTCAGACTTTATCTCTAAAAGCGCTGCATTGATTTTATCCATCTGATCCAGATTGGTTGATTTTCTGGAACATTGAAAGACTAACGGAATTTCCGTTACCGCAAAGGGCTCTTCAAACTGGTGTTGTAAATTTTCTTCTTCTATCAGGTATTGCAAAGTTGGAATTGCCCCAACAATGGCATCCAGGCGTCCGCGGGCAACCTTGCGTAAGCCCATCACATAATCCGTATCAAACTCTTTCTTTAACGTTTCATCGTTATCGAATACGGGACTGATGGCGGCACCGCGAATAACCGAAATACGCAAATCTTTGATGTCGTCATAGTGGTTAATCTGCACACCTTTGCGGGCAATAAATCCAATCGGATGATAGGAAACTATATCGCCCTGGATAACTTGTTGTTCAGACAGTGGCACGAGAATAGTGCAGTCATGTTCGCCCGAATCAAGCTGGCGATCGACGCGCGCAAATGGCGTGATGGTGATATTGACGGGCTGTTGAATACGTCTTTCCACTTCCTTAATGATTTCAACAAATGCACCTTCGTTTTCACCGGTCGCCGGATTGGTGTAAGCCCAAGGCGCTACATCAATAGTGATAAAAGCCAACTCCTTCGCTGCTGTTGGCGGTGTCCCTGGATCAGCCATCGAAGACAGTCCGAAACAGCCGCCCGCAATTAACAGGCTGTGACAAAGTCCCCAGCTTAGATGACGCCGTTGGCTCATTTCATTTTCCTCGGTGTGAAAGCAATCAGCGGAGTGGTCGTCTAAGTCCTCGCACCGCTTTAGATAACCCCAAGCCTCATTCTATGAACTGCTGGTGTTACCCGTCAGTATAAGTCCGCCGGTCCGTTGATGTTAATCAATTGTGGCAGGTGATTTTTACACAGTTCTTTGGCAACAAATTTGTTGCCGTTACCTTTTATGTTAATGAGGCTTTTTATGACTAATCATAATCGTATTTTGTTGGTTGTGGGCGATAAATTTGCAAACTATGTGCAGGGCAAGGATGCTATTACGGTATCACAGTTACGTGGCTTGCTCAGTCTTTCCATTCCGTTGTTAGGGGGGCAGGAGGTCACCTTGCTGGTGCCTGGCCAGGGGTTGGGCGATGACTGTGTACAACAGCTATTGCGTGAAGCGGCGGCGTCAGTGAATCTCAGCAGTTTTGATTTCAGTTTATGGCATTCGCTGCCACAGCGGGCTCCCCGCTCACTCGCTCATAAACATCATCCGGCCAATACCCTTATCTCCAGTCCGCGGCGAATTGCTGAAGATGTCTTTGAGGCGCACCTGCTGATTGATGAAGATTGTGAGTTGATGCAGGACCATCTGACCGGTCAGCACGTGCAAGGCATGATTTTGATCGAAGCAACTCGTCAGGCATTACTGGCTGTTGCTGAAGCGTATTTGTTGCCTAAAAATGACATTGATTACGCATTTGTGCTTAACAGTCTGTCGGTAAATTACAGCCACTATACCTTTCCGATAGCGGCGGTTATTCGCTGTGTTATGACAGAAATGCAAACCGATAATCCTCGGCGCTTACACTTTGTTGCTGAAGTTCAGGTGGAGCAATGCGGGCAAATGGTGTCCACCCTGAATGTGGTTTATGGAGCGATGGAAAAACAGCGTATCAATAAGCGCGAAGCAATGCAGGCTACCAAAGTGCAGTCTGATTATCTGACCTATGTGGCAGCTAACAGGCAAGTATGGGAAGAGCCGCTGGCTCAGGTCGAGAACCTTTGAGGCGGGGTCATTATTATGAACAACAATAGTGCTTGCCGTCTGGCCGAAAAGACGTTTGCTTTTTTTGATGTTGACGATACGGTGATTGCTGTTAAAAGCATGCTGAGTTTTCAGGATTTCTGGTACGCGAAATACCCGGATGATGCAGGCAAGGAGCGGTATTACACCGATCTGCGCGAAAAGCTGCATCCTGATGCATGCTGGCAGGAACTCAACCGCATGTATTACCGCCATTTTGCGGGCCGACGGGTGGTTGATGTTCGTGCCTGTGGAGAGGAATGGTTCACCATGATGATCGAAAAAGTCAGTAATTTCTTTCATCCTATTCCTTTGGCAGAGCTGCGCGCTCATCAGCAGCAGGGCAGGGATGCTGTTTTTGTATCTGGTTCATTTCCGGCTCTCTTGCGTCCCATTGCCAATCACCTTCAGGTCAAAACAATTCTGGCCACAACAATGGAAATTGCCGGCGGTTCGTACACGGGCAATATTCTGGAGCCACAAACTATTGGGGAGGGAAAAGCGGATGCTATGCGAGTCTTTTTAAGTGCTATGGGTTCGTCAGCACAGGATTGTTATGCCTATGGTGATGACATGTCAGATATTCCGATGTTGCGTGCCGTGGGGAATCCTACGGTTGTGCGCGGCGGCAGGTATCTGGAAGTCCATGCGCAGCAGTTAGGCTGGCGAATTATTTCGCCTACCTTTGGTTAACAATG
>CAYTQQ010000001.1:5513-43544 GCA_964440135.1 uncultured Cellvibrionaceae bacterium | reverse complement strand
TCATGCAGTGGAACGGGTTTGCTGTAGTAAAACCCTTGGGCACTATCGCACCCTTGGATTTGCAACTTTAGCGCTTGCTCTTTGGTTTCTATTCCCTCCGCGACGACTTCCATATCCAAACCGTGAGCCATGGTGATAATCGTGTCTACCAAGCGTTGGGTGTGGTGATTTTCACAAATCTGATTCACAAAGCTGCGATCAATTTTGAGGGTTTTAAACGGATACTTCTGTAAATAGGCAAGTGAAGAATAGCCAGTTCCAAAATCATCAATCGAGAGCCTGATACCCAGGTTGCACAAAGCGTCAATATTGCGGCGAGTCTGCTCGTTGTTTTGCATAATCACCCGCTCGGTTATTTCCAGCTCCAGCTGGTCCGGACTTAGCCGGTTGGCTTCAAGCTGGCGAGCAACAAAATCCGCATAGCCGGAAATTTGCAATTGTTTGGGTGAAACGTTTAATGCCAGTCTAAAAGGTAAGTGATACGTGTGCATAAGCTGTGCAATATCTCGACACGCTTTGGTCATCACCCAGCGATCAATGTCCTGAATAACTTCGATGTCTTCAGCGACCGGAATAAAATGTCCCGGCATCCACAGCTGCCCGTCGCTTTGGCGCCAGCGAACCAGCGCTTCGAAACCGAGAATACGGTTGTGTTTGAGGTGCAGAATAGGTTGGTAGTGCAGTTCAAATTCATTAAATACTGACGCGCGGCGCAGCCGTCCTTCCAGCTCCAGCCGTTCCATCAACTGAACGTTGATTTCTTCCGTGTAATAGTGAAAGCGATTGCGCCCCAGCTCTTTTGCCTTGTACATCGCAAGGTCAGCATTGCGCTGCAAGACGCTGGCATTTGCGCCATCCTGCGGAAAATGGGCCAGACCAATACTGGCAGTGACAATGTATTCTTTATTGGTAACCCGAAACGGCTGGCTAAAAGCGGTGATAATTTTCTGCGCTGTTTTTTCGCTGTCAGTGGCTGATGTGTTTTCCAAAATGACAATAAATTCATCGCCTCCCATGCGTGCGAGAGTATCGCCATGGCGAATACAACCGCTGAGGCGGGTGGCTGATTCCTTGAGGACTTCGTCGCCATAATTATGGCCAAAGCTGTCGTTAACCCCCTTGAATCGATCGAGGTCGATGCACAGCAAGGCTACTTCGGTCTGTGTACGCTGGGCTTTTGCCAGTGCTTGATTTAAACGTTCGAGCATTAAGACGCGATTGGCCAGGCCGGTAAGGTCATCGTAGTGCGCTTGATGCCGCAAGCGCTCCTCATAGCTGCGCCGAATAGTGATATCTTCTTTAATAAGAATGAAATGAGTAACACGCTCATGCTCATCACGCAGAGGTGACAAACTGACATTCTCCCAAAATACCTGACCTTCGCGCCGGATGCTGCAAAATTCGCCGCGCCACTCAGTGCCATCGGAGATGCAGGCTTGCAGTGTGGCGGTCATTTTGTCGCTTTGATCCAGCTGGGTAAAAGCGAAGTTGCGGCCTATGGCTTCAGCGGCGGTGTAACCGGTGATTTGCTCAAACTTTGGATTAACGTATTCGATTATTCCATGGCGGTCCGTAATGATCACGGATACCGGACTTTGCTGCACAGCGCTGGAAAGGATGCGCACGCGCTCTTCGGCAGCGCGACGCTGCCGGCGTACTTCTGCTTCGCGCAGCTCTCTTTCGATGGCGGGAACCAGCCGCGCAAGCGCGGCTTTATTCATGAAGTCATGGGCGCCCTGCTTAAGTAGGCTGACAGCATCTTCTGCTTCGACAGCACCAGAGGTAATGATGAAGGGAATATCCTGGCCACTTTCCAGCACAGTCGCGAGCGCTGCCTCGGCGCTGAATCCTGGAAGGCGGAAATCACATAAAATGACATCCCAGGCAGTGTTAGCAAGGGCATCAATTAATGTCTGCCGAGTTTCTACTCGTTCGGTATAGGGAGTAAAGCCTCCCCTTATGATTTCTGCTGTGGTTAATTCGGCATCTTCTGCGGAATCTTCTACAAATAAAACGTTAAGCCTCTTGCTCATCAATCCTGTCCACTTGCTCTGCCGACGCAGCCGTTGCCGGCGCAGGTAAAGTTATCAATGGTAGCGTCGCATGAGTCTCGTTTTTATATTTAGCGCGTCAGTGACAGCTAACTCTAATTACAAATTCAGTGAAAATCCAGTGCGCAAATTTTCGTTAAGACTGAGCAAAAAATGCGCATCGGAATATCGTGCGAATGTTGGCAAGCATAGCAGGCCGCGCCTCTCTCGCCAGTCTTCAAGGTTAAATTGGCACATGATGCCGCACCTGAATCTGGCACAGTTCAGCAACGGAGAAATGCGCGTCGTGTACGACGAATCGCGTGTTTTTGGTTGTGAGTGGTCCTGGCTTTCGTTAAAGTGACGTGGGCCTTTATAGAGGGTCCAGATCCCGATATCAACCCGTTCGCAAGTGAGTTTTATGAACCGTAAAATCGTCGTGTTAGGTCAGCGGTTAGGTGTTTTTATCCTGGCTCTGGGTTTCCACATCAGCGCCGCAGGGGACGAGGTAGATCCTTGGCAGGGCTACAATCGCGCGATGTTTTCATTCAATGACACAGTCGATCGCTATACGCTCAAGCCGTTAGCCAAAGGCTACGTGTTTATCACGCCTAAATTTGTTCGCAAGGGTGTGAGCAATGCACTGAGTAATGTGGGCGAAGTGCCCAGTATTCTTAATGGTATTTTGCAGGGTAAGCCGTCCAAGGCGGGTCGGGATACCGGTCGGTTATTGATCAATACAACCTTGGGTATTGCGGGGATTTTTGATGTGGCCACGCACCTTGGGCTGCCCTCCATGGGGCGGGAAGACTTTGGTCAAACGCTTGCCGTGTGGGGTGTCGATCAAGGGCCTTATATTGTATTGCCGTTCCTCGGCCCGAGCACCGCACGTGATACGGTGGCATTGCCGGCCGGCTGGTACGCAGATCCCCGCACTCATATTGATCATCGGCGTACCGAAAACGCTGTGCTCGCTGTGACTTTATTGGATATGCGGGCTGAGTTGCTTGATCTTGAAGGTCACATCACTGGCGATCGCTATACCTTCGTCCGCGACGCTTACCTCCAGCGTCGGATCTACCTCATCAATGATGGTCAGGTAGAAGATGCTTTTGGGTGGGACGACGATTTTGGTGATGACGACGATTACGGTTATTAATTACCCGATCATCTCGATAATTTCCAGCCCTAGTTCAAACTGACCTTCGCCGAGTGGCGTGCTGCGTACGACACGCACTCGCGCTTTCAGCGTCGGATTGTGGCCGTGCTCCGACGCAACTTCCGCATTGAGCTCCGTAGCCATTGGCAGGTCCTGATTGACCAGCATCAGCATGCCCCCGCCGCTTAAATTTTTACACTGTCCCTCAATAACTTCTGCTGCAGCGGGCGCTTCCTCGGTGGACAGGCGTGCATTGAGCGGTGCGCTGATTGTCATGCGAATAAAATCGCGCTTTTCACTATAGGTTTTATCAGTGAGTGACATCTTAAAACCTCATTAACTATTGTTTCCGGTCAGGTTAAAGAGAATACTGAGTTTAGCTAAAGAAATGGGTGCAGGTAGTCGCAATTTACCTAACTGCCTTCAGAGATTAGCTCAATTTACGTGCGCTGTGACGGTAATCTGTTTTACTTCGCGAGCTCCTTCAACCGGCTTGCGTGGGCATGGAGAAGAGAGTAGTGTTATGCGCCTCATAAAATTCCCGCTAATAATCTGCCGGCTGCTGAAGGGCTTGGGATGACCGACCGAAGTCGCAAATTACTCATCATCGATGACGACACTTTAGTGCGTCAGAGTATCGCCACCTATTTAGAAGACAGTGGTTTTCAAGTATTGGAAGCCGCCAGTGGCGCAGTCGGTATGCAGCTGGTTCAGGAACAACTGCCAGAGTTGGTAATTACGGATCTGCGCATGCCGGATCTCGACGGTCTTCAAGTGCTGCAGAAGCTCCATGAGCAAAAGCCGGATTTGCCCGTTATTGTCATCTCCGGTGCTGGCGTCATGTCTGATGTTGTCACTGCCTTGCGTTTAGGTGCGCGTGACTATCTGATCAAACCCATTATCGATATGGAAGTGCTGGTACATTCTGTGCGTAAGGCGCTGGAGCGTCACGACCTGTTGGTACAAAACCATATCTACCGGGAAGAGCTGGAGCGCACTAATCGCGAACTGCGGGAAAACTTGCGGGTGTTGGAGCGCGATCAACTCGCGGGGCGCCAAGTGCAGCGTCGCTTAATGCCCAAAGGCCTGCAAACTCCGGAAGGTTATCGCGCCGCCCATCATATTGCTCCCTCGCTTTTTCTCAGTGGCGACTTTATCGATTACGCCCATATTCAAAAACGCTACCTTGCTTTTTATCTGGCCGATGTTTCCGGTCACGGGGCATCCTCGGCTTTCGTCACTATCTGGCTCAAACACCTGGTCAGCAGAATGGTGCGCGAAGAAGAGCTCTTTGGTGATCAAAATTCCTTTGAGCAGGGTATTAACTTGATGCTGGAGACGGTTAACCGCGAATTACATGACACCCGGCTTAATCACCATCTGACTTTTTTTGTGGGCGTGATTGATACCGAAACGCATGTTATGAATTACGCGGTTGCGGGCCACTTACCCATGCCTATTTTAAAAACCGCGCATGACACCCAATTTTTAACCGGTGCCGGTAAGCCTGTAGGGATTTTCAAGGATGTCAGCTGGGAGACGCACAAATTACAGCTGCCCGATGAATTTTCGTTGGTGTGCTTTTCTGATGGTGTGCTGGAGATACTTCCGGCTCAGGGCTTGCAAGATAAAGAGACCCATCTATTATCACTGATGGCAGCACACGGAAATAATCTGGAAAGCGTCTGCGCTGCACTGGCGCTCAAGGAGGTTAATGAAACTCCAGATGATATTGCGATCTTGACTATTACCCGAGGTAAATAAACATGCGGCCTGGCCAGATCCTGGTTGCTGATCATAACGGTGTCTACGTCATCAAGATGGTAGGTGACGTACGTTTAACGCTGTGCATCTCCTTTGATCAATTTATCGATACCATGCTTAACGATAAAGCGCTGACAGCAGTGCTTTTTGATTTGTCAGAGGCCGAAGCGGTCGACAGTACCACGCTCGGGCTCATGGCAAAGATTGCCCTGAAAGGTCATGAACGGCGCAGTATCGTGCCCGTTATTTTGTCGCCCAATCCGGGCATTGATCGGGTGTTGTCGACGATGGGTTTCCAGGATATTTTTTCTGTTGTAAATACGCTGGAAACACCGATAGAGCCAGCGCAAGCGCTGATTACCAGTGATGCTGAAGAGTCGCTGGTGCGGGAGAAAGTGCTCGAGGCACACAAAATTCTAATGGGTATGAATCGGGAAAATCACCAGGCTTTTCACAATCTGGTAAAAATGCTGGAAAACAATTGAGTGCGATTAGCCCGATTGAGCCATTAGCCTGCTGATACAAATAATCAGGGCACGGCATTCAGCTCCACCCGTCATCTTATTTGTCAGGCCCACCAGTAAATACAGTTACCTGCTGTGGGCACGGTTAAAAGCATGGCAAGGCAAAATACAATTACAATTTGGCTTTGCTAATCAGATTTTTTGCACGAATAAAATCGCTGTGGGGCAGGTGCAGTAAATCAGCCACCTTGCGAATGACATACTCTTCGTACTTATCCAGTTGCCCGTCCGCGTAAGCGATTTCCCACATTGAACTTAACAATGCAAATTTCTCGCTGTGGGAGCACACGCGGTTGATCAGCTGCGTAAATTGATGCAGCGAGGTCGCATCAGCTGACTGGGCATTGGCCAATTCCGCCAGCTCTTTACTCTCAGCGGGCGACAGAGAAAATTGCTTCTCCAGCAGCAGCACCAAATGGTCTAGCTCCGCAAGGATAAAGTGTTGGTCAGCCACGGCTACTTCAACCAGCAAAGCCGCCATCGCTAACTGCTTTTGATGGATATCGAGGGGGTCAGGTGTGGAATCGCCACCGGAGAGGTGGCGATCCAAGAGGGCAGAAAGCTTACTGAGCACGAGATTTCAACAGATTTTCCAGGTTGATCTGATCTTTCACAAAGTTGCGAATACCTTCAGACAATTTCTCAGTGGCCATTGCATCTTCGTTGATACCGAAGCGGAAGCTGGGCTCTGTGTCTTGCACCTTGGCGATAGGATCGCCGAGTACGTCGGGTGACAGGCGGCGCTCCAGGGTGCCCATGTCGTTGTCCAACTCTTGCAGCAGTTGCGGGCTGATGGTCAAGCGGTCACAGCCTGCCAAGGCTTCGATCTCACCCAGGTTGCGGAAGCTCGCTCCCATTACCACGGTTTTGTAGTCGTGCTGCTTGTAGTAGTTGTAGATCTGGCGAACCGAGATTACGCCTGGATCTTCTTCGGGTGTGTATTCTTTCTTGTCGGTGTTAGCCTTGTACCAGTCGAGAATACGGCCTACGAATGGGGAAATCAGGAATACACCGGCGTCGGCACAGGCGGAAGCCTGGTTAAAGCCGAAGAGGAGTGTGAGGTTACAGTTGATACCTTCTTTCTCCAGTACTTCGGCGGCACGAATACCTTCCCACGTAGAGGCCAGCTTGATCAGAACCCGGGATTTATCAACGCCGCCTTTTTCGTAAAGTTCGATCAGGTGCTTAGCCTTCTCGATACTGGCTTTCGTATCAAATGATAAGCGCGCGTCAACTTCAGTAGAGATGCGACCGGGAACAATCTTCAGGATTTCCAGACCGATACCTACCGCCAGATGGTCGGAGGCAGCGCTGATTTGCTCGGCACTGCTGGCCGCGCCCTTGGCCGCATTCAAAGACTGCGCTAACAAGTCCTGGTACTGGGGCATTTGCGCAGCTTTATACAGCAGTGAAGGGTTGGTGGTAGCGTCAAGAGGTTTGTAGAGACGGATAGCCTCGATGTCGCCGGTATCGGCTACAACGTCGGTAAATTGTTTCAGTTGTTGAAGTTTACTAGTCACTGTGTTGAGTCCTGATTAAAAGGTATACATCGTGGGTTCTTTGCTTCCGCCATTGTAATACTAATGGCGACTTGCCGAAAGTAACGCTATGACATGGCTGCCGGAATTGTGCAGACGGCGGCCAAGGCGTTGGATAACACCTCGATCCCCGCATTGGGCTGGTGAGCTTGTTCGCTAATAACCCGGCGAAAGCGGCGGGCGCCAGGCATACCCTGATACAACCCCAGAATATGACGCGTCATATGATTAAGGCGCACACCTTGAGTCATCTGTTCCGCGCAATAGTTCATAAATTGCTGCAGTACCGCTTCCCGTGATAGCGGCAGTCGATTATCGCCATAGAGCAAATTGTCGACCTCGGCCAGTAGATAGGGATTGCTGTAAACCTCGCGCCCGAGCATTACACCGTCGACATGACGCAAGGCGTCCTGGCATTGAGCCAGTGTAGTCAGGCCACCGTTGATGATAATTTCCAGCTGTGGAAAATCCTGTTTCAAGCGGTAAACCTTGTCATATTGCAGGGGCGGCACTTCCCGGTTTTCTTTCGGGCTGAGGCCTTTTAACCAGGCTTTGCGCGCGTGGACGATAAAGGTAGAGCAACCGCTCTCGGCCACCGTGCTCACAAACCGTACCAGTCCCTCGTAATCGTCCATATCATCAATGCCGATACGATGCTTGACCGTTACCGGTAGGCGTGTGGCTGCATTCATTGCGGCGATACAGCGTCCAACCAGTTCTGGCTCGGCCATTAAGCAGGCGCCGATCATCCCGTTTTGTACGCGATCGCTCGGGCAACCGCAGTTGAGATTTACCTCGTCGTAACCCCATTCCTCAGCCATCCGGGCACACTCGGCCAAAGCCGCGGGATCGCTGCCGCCTAATTGCAGAGCCAGAGGATGCTCCTCACTGTTAAATCTGAGGAAACGTTGAGCGTCGCCGTAAAGCAGCGCGCCGGTGGTCACCATTTCACTGTAAAGCACCACTTTTTTGCTCAGCAGACGCCAGAAATAACGACAGTGCGTATCTGACCAATCCATCATGGGAGCAACAGTAAAACGACGATCAAGCTGGGGTTTTTCGAAGGCCATAAACAATCAAGATATTAAGGAGGGGCAATATTACCACAGCTGCCTGTCCGCAGGCTCTTTGCCCATCGTGACAACGGAGTGAGGGAGAGCAAAAGGATAATGTTGCGCTGTACAATGACGCTGGGTTTGTTGTGTAATTCAACATTTTTACGGGTATGACAGTCTGTGTCGGGCTGATCGCAAAAGGTGGTAAGGAACGTTAAGTTATGAAAAGCAAAATATTGGTAGCCGCAATGGCTTTCGGCTTTGGGCCCGCCGTTTTGGCCGACGCTGAAAAGCCTTGGGAAATGACGGCGGAAGTGGGCGTGATTGCGACCTCGGGTAATACCGAGTCCACCACGATTCAAACTAAAGCGGACATTAAACAGCGAACAGATCGGTGGCATAACCACTATGTGCTGTCAGTGCTGTTTCAGGAAGATCAGCTTAAGCGTGAAGATAACACCACCACGACTGAAAAAACTGCCGAAAAATATTTTGGTTCAGTAAAAAGTGCTTACCAACTGGAGCGTCCGGATACAAACCTCTTCGTATTCGGTTCGCACACGGAAGACAAATTTGGTTCTTATCGCAAATATTCGACCTTGGCGATGGGTTATGGAACACGCTTGTTTGAAAATGACACCATGAAACTGGACGCAGAAATCGGTCCGGGTTATTTCCGTGCCGATCGGGTGTTTGCGGATGGCTCAACGACGCGGGAGTCGGGAACGCTGTTGCGTGGGGCCGCAAGTTATAAGTGGGAAATCAGTCCTTCAGCTGAGTTCAACCAAACGATCAGTGTTGAAGCCGCAGAAGAAAACACGCGTACGGTGGCAGAATCGTCCTTGTCTACGCGCATCAACGGTGCAATGCAAATGAAGGTCGGTATCAATATCGCCAATGACAGCAAAGTGGCGGCGGGTAAAAAGAATACCGATACCACAACCTACGTGAATCTCGTTTACAAATACTAAGGCACAGCGCCCATGGATCTGAGTCACATTGACGAGCAAGGGCAGGCCGCGATGGTAGATGTCTCTGCCAAAGCGGTGACAGTGCGTGGGGCGCGGGCTTTTGCGCGCATTGTCATGCGCCCGGAGACGTTGGCCCAGATCCGCGCTAATGCGTTAAAAAAAGGGGACGTGCTGGCGGTTGCGCGAGTGGCGGGCATTCAGGCGGCAAAAAAATGTGCGGACTTAATTCCTTTATGTCATCCGCTGATGCTGAGCAAGGTGGATGTAGCTTTTGCGCTGAATGATTCGCACAACAGTGTCGATATTACCAGTTACTGTAAAGTGGCTGCACAAACCGGCGTTGAGATGGAAGCACTTACCGCCGCTAGTATTGCTGCGTTAACAATTTACGATATGTGCAAAGCAGTCGATATGGATATGACGATTGAACAAGTTTGCCTGTTGGAAAAAAAGGGCGGCCGTCGCGGACACTTTGAGCGCGAGATGACCGGCGATAAATAACGTGTTCAGTTTTTCTTAAGCGCCTCTGAAAACCATCATGGACGGGGTGAGCAATGTTGTACAAAGGCGAAACAATGAAAGTGACGATTGATGATGTGGCAGAGCTCGCGCAGGTTTCGATTAAAACCGTTTCGCGTGTGGTCAATCAAGAGCCTAACGTGCGACCTGCTACCCGTGACAAAGTGCTGGCCGCCATTGCGCAGTTGAATTATCGGCCCAATAGTTCAGCGCGGAGTTTGGCGGGAAATCGTTCTTACGTACTGGGTCTGCTCTATGGTAATCCGAGTGCCAATTATGTCATTGATATTCAGGTCGGAGTGTTAACTACCTGTCGTCAACATGGCTATGACTTGTTGATCCATCCCTGCGATTATTCTGATGCCAATATCACCACCGAGATCATTGAGCTGATCCGCGAGAAGCGCATTGACGGCGTTATTCTTACGCCGCCACTGACGGATCATTTGCCGGTACTCGAAGCGCTCAAAGCAATCGATCTGCCTTTTGTGCGAGTGGCTCCGACATTAAATAAAGAAATATCACCTTACGTAGAAACTAATGACCGGGAGGCAGCCTACGATATGACGTCGCAGTTAATTGCGCGCGGTCATGTCAACATCGGTTTTATTTGCGGCCATCCAAATCACCGCGCCGTCACCCATCGTTATGAAGGGTACAAATCGGCGCTGCACGATCACGGTATTGTGTTTAATCCAAACTGGATTAAACAAGGGCTCAATTCATTTGAATCCGGTGAAGATTGCGCGCGCGAATTGCTGCAAAACAAGAGTCGTCCGACCGCGATCTTTGCTGCAAACGATGAAATGGCGGCAGCAGTGATGATGGTGGCTCATCAGCGCGGTATCAAAATTCCTGCGGAATTATCTGTGGCGGGATTTGATGATACGCCGGTGGCGCATCAACTCTGGCCAGCGTTGTCTACGGTGCGCCAACCAGTGCAGCAGATGGCTGAAAAAGCTACAGAATTATTGTTGGGACAATTGAAAGGAAAGGATGCGCAAATGCGCGGGTGGGTGCTTAATTCCACCTTGATTATGCGTAATTCAGTAGGGCCGCTGACGGTCGCTCAGGGTGTGCCCGCAGCCGAGTGTTGACAGAGAGCGGCTGAGCGACAGCCTGCTTATTGAAAAATGAAGGAGTATTAGCCTGCGCAATACTGAGCGTGAAGCTTGGGCACTTTGTGGGTGATCCAGGCTGCCGTGCCGACTAAGGCGGCGGTGTCATTAAGGATCGCCTGAACCGGTATCGCCGCTACATAATCACTCATCGGCCCTTTGTGCTGATAGCGTGCTTCAAAAGCCGTCTGGGGCACAAAATCTGCGATCTTGGAGATAATGCCGCCGCCAATATACACCCCGCCTTTCGCACCCAGTGACAGCGCTTTATCGCCCGCTACGCTGCCGAGAATATTGCAAAAAGTTACCAGTGCTTCATGACACAAGGCATCTTCGTTAGCGATGGCTTTCAAGCTGACATCAGCCGGCGCCAAATCTTCGGCCTGATGGCCACCGAGATAGGCAAGGGCTTTATAGATAGACACCAGCCCGCGCCCCGACAAGATATCTTCAATCGAGACGTGATCATCCTGCTGGCCGAGGTAGCTGCGAATCGCCAGCTCCTTTTCGTTCGTCGGCGCAAAGCTGCAGTGGCCGCCTTCAGTGGGTACCAGTTTCCATGAACCATCGTGCGGCACCAGCGCCGCCATCCCAAATCCTGTGCCTGGACCAAAAACGACGGTCGCGGCCTCGGGATTGGCGTGGCCCGGGTGCAACAGGCGCAGCTCATCAGCGCGCAGGTGCGGTGTGGCATAAGCAAGCGCGGAGAAATCATTGATCACATCCAGCGCCTTCATGCCTAATGCCTGGCGCATATCCTCAATCGCAAATTCCCACTTGAGGTTGGTCATCTTCACCCGGCCCTCTTCAATTGGCCCGGCAATGGCCAGACAGCCGTAAGGCGGCATGGCTATCTCTGCCTGTGCGCAATACGCTTTTGCCATAGCGGCAATATCAACATGCTCCGCACAGCGCAACTTGATTTGTCTGGTGGCTTTATAACCGGCCTTTACGTTGGAATGCTCCGCGCCTGTACCGAGTTCAACGACTCCGAAGCGCGCATTGGTGCCGCCGATGTCAGCGACTAAAATATGAAATTCGTTGGTGGGATTCACTTCAGATTCTCGTGTTGAAAACAAAAGGTCAGTGGTAGCTAAAAGTACCCGATCATCGACGGCAAAAGCCTAACTTGATATGCGCTTATTGGTTGAGCGCGGATAGCTAAATCCAAGGCGGCCAAGTCTAGGTTTGATTGACAAGGGTGTCAATCAATAGTAGCGTTGCGGCCATTTATCTGCGGTTCGCGATGAGGTTTTTAGCGGTGGCTGCGTGGCGATTTTCAGCAGCCAGGAAAGGTATTTTTACGTTTAATTGCAGCAAATAAAAATAACAAATTACAGCAGGATGAACGCGCTTTTTTCTACACGATAACGAAGCTGTCAATAACGGCAAGCCGCACATCAATTGTCTGACACATTTGCTTCGCATTTGTTTTATTGTACGGCTGTCAGCAGGATGGATCGACAGGCACCTTCACTTTGCTGCGTTGTATTTTTGCGATGAGTGACACAGTGGTTCTTTGGGAATTGTCACCAACAGGATTTTAAATTTTGCATTAACAACAGGCCCACATCTATGAAATTTTCCTATCCGTTATTTGCCGCAGTCGCCGTGCTGTTGTTTATCACTGGTTGCAGCGCTGAAAAAGCCAATGAGCAACCGACAGCAGCACACGCCGCGGTTGCTACTGCCGCCGACGGGGTTAACTGGCCGGCACTTACCAGTAGCGTGAAAAAAGATCCCGCCCTGGAGACGCGGATTGACGAGTTGCTGGCGCAGATGACTGTTGAAGAAAAAGTCGGGCAGATGATTCAGCCCGAGATCAAACAGGTGACGCCGGAAGACGTAAAAAAATATCACTTGGGTTCAGTGTTAAATGGTGGCGGAACCACGCCGCACAATAATAAATACGCAAAGCTTACGGATTGGGTTGAACTGGCCGACAGTTATTACCACGCCTCCGTGGATAAAAGTAATGGTCGCGCAGGCATTCCGATCATGTGGGGTACCGATGCCGTACACGGTCTCGGGAACGTCATTGGCGCTACCTTGTTCCCCCATAACATTGCTCTGGGTGCAACGCATAATCCGGAATTATTACGCGAGATAGGTGCAGTGACGGCGCGTGAAATGGCCGCCACCGGTGTGGATTGGAACTTTTCTCCGACCGTGGCGGTAGCGCGGGATGATCGTTGGGGACGCGCCTATGAAGCCTGGTCGGAAGATCCTGAAGTTGTCGCCGCCTACGCTGCACCCATGGTAGAAGGGCTGCAGGGTGTGGGTGGGAGTGACCGCTTCCTCACCGAACATCATGTCATCGCGACCACCAAACACTACATTGGTGATGGCGGTACCCTCAACGGCATCGACCGGGGGGAAACGCAGGGTGATGAGCAGGTGCTGCGTGATATTCACGGCCCGGGTTATTTCACCGCGATTGAAGCGGGCGTGCAGGTGGTGATGGCGTCCTTTACCAGCTGGCAAGGCACGCGTATGCATGGCCACCAATATTTGTTGACCGATGTCTTAAAAAACCAGCTGGGTTTTGACGGTCTGGTCGTTGGCGACTGGAGTGGTCACGGATTTATTCCCGGCTGTACAGCACTTAACTGCCCCGACACCATCAATGCCGGCCTGGATATTTATATGGCGCCTGAGCCGGAGTGGAAAGAGCTGTTCTACAACACTGTTGAACAGGTAAACACCGGCGTCATTCCTATGGCGCGTATCGATGATGCGGTACGGCGGATTCTGCGCGTGAAAATGCGTGCCGGGTTATTTGAAAAAGGTGCGCCCTCTACTCGCGCACTTGCAGGACGCACAGATATTTTGGGTGCTCCTGAGCATCGCGAGGTAGCGCGTCAAGCCGTGCGCGAGTCGCTGGTCATGTTAAAAAATAAAAATGGTATTTTGCCGCTGTCTCCCGCCAGCAAAGTCCTTGTTGCTGGTGATGGTGCTGACAATATCGGCAAGCAGGCGGGTGGCTGGTCCATTTCCTGGCAAGGGACGGGCAATACCAATGCAGATTTCCCTGGTGCCACGTCTATCTTTGCGGGTATTGAGGCTGTTGTATCGGCGGCAGGCGGAACCGCGATCTTAAGTGAAGACGGTTCATTTACTGAAAAGCTGGATGTGGCCATCGTTGTCTTTGGTGAAGATCCCTATGCCGAAATGCAGGGCGATATTCCCGATCTGCTGTATAAGCCGCGCGACCCAAGCGACTGGGAATTGTTGAAGAAACTGCGCGCGCAAAATATTCCCGTCGTCTCGCTGTTTATTACGGGGCGCCCGCTTTGGGTTAACCGCGAAATTAATGCATCCGATGCTTTCGTGGTCGTCTGGCAGCCGGGTACTGAAGGGCAGGGTGTGGCGGACGTTATTTTTAGCAATGCGGCGGGTGATATTAATTACGATATGAACGGCCGGTTAACATTTTCCTGGCCAAAGCATCCCGATCAATTCCTGTTAAACCGCGGCGATGAGCCTTACGATCCGCTCTTCGCTTACGGCTTTGGTTTGAGCTATAGCGACAAAGATACGCTGGGCGATGACCTTTCAGAAGAAGGACTGAGGGTGGCTGAAACACTGGATGTATTGGAATTGTTTAATCGCCGTGCGCTTGCACCCTGGGACATTGAAATTACCGGATATCAAAACGATCGCGCCGTCATGACGAGTAATACCTTGAGCGTTTCATCGGTCATGATCGAAGCGGTCGATCGCCATGAGCAACAGGATGCGCGCCGCGTGGTGTGGAATGGTCAGGGCCAGGGGCAGATTGCACTGTCGACTGCGCAGCGTCAGGACTTTATTGATTACGCCAAACAAGACGCCGCCTTGATCTTTGATATCAAGGTTGAAAAGGCTCCTGGCAGCACCACCTTACTGCGTCTTGGATGCGGCTCTTACTGTGCCTCAGATATCGACTTTACCGATCGATTGAAGGCGATGGCGGGTCAAGAATGGCAAACCGTTAACGTGAGCCTCAACTGCTTCCCCACAGCTGGCGCGAACTTCGGCATTGTCCAGCCGCCCGAAGAATTTTTAACGCAGGTGTTGCAACCTTTCTCATTGGTGACCGAGGGTGAATTGACGCTGACCTTTGCCAATGTGCGCATAGAAAAAGGTGCCGGCAGCGGCGCGTGTCATTAATGCCCTAGTGCGAGCGAGTAAATAAAACAACCAAGCCATACAGCAATGTGCTGTGTGGCTTTTTTATGTCTTTGTTGATCGGCTGAATGTAAGCCGAGGTATTTATGGAGAAGATTTATGTCGAACCCGTCAGCAGTGACCTGGCCCAAAATTATATCTGCCGTTCAACCTGATTCTGCCGTAGAGGAAAGGGTCGAGGATCTTTTGCGTCAGATGACGCCGGAAGAAAAAATCGGACAGATGATCCAGCCTGAAATCCGGCATGTGACCCCACAGGATGTTAAAGACTATCACCTCGGCTCAGTCCTTAATGGCGGGGGCTCTGTGCCTAACGGTAACCGCTACAGTAAAGCGGCCGACTGGGTCGCGATGGCTGACGCTTATTACGCGGCATCAATGGATACCAGTGATGGCAAAGTGGCGATCCCGATTATATGGGGCACCGACGCGGTTCACGGCGTGGGCAACCTGGTAGGTGCCACCTTGTTTCCGCACAACATCGCGCTGGGTGCCGCGAATAATCCTGAACTTATCCGGCGCATTGGCGAGATAACCGCGCGCGAAATTGCGGCCACGGGTCTTGATTGGGATTTCTCGCCCACCGTGGCGGTGGTGCGTGACGACCGCTGGGGCCGGACCTATGAGTCCTATTCAGAAGATCCTCAGCGAGTGCGCGACTACGCCGGTAAAATGGTTGAAGGATTGCAAGGCAACGCCCAGACCGATGAATTACTGGACCAGTTCCATGTGATTGCTACTGCAAAACATTTCCTCGGTGATGGTGGCACTGTCAACGGTATTGACCGGGGCGACAACCGGGACGATGAGGCAACGCTGCGCGATATCCATGCCGCCGGTTATATGAGCGCGCTGGAAGCCGGTGTCCAGACGGTTATGGCATCGTTTAACAGTTGGCACGGCGAGCGCCTGCACGGTCATCATTACCTGCTGACAGAAGTGCTCAAGAATCAAATGGGTTTTGACGGGTTGGTCGTCGGAGACTGGAACGGTCACGGATTTATCAGTGGCGCCAGCGTGCTCGATTGTCCGCAGGCAATTAATGCTGGCCTCGATATCTTTATGGTGGCGCATCCGGAGTGGAAAACGCTTTATCACAATACCCTCACGCAAGTGCAAGACGGGATCATTTCCATGACCCGCGTCGATGACGCAGTGCGCCGAATCCTGCGCGTTAAAGTGCGCGCTGGTCTCTTTGAAAAAGGTGCGCCCTCTAGTCGTCCTTTAGCGGGTCGCGATGATCTTATTGGCGCACCTGAGCATCGCGTGGTTGCGCGTCAGGCAGTGCGCGAATCCTTGGTGCTGCTTAAAAATAAAAATAACCTGCTGCCACTGTCGCCACGCACTAACGTCCTGGTGGCTGGGGACGGCGCTGATAATATTGCCAAACAAACTGGTGGCTGGTCGGTGACCTGGCAAGGTACCGGCAACACCCTGGAAGATTTCCCGGGAGCGACGACTGTCTGGATGGGCATTGAGCAGGCAGTGACTGCTGCCGGTGGCCAAGCAACCCTCAGCCCTGATGGCAGCTTCAGTCAAAAGCCCGATGTTGCCGTTGTGGTGTTTGGTGAAGATCCCTATGCCGAGATGCAGGGCGATGTGCAAAATCTGCTGTACAAACCAGCGGACAACAGTGATTGGGAATTGCTGAAAAAACTAAAAGACCAAGGCATTCCCGTGGTGGCGTTGTTCGTTACCGGTCGCCCTTTGTGGGTCAACAAAGAGCTGAATGCCGCTGATGCATTTGCGGTTATCTGGCAACCGGGTACCGAAGGTGCGGGCGTTGCCGACGTTATCTTCCGTACGGCCAGTGACAGCGTCGCGCACGACTTTATTGGGCGCCTCACCTTCTCCTGGCCCAAACGGCCAGATCAGGGGCCATTGAACCTGCATGATGCGCATTATGATCCGCTCTTTGCCTATGGCTACGGTTTGAGTTACGCAGATACCGATACGCTCGGCGATGACTTGTCGGAAGAGGGGATGACCATTCACGAGACCTCGGATGTGCTGGAGATTTTCAATCGTCGGCCCTTGGCGCCTTGGCATATCGACGTCGAAGGAAGCCGCAATGATCGAAGCGAAGCCCATGGCAATATCACCAGTGTTTCGACGGTGACGATTTCCGCCGTGGATCGCGATGTCCAGGAAGATGCGCGACGGGTAGTGTGGAACGGCACTGGTTTAGGCATGGTCGCTCTGGCGACCCGTGATCGTCAGGTGCTCATTGATTATCTGCATGAAGATGGCGCACTTATTTTTGACCTTAAAGTGGATCAGGCACCTACAACTGACGTTATTCTGCGCCTGGGTTGCGGTCCTTCTTGTAACTCTGATCTTGCGGTGACCGAAGAAATAACAGCGCTTGTAAATCAGGGATGGCAGACGCTAACGATCGATTTAAAACGTTTCCCGGATGTAGGTTCCGACTTTGGCCTGGTGCTGCCACCGGAAGAGTTCTTCCACTTGGTGCTTGAGCCTTTTGGTTTGGTAACCGATGGCGAGCTGGATATCACATTTGCCAATGTGCGAATTGAAAAGCACGTAACCGGGAAGGCGTAAATCTGGTCAAGCGTAAGTCTGGTAAAACGTAAGCCTGGTAAACCAAGCGCGGCAATGGCTGCGCTTGGTTTTATTATTCAGAACTTGATCGACGGCTTGCTGTACCCTTAGCCTGGATTACAAATACCTTTTCTCACTCTTTACGCCTGGCGCTTTACCCTCTGAAAAAAGTGTACTAGCATCGGCGCTCTCTCTGACTCCTGCAAGGAAGACATTATGAACATTCGCCAACACCTGCTTATCGGCCTGACAGCTTGCCTATTAGCTGCACCGGCGC
Organism: uncultured Cellvibrionaceae bacterium; assembly: GCA_964440135.1. Classification (GTDB taxonomy): domain Bacteria; phylum Pseudomonadota; class Gammaproteobacteria; order Pseudomonadales; family Cellvibrionaceae; genus Cellvibrio. Next base: position 25,857 of record CAYTQQ010000001.1, on the reverse strand, counting down.
TCGCGGTAAAAATCGATATGGAACCCGGCTTGTGGGAACACAAGATGACGGTGAATGACAGTGAGCTGCAAAAGGCCATGGAAGAAGCGCGCAAACAGCTGGCCAATATGCCCGCTGCGCAACGCAAAATGATGGAAGATATGCTCGCTGCCCAAGGCATCGGTATCGGTGCGGATGGCACGACGGTAAAAGTGTGTATGACCAAAGAAATGATTGAGCGGGGTCAGCTGCCCAAGCAAAACCAAAACTGCAATCAGGAGATCGTTGAGGCGGGCAAAAATCGATACAACGTGGTGTTTTCCTGTGACGATCAAAGCTGGAGCGGTATCAGCAAAATGCACTTCCTCAGCAAAAAGGAATATACCGGCGAGACGCGGGTAATCCAGCAGCAAAATGGCAAGAAAGAAGAGCAGTCAATTACCCAGACGGGTAAATGGTTATCGGCAGACTGCGGCAATATCAAACCACCCCAGTACGACTGATTTCTTCTCACTGGCCTCATGCCAGAATCATCGACTCCATCACGCGCCGCCAGAGGGCTTTGACTATACTCTGGCGGACATCTGGTACTTCACCGGGTATCGAATCGCTTCCAATTCCGACGCCATAGGGCCTGAGAGGGATTTATGATTCTGCGCCAGACAGTGTGTTTGTGGGGCTTGCTCCTATTCGTTTTATCGGCTCCAGTCGTCGCCCTTGGCTTGGGTGAGATTCATTCATTTTCTACCATCAACGAACCCTTCCATGCCGAAGTGCAATTGGTTGATGTAGGCGATTTGAATGCCGATGAAATTCTTATCAGCTTCGGTTCGCTGCAGCAGTTTGCGCAAAGCCAACTGGATTTTCATCATTATTTCCAGGACTTCAGGTTCGAACTACTGCTGCAAGACAGGCAGAACCCGCGAATTAAAATAACTTCCACCAGCGTGATAAAGGAACCTTTTCTGGGATTCATTCTGGAGATTCGTTGGCCGCAGGGGCGCATGCAACGCGAATACGCCCTTCTGCTCGATAAGCCCGCGGAATAATCGCTTTAGCTGACGCCGCAGTTATTCGACTTGATGGGCGGAGCATCCGCGTTAATGAGCTGATAGACCGCGCAGCCGCGCTGCTCAATGCTCGCGCAGCGCGCCGATTAACGTTTTCTTCGTCATCTGTGCACAGCCTTCTATCCCTTCTTCGACCGCTTTTTTATACAGCTCATCGGTAGTCCATTTTTCATATTTTGAAAAATGGCTCTTACGCAGGTTATAGCCTGAAGAAGTCGCGATACGCGCCGCTTTGTTAGGGCGAATGCCTTTATTGCAGAACTTTTCAAAGCGTGCACTCTCATCCCAGGATGGGAAGTTAACATGGGCCATAGCCAGTATCTCCTGATCGTTATTACTCGTTATATAAAATCCAGACCAAATAAAAAAACGTGAAGCAGGGAGGCGCTAAAAAGCCGACTAAAAGGCGCTACAACTGTTTACGGCCACCGGTTACACCGTAAATTTCTCCCGTAATATAGCTGGCATTGTCGGATGCCAAAAATACGTACAAGGGCGCTAACTCGGCTGGCTGTGCCGGACGCTCAAACAGAGTATTACTGCCAAAAGATTGCACTTTTTCCGGCGGCATGGTGGATGGAATCAATGGCGTCCACACTGGCCCGGGCGCTACGCCGTTGACGCGAATCCCTTTTTTAATCGCCTCTTCCGCCAGTGCAATCGTAAAGTTCGCAATCGCGGCTTTGGTGGCGGCATACGGCGCAAGCGCAGCGCGGGGTGAAAAAGCTTGAATAGACGTGGTGTTGATAATGGAACCACCGGGGCGAATATGTTTTATGGCCGCCCGTGAAAAAAAGAAAAAGGATTCGATGTTGGTGCGAAAGGTGTAATCAATATCTTCGTCAGAAATGCTTTCCAGTGAGTCGTAAGTCTTCTGGAAGGCGGCATTGTTGACAAAGATGTCGAGATGCCCAAAATGTTCTAGGCAGGTATCAATTACCTTGTCGCATTCCTCGCGCTTACTTTGATCCATTTTCAGGGACAGCACTTTACGCCCCGCTTCGCTTACTAGGCGTTCGGTTTCTGCAGCATCTTCGTCTTCTTCGAGATAGGTAAAAAGAATATCAGCACCTTCACGCGCGTAAGCAATGGCAACCGCTCGACCTATACCACTGTCGGCGCCTGTGATCACTGCGACCAGCCCGTTAAGCTTACCGCTGCCTTCATAACTGTTTTCACCATGATCGGCACGAGGTTGCATGTCTGCTTCACTGCCAGGGATTGGCTGGTTCTGTGTAGCAAAGGTCGGGGTCGGATATTTTGTTCTGGGATCGATCAATACCTGATTCATACGCCTTCTCCTGTTGTCGCTCCGTATCATTCCTCGATGCGTAATTTTGCGCGCTTTGTTGCAAAACTCTTCAAGCCTTTGTAAAACTCTTCAAACCTTTGTAAGAGTGTCGGTATTCTTTAAGTTTGGCTCCTCGCTGACGGCTACATCTGCTGCATCCGCCGCCATTTTTTGGCCTCGATTTTCCTTACAATAATGGGGCAAATTTTGTTCCAGGCTGCAGTAAATCTTCCGTTATTTTTATGGGCGCGTCCTGGGTATCCCCAGCTAATAATTCATCTCATGAGCCATAGGCAGCGCAGCGGATGGTATACCTGCGCGCAATGTTTAACGCGTTCGATAAGCTTGATCGTGCACGCTAAACATTACGCAGGCGGATGGGTGCCTGATGACTTTTGAATCGGTGGTGAGCAGCCAAGTCAATGATGGGCGAATTAACAATCTCATCCCAGATGGCTTCTATTTCAAGCGCGCGTTGTGCCGAGGTATGGTGACTGTGGACTTTTTGCCACATGCGGCGGCCAATCGCGAGTCGGTCGTCTTGATGCATGTGCAAATAATCCAGCACCTCCTCAGTGGAGTGAGCTACCAGAACCTCTTCGCCAATGGCAAAGAAACTATCCAAGCCATTCCAGTAGTCGCTGATGATCGGCGTGCCGCAGGCGCCCGCCTCAAATAATCGGACGCTCGGTGAGTAACCGGCCGTTATCATGTCTTGGCGCGTGATATTCAGCGTGAACCATTGGGAGTTATAAAAATGACGATGTTGATAGGGGGGAATATAGTCAAACACTTTTGTGTTGGTTGGCCAGCGAACGCTCACAGGATATTTTGCCCCGGCTACGCAAAATTTACTTTCGGACGCTTTGTGTGCTGTGTCGATCAGTAATTTCTGCACGGTAGGCTGACGATCAGCACAGTAGTTACCCAGGTAGCCCAGCGCATATTGTAAAGAATAATTTTTTTCCGACAGACCAACTGCTACGGTTTCCGGGAAATAGAGTTCAGGGTCCACCGAACAGTAAAGGGAGCGTGCATATTTTGCGCCGTACTTATTCTGCAGCCGCTCTAATGTGGGTCCGCCCGTAAAAGACAGATATACATCAAAGCCGGGAATCATATCGGCGGTTAAATAACTGCACTGCTCGGTCCCCAGCGCTTTGAGTGTAACGGGCGTATCCAGATCATAAAAGGCAAAACAGGTTGGGCTCAGCGCTGAAATTTTATGGAATAACTGTTCGGCATCGGGCACCGAAGAGCCGAGAATAACCAGATCGGCCTGCCCGATCAGCGTCTCGTAAAGATTGAGATCTTCCGCCGACTGATAGAGATACGTTTTGCAATAGGAGGGGTGGGGCAGGTCACGTTGCGCTGCGTACCAAGCTGTGTCCCGTTCAAAAAAAGCCACCTTGTGACCGCGATGATTAAGTGCCTTGACGAGGCTTCTATAGGTGGTCGCATGTCCGTTTCCCCAGGAGGAGGTGATCGCTAAACCAAAAATCACGATATTGAGCTTCTTCATGAATCAATCTCCAATTGAACGGTATTACGGGCTACTGCTGAGTGTCCTTTAAGCGTTAGCTCATTTACGGCGCGGCAGGAGAGGACACCAAACTCGAACCAAAAAATGCGATCTGTAATCGACTAATGGTAAGCACGGGGTGCGCCTCCGGAAAAGTGCGCGTCGATGGATTTCATGATCTGGGCGGTGATTGACTCAATCGTGGGCGCGCCGAGAGATTCGATTATCTCCAGCAGTTGATCGACCCGATGGCTGCAGGTATGGCGGCTGCGAATGGTTGTCAGTGCATGATCGGCAAGGTGGCGCGCGTAATCTTTATCATTTAACACCCTGCGCAGGTGGTGCTGCATTTCGGCACTGTTATGTGCGACCAGAAAATCCTCCCCAGGGGTGAACAGGTGTTCGCTGTCTTGCCAGGGGGCGCTGATTAGCGGGATGCCACAAGCCATTGCTTCAAACAGGCGAATGGGGGGAGTGCCGGGCAGTGTTTCCGCGTAATAATGCCGAGGCACATGGACGGTGACTGCATGGTTGGCGAATACCTCGGGGGCACGAAAGTTAGGCAGCCAACCGCAGTAGGTGATATGGCTTTGGCGCAATTGCTCCAGCACCGGCGTGGGATAGCGAACGCCGTAAACGTGGCAGGAGAGCGCTAGTTCACGTACCGGGTTAAATAAAAATGTATCAAGTTCTCGCATTCTTTCGTCGTCGCCCCAGTTGCCGATCCAGGCCACATCGCCGCTTGGATAAATATCATTAGGAGGACGCGGATAAAAGATTTTATCGTCTGCTGCTGCGTGCCAGTTCCAGACAGAATTTGGCCAGCCGTGCGCGCGATAGACATTACTTAATATGTCTCCAGATGCCAGAACACCATCGTAAAACTCTAGCTGGAAACGTCTTAACCATTCAGGTTCACTGACCGACCGGTGATTGGTATCGTGAAACAGCAGTAAAAAAGATTGATCAGCGTTGTTACCTTTTTGCAGATTGTTATGGAGATTGCCTAACTCATTGACAAGCCATGCTTCATTCCATTCGTGCACGATGATCACATCGGACGCTTCGGCCACCTGCTGTAAATCCAGACTTTTGCGGTCATACAAAACACTGTTCAACTGCGGATAGGCCATTTGAAACTGGTCGAGGGCGTGCGGCCCGTGATCGGCCAACAGATTGTCCCGACTCCAGCCACCCATCGGCTCGAAGACCTGGACTTGATGACCACGATTGATGAGCTCACTCACCACGCCGCGTAAAAAATGGGCGTTGCCGTGGTTCCAGTCAGAGACGAGTGAGTGATAGAAAAAGGTAAATTTCATAACAGAGTCTGATCGCAAGCAGTGACAGAAGACATATCCTTGGTCATTAATAGGGTCATCGACAATAAATCCGGTCGATGACGTCAGCAACGCGGAGCGCTTGTTCAACATCGGGATTGAAGGCCGGGTTACGTTCCAGATCGCGGGTCCATTCAATCAGCGCGCGGCCGCCCCAATCATCGGGATAGCCTGCAATTTTCTGGCTCGATGTGCCTTTGAAATGATGCACTTCAAAATCGTAAAAAGAGCCATTGACGTTACAGATTGATAAGCCGCCCTGAGTCCCGTGCAAATGAATTTCTATGGTCGCATCACGACCGGCATGTAAATTCCATGAACAGCTTAAACGGGTGCGGGTGCGGCCCAGAATAAAGTTAGCCAGCGCGTAATCTTCCACGGTGTGATAAGGCGGTTGCAGTTTTTTTCCGCGCTCAAATAAATCGCTGGTGACCGCCTTCACGTCATCCGTGCTTAGCAACCACATGGCGAGATCAACCAGATGGATACCCAAATCCATGACGCACCCACCACCGGCAGAGTTCACATCATAGAACCAATGCTTATCTGGGCCGTATGCGTTATGGAATACCAAATCCGCAGCAAAAATTTCCCCCAGACTACCGCTGCCCACCAGGTTGCGCGCAGCAGTCATACCCGCCAAGTAACGATAGGAAAAATCGACGGCAAGCAGTTTGTTGGCTTGTTTTGCTGCTGCAATAACCTGTTCCGTTTCTTCCCGGGTGCGTGCCAATGGTTTTTGACAGAATACGGCTTTGCCTTTTTTGAGCGCTTTGATGCAGTGTTCCGCATGCAGGGCACTGGGCGTAGCGATGACGACACCATCGAGATCCATATCCAATAATTCGTCAATATCGCTGCTGACTTTAAGGTCCTCACACAATTCCGCGGCGGCATGAGCTGCTGCGAGCGAAGGATCATAGACAGCTTTAAAATCAGCCAGCTCAGTCCTTAACAGCGCTTTCATACGCGCGCGACCAATCCAGCCGGTGCCAATAAAACCCAGCTTCGGAAGAGGTGTGCGCGGATGGCCGCGAAGATTGTGTACCGCAGCAGGGTGTAGCGAGTTCATAGCTGAATCCATCCTTTAATAAATCCATCGGGCCGATTAATCATCATTTGAAACGCGTCGTTAAGCTGCTCGAGCTGAAAACTGTGGGTCAGTAATTCCTGAGGCCGAATGCGCCCCATTTCCACGGCAATGATGCCGGCCTCTATGCCTTGGATATATACCCGTGGATCGCGTTCGTGTGCATTGATAACGTCGATCGCTTTCCAATTCCATTTCTGCATGTCGATTTGACGTGTACCCTCCTGGTGATAGCCGCCCACAATGAGCTTTCCATAATCGGCAATCATTTCTATACCGGCATCTAACGCAAATTGCAGGCCGGTTACTTCAATCACGCGATCGCAACCACCAGCAGTTAACGCTTGCACACGCTGAGCATTCGCGGCCCAGTCTTCGGTATCGAATGTGGCTTCGGCACCATATTTTTCGGCCAGAGCGCGAACGCTGGCACGGCGGGAAAAAACAAATACGCGTGCTCCCGCATCAATCGCCAGTTGCACCAGTAACAAACCCAGAAAGCCAGCACCAATAATGGCGACGGTTTGATCGCGACTGATATCGGCACGACGAAAAATATTCATCGCACAGCCAATGGCTTTCCCGGGAAAGGGAAGCTCGTCGAGTGTTTCCGGTAACGGGGCTACCATCTGTGCGGGCACGGTGACATATTTAGCAAATGCATTCGTTGCCAGGCAGGCGACTCGCTGACCGGGGCGCAAGTGATAGACACGCTCACCGACAGAGACAATTTCACCCCAGCCTTCATGCCCCAGGGCACCCGCCGCGAGCGGATAGTTAACCCAAGGGCGGCCTTCCCATGCTGGCAAATCGGAAGAGCAGACTCCGCAACCCTCCAGTTGAATAAGGACTTCATTCGCCTCACACGTCGGAAAGGGTTGATCCTCAATAACAAACTTTCCAGCGCCGGCTAGTACGGCGGTCTGGCCGGGCACCAGCCGGGGTTGGTAGGCGTCTTTTACGGCAAGATTACCTGACATTGAAATTGACATTGGATAGAGCTCCATTTGCTGGTCGTGAAAAAAACAGGAGAATTCTGGTCAGCACCCCGGTGCGACGACTGCGCCAATTGAAGGGAAGATGGCTCATGCTGAAGAAAGTGTTTGGCGTTCCACGGTGAAGCCATGCAGGCTTATTAACGAGATTGATAACCATGCTGATGTTTGACGCCCACTCCGTCGGATACTGAAAACGGTTAGCACGTTTAACGAAAGGTCGTTCAACCGCGATCAGAATGTGTTTCATGTTGTGGAATAATTTCACGGTAACTCCTTACACAAATTTAATTCAGAGACGTCTATTAACCCAAAGACAAGACGACACAGTAAGCGTAAGTTTTTAACTGGCCACTTTTAACGAGCCACATAGGTGCGTGAGTGGGGTAGCACACATTGCAAACGCGTCATGCAGATTCATGTTCGGGCGATGTAAGCGCTCATGAAAATGTACTAGCAATTACTTAAGCCATAATCATGCCAAGGAATTTTTTCGATCCGAACTTTAGCGCGGGTTGCTATGAGCGATGTTAAACGCGGGAATGCATAGGGTAAGGCAGCATCATGGGCGGGGTTTAAGGAATGGCTAAAGCTTCTGACGCCCGGCTAATTTACAAAGATTTGTAATATTTACTGGATTCTCTTTGCACTTTTTTCGTGTTCAGTAACCGCGGAGCATTGGTTTTGGCGCGCACAAATGCTTTAATCGCACAGCCGCTACTGTGCGCGAATTATCTGCCCCGATCTTTACGAGGGCGTGCTGTTGAGAGAGATGGAGGATTACCGTTTTGAAAAAATATTTCCCGATAAAGACGACGATGTTAGTGGCCATACTTGGTTTGGTAGGCTGCACGGGTGGGGAACAAGCACCCGAGGCTGTCGCGGCTGAGGTCAAGCCAGCGCCAGTGACTATCGATAAGTTTAAGGCCTATACCCAGAAATTCTCCGACAAGACAGTCATCACGGATAGTCATGCGACCGGGCATATTGGCGATTTCTTTTTCACACATTGGAAGGACGGCGGGGCTACTTCGCTGACCATGGACCCTAACGGCGCATTTAGCGTGAGCTGGCAAGGCGGTGGCTACAATTATGTGGGCGGTCCGGGTTGGCACTACGGGGATAACGACCGGGTGATCGGCTATCGCTTCGATGAAGACAGTGGCGCCAGCTACATTACTCTCTACGGGTGGGGTTACAACAAAGATATGTCTGCCACCGACCCGGCACACTTGGTTGAGTACTACATCTTGCAAAGATGGACGTGGGATCCGAGCCAAAATGCGACCTATGGCACGACCTTTGTCAGTAACGGCGTAGAATATTCTACCTATCGTTCAGTGCGTGAAGTGAAGCCTTCCATCAATGGCCCGAGCACCTTTTATCAATACTGGAGCAAGCCGTCCGAACAGCGTCCACTGGGTGAAGATCACGAAATTATTTTTGCTGATCACGTTGCCGCGTGGGCCGAGAGCGGGTGGATTATTCCAGATATGAATAACTTTGATGCCAGTGATGATCCGACCTATCAGGTCATGGCCGTTGAGGTGTTTAATCCACGGCAAGACGGCACAGCGTCTGGCCAGGTGTGGGATGCGACTCCGCGCTAAACTTAATAGCGTTCAGGATGAGATAAAAAAGCCCTTTTGCATCAAAAGGGCTTTTTTTTCGTCTGATTTTAGTGATCCATATAGCTTTCAACAGGGGGGCAGGAACAAACCAGGTTGCGATCGCCATACACGTTATCAATGCGGTTAACGCTCGGCCAGACTTTGTGGTTTCTTAACCAAGGAGCGGGTCTAGCGGCGACGTCGCGCGAGTAAACTCGATCCCAGTTTTCAGTGAGGACATCATCCTGGGTGTGCGGCGCATGATGCAGTGGACTGTCATCCACTTTAATTTCACCGCTGGTAATTTGCGCAATTTCCTTGGAAATAATAACCATGGCTTCAATAAAGCGATCCAACTCGGCAAGTGATTCTGACTCGGTCGGTTCGATCATCAATGTGCCTGCTACCGGGAAAGACATGGTCGGCGCATGAAAGCCAAAGTCCATTAAACGTTTGGCGATATCCTCTTCAGTAATGCCGCTGGTTTCCTTGAGTGGACGCAGGTCCAGCAAACATTCGTGAGCGACAAAACCGTGGGTACCTTTGTAGAGTATCGGGTAGTGCGGATCTAATTTTTTCGCAATGTAGTTCGCGTTTAAAATCGCATACTCGGTTGCTTTGCGCATACCGGTTTGCCCCATCATTTTGATGTACATCCAGCTAATGGGCAGGATGCTGGCCGAACCCCAGGGCGCTGCAGAGATAGTGCCGTTGGCAGTATTGGTGTGGGGCACCGGCTGGACCGGGTGCGCGGGCAGGAAAGGCGCAAGGTGTTCGCGTACGCCGATGGGGCCCATACCCGGGCCGCCGCCGCCATGGGGAATACAAAAGGTTTTGTGGAGGTTGAGGTGCGAAACGTCGCCCCCGAATTTGCCCGGTGCGGCGACTCCCACCAGCGCGTTCATGTTGGCACCGTCGATATACACTTGCCCGCCAATGGCATGAATCATCTCGCACAATTGCGTAATGCCTTCTTCAAAAACCCCGTGGGTCGAAGGGTAGGTCACCATGATGCAGGCAATTTGCTCGCCGTAGGTTTCGATTTTTTGGGCGAGATCATCGAGGTTTATGTTGCCTTTATTGTCGCAACTGACAACCACGACATTAAAGTTCACCATTTGCGCCGAGGCGGGGTTGGTACCGTGGGCGGATGCGGGGATTAAACAAATATTGCGCTCACTTTCACCGCGGCTTTCAAAATATTTCTTAATGGCAATCAGGCCTGCGTACTCGCCTTGCGAGCCGGCATTTGGTTGCAAACTGATGGCATCGTATCCGGTGCAGGCTTTGAGCATGTTTTGCAGCTGCTCAAATAATTCCTGGTAGCCTTGCGCTTGGTCAATCGGCGCGAAGGGGTGAATATTGCCGAACTCGGGCCAGGTAACCGGAATCATTTCCGCCGTTGCATTGAGCTTCATGGTGCAGGAGCCCAGCGGAATCATCGCCTGATTTAACGCGATATCCTTTGATTCCAAGCGCTTTAAATAGCGCAACATATCAGTTTCGCTGTGGTAACTGTTAAACACCGGGTGCGACAGTACTGCATCGGTGCGCAGCAACGCCGACTCCAAGGTTACATTATCCGCGGCAACTTTTTCATCCAAAGCGTTCAGGTCAGCAGTATTGATACCGAACACCTGCAGTAACGCGGCAATATCCGTTAAGGCCGTAGTTTCATTAACACTGATGCCAATGGCATCGTGACCCACTAAGCGCAGGTTAATTTCCGCAGCGAGTGCTGCTTGATAGATAGCCGCTTGTCGCTCCCCGACCTGAACCGTCAAGGTGTCAAAAAATTGCTCATGGGCCAAATTGAAACCATTGGCTTTCAGCGCCGCAGCTGTAATGGCGGTTAAGCGGTTAATGCGGGTAGCAATACGCTTCAGGCCTTGGGGGCCATGATAAATAGCGTAGAACACACTCATCACCGCCAGCAGTACCTGCGATGTGCAGATGTTGGAATTGGCTTTTTCTCGACGGATATGTTGCTCGCGGGTTTGCATCGCCATACGCAGCGCCTGCTTGCCGCGTACATCTACCGAGACACCGATAATCCGGCCCGGTGCGGAGCGCTTATAGGCGTCACGAAAGGCAAAAAATCCTGCGTGCGGTCCGCCAAAGCCCATGGGAATTCCAAAGCGCTGGTTGGTGCCGACTACCACATCAGCGCCCATATCTCCGGGAGATTTCAACAGCATGAGCGCCATTAAATCACTCGCTACGGTGACCAGCGTATGATTGCTGTGAGCGATTTCGATAATCGAGGTCAAATCACGTACGACGCCGCTCGAGCCAGGGTAGGAGAGGAGGGCGCCGAAATAATCGCCTTCGGTTAACTGGTTCAGGTCCCCAATGTCGACCGCAAAACCAAAATGCTCTGCGCGGGTTTTAATAATGGCAATTGTCTGAGGATGGGTATCGGTGTCGACAAAAAAGACATTGGAGCGGCTTTTTTTATTCTGGCGTTTGCACATGGCCATGGCCTCAGCCGCTGCCGTACCTTCGTCCAGCATCGAGGCGTTAGCCATCTCCATACCGGTCAGGTCGATGATCATTTGCTGATAATTCAGCAATCCTTCGAGGCGGCCTTGGGCAATTTCGGGTTGGTAGGGCGTGTAAGCGGTATACCAGCCGGGATTTTCCAGCACGTTCCGCAAAATCACATGGGGTACCAGTGTGTCGTGGTAACCCATACCGATGTAGCTTTTAAACATGCGGTTTTTACGGGCAATGGCTTTTAACTGCGCCAGGGCTTCGGCTTCGGTCACTGCATCGCCCAGCGGTAAATCGTCGTGTAAACGAATAGTATCGGGTACGGTTTTAGCCATTAGCTCGTCGATCGAGTTTAGCCCCAGAGTGGCGAGCATGGTCGCCGCGTGTTCTGTGTCTGGACCAATGTGGCGGTGAACAAATTCATCATGACCGGCCAATTGAGTGAAAGAGGCTGAATGAAAATCGGCTGACATAGGAAATCTCACGAAGGGGAAGCAGTGCTGAATGAAGGTAGGTTTGCGCGTGGTACTACCCGCAGGCAGCCCTGTGCAAAAAGTCGGCAATCTTAGCAATTTGGGCCCAAGTCAGCAATCGCCAACCGGGCCGGGGGTGGGGCTGGGCTGCTTAAAGGATTACTCAGCTCGATGTATTTTGGCCAGTTCTCCACTGTCGAAGTGATTGATGTTATCCATGGTGACCCGGCCAATTTTGGTCATGGCTTCACGGGTAAAAAAGGCCTGGTGGCCGGTAATAACGACATTGGGGAAGGTGAGCAGGCGTGCGAAGACATCATCTTGCAACAGCTGGTTGGAGTAGTCCTCAAAGAATAAATCGGCTTCTTCTTCGTAGACGTCCAGGCCGAGATAACCGATTTTTCTATCTTTTAAACCTTGAATGACCGCGCGGGTATCAATCAACCCGCCGCGACCGGTATTAATCAGCATCACGCCGGTGCGCATCTGGGCAATGGTTTCGGCACTGATTAAATGGTGTGTCGCCGGGGTTAGCGGACAGTGCAGCGAAATGATATCGGCCTGGGCCCAGACCTGAGCCAGGGTCACGTACTGAATATCCTCTCGGAGCAGGCATTCATTTGGAAAGGGATCATAGGCGATCACGCGGCAACCGATGCCGCTCATGATTCGCGCAAAGGCCCGGCCAATTTTACCGGTGCCAATTACCGCCACGGTCTTGCCGACCAGGTCAAACCCAAGCAACCCATTGAGGGAATAGTCATTTTCACGAATGCGATAATGAGCGCGATGCAGGTGGCGGTTTAACATGAGGATTAACCCCAACGTGTGTTCTGCAATAGCGTGTGGTGAATACTCAGGTACGCGCGCGATGACTATGTCTAACTGTTTGGCAGCGGCCAGATCGACCTGGTTAAAGCCAGCACAGCGCAATACCACCAAGGAGATGCCGTAGGTCTTTAATTGCTGGAGGACTTCTGCATTGAGAATGTCATTCACGAAGCAGCACACCGCATCACAATCCTGTGCCAGCACCACAGTAGCCGGTGTCAGCTGAACCTCATGAAAGATGAGTTGATGCTGGCCGGCATTGGCGAGGCCAAGAAATTCCCGGTCATAGGCCTTGCTACTGAAAACAGCGACTTTCATAACGTGTTCCTCACCCGAATTGGTAAACGAAGTCTACTGCAAATGCGGGCGCTTGATTTGCTTTAAAGCAACCAATGCGCAGGTTTTACGTTAACGACAGTGCTGCTCAGGCGCTTCCCATCTTGCTTTGCAGGTAATTTTGTAAGCCCACGGTTTCGATTAAAGACAATTGCGTTTCGAGCCAGTCCACATGCTCTTCTTCTGACTCAAGAATGTCTTTCAGTAAATCACGGCTGACAAAGTCTCTGACCGATTCACACAACAAAATGGCTTCGCGCAAATCGGGAATAGCTTTTAATTCCATGGCTAAATCCGAGCGCAACATTTCCTCGGTATTTTCACCGATATTGAGCTTGCCTAGATCTTGTAAATTGGGCAGGCCCTCTAGAAAAAGAATGCGTTCTATCAATCGATCCGCATGTTTCATTTCATCGATGGATTCGTGATATTCGTAATCCGCGAGTTCTTTTAGTCCCCAATCTTTGAACATGCGGGCATGCAAAAAGTACTGGTTAATAGCAACCAGTTCGTTGCCCAGTATCTTGTTTAAGGCAGAGATAACAGCGGGATCACCTTTCATGACGTTTGCTCCTGAATGCGCTGCTAGTGAGTTAGCAGGGGATGAGCCAATAGTCTCGCTCCGGTCAGTGCAGGTGTCAAGCTAAGTGGTTGACGTAAAAGGGAAAATTGAAATCTTAAGGAGAATGGTTGTTATTGCGGTTAACCATAGGTTGCGCGGTAAGTTAAGCGACAGCGTAATAGCCCGCGTCGGTTTCCGTGTGCGTATGGAGGGCTTCATGGAGAATTTCCCGTGCCGCAACGCTGCACTTGCCGCACTGGCTGGCGACTCCCAGGCATTTGCGCAATTGGCCGATGGAGGCGGCAGCACCTTCGGTGACGGCGGCCTTAATTTGGCGATCAGTTACGCCTTTGCACAAGCATACGTACATCGTGAAATCCTGCGATTTAAAGACTCGCGGATAGTAATGCTAATGAGAATCCTTGTCAATTATGCATGGTAGTGACTCTCACTTTCATCCGTTATAGCCAAAACGTGCTTCCAGCTATATATAAAATCAATGTGACACCCTATATAGAGGGTGTATTATAGCCACCTGCTATCGAGCAGTTGACTTCTGATTGCTAAAAACTCAAGATTCCTAGATTACACCGAGTCAACTTCCACTTACCCAACAGGAGAATATATATGGGCGTATTAGTAGGTAAACCCGCACCCGATTTCACCGCCGCTGCAGTTTTGGGCAACGGCGAGATTGTTGACAGCTATACGCTGTCTGAAAGCATTAAAGGCAAAAAAGCCGTTATTTTCTTTTATCCGTTGGACTTCACTTTTGTATGTCCTTCTGAGCTGCTGGCTTTTGATCACCGTATTGAAGAGTTTAAAAAGCGCAACACCGAAGTCATTGGTGTTTCGATCGACTCTCAGTTTTCTCACAACGCCTGGCGCAACACCCCCGTCAATGAAGGTGGAATCGGCCCGGTCAGATATACCCTGGTAGCTGACGTGAAGCACGAAATTTGCCGTGCTTACGACGTAGAGTCTGAAGGTGGTGTAGCTTTCCGTGGTTCGTTCCTGATCGACGAAGAAGGTGTTGTACGTCACCAGGTCGTTAACGATCTGCCACTGGGTCGTAACGTTGATGAGATGCTGCGTATGGTGGATGCGTTGGCGTTCCATCAGGAGCATGGTGAAGTGTGCCCGGCGGGCTGGAAAGAAGGTGATAAAGGTATGGATGCATCACCTACTGGTGTAGCCAAGTACCTGAGCGAACACGGCGACAAACTGTAAGTTCGTCTGTTGCCTAGAGCCCGGCTTATGCCGGGCTTTTTTTTGCCTTGAATTGCACCTTTTGGCAAGAGGCTCTAGATTACCGGCTCATTCGTTCTAAAAGTGATGTTATGGCTTCCCCACAAAAACCAATCGATCTTCATCCATCGTGGCTGGCTCCTCTTGAAGCCGAATTTCAATTGCCGTATATGCAGCACTTAAAAGCATTTCTGGTGCAGCAAAAGCAGCAAGGTAAAATCATTTACCCGGCCTCGAGGGATATTTTTAATGCCTTTAATACCACTCCTCTGACGCAGGTTAAAGTGGTGGTTATCGGGCAAGATCCCTACCACGGCCCAGGCCAGGCTCACGGCTTATGCTTTTCGGTAAAGCCCGGTGTGCCCGCTCCGCCATCGTTGAAAAATATTTTTAAGGAATTGGAGCGCGATTTGGGCCTGCCGGTGCCGTCGCACGGGTGCTTACAGAGTTGGGCCGAGCAGGGCGTATTGCTGCTTAATGCCACCTTGACGGTGGAGCAGGGGCGAGCCGGTGCACATCAGGGGCAAGGGTGGGAGGCGTTTACCGATCGGGCGATTCAGGTCGTCAACGAGCACTGCAGCGGGGTGGTGTTTCTGTTATGGGGCAGTTATGCCCAAAAAAAGGGGCAATGGGTCGATCCGCACAAACATCATATTTTGACGTCTCCTCATCCCTCGCCTTTGTCAGCCCATCGGGGTTTTATTGGTAACGGGCATTTCTCCCGTACCAATGCGTACTTGCAGCAGCAGGGAAAAACACCCATCGATTGGCGTATTTAGCGGGACAAAGCGCGTACAGAAAGCTATGACAGCAGTGCCATAGCGGCTTCCATTTCTTCGCTTAGATCTTCCGAGTCGGCGTATTGCATATCCGCATCCAGCCCTAAACGTTCAAACGCGGTTACCTCATGGTAATCCACTTTGCTCAGAGCGTGGTCGGTGCCCATGTAGCTCTGCAGCATTGCCACGGTAACGATATCGGCGTAATCCGCTTTGGACAGGGAGCGCCGGAAATCCATATGCTGCGACGGAATGTGCGCGAGCTCCTCTGGAAAGCCCCAGACCCGCAAAATCATGTCTCCCAGCGGTGCGTGCAGCTCTTCGATCACCTGATCTAACACCAGGCTGTTGCTTAGTAAAGCGGGGTGATCTTCGGCGTAGGTAAGAATAGGTAAAACGCCGATTTTATGAATCAGGCCCGCAAGGGTCGCCTGATCCGGGCGCAATTTGGTGTAGTGGCGGCACAACACATGGCAGATGCCGGCCACTTCGCTGGAGCGGCTCCAGACATCGCGCATGCGCGAATCTACCATGTCAGAGGTCGCCTGAAACATTTGTTCCATGGCAAGACCCGTGGCGATATTGCTGGTATAGGCAATACCTAAACGCATAACGGCCGACTTCAAATCTTCGATCGGGCGGCTGGCACGGAGGAGGGGGCTGTTGGCCACCCGCACAATGCGGGCACTGAGTGCGGCGTCGTTGCCAATGACGCTGGTGAGCTTATCCATGTCGGCGCTCGGGTCGTCAGCGACTTCACGCACTCGCAGCGCCACTTCCGGCAGGGTGGGTAGTACCAGTTTATCATTCTTAATAGCGGTGATAATTTCCTGGCGAACTGTTTCGGCAACCTGACGCATGGATATTCCTTCTAACTGACTACGACCTAACTCACTACAACAAGGAAGCGCGTGGCATCCCGGTCAACTTTACTCAGTAGGTATAGCATAAGGCAGGGGTAAAGGTGAGAGCTTTTCTCCCGCCGGTCCGGGCAAGGCTGCCTGCAGCAGGTGTTCGTCAGCAACCACCGCCAGGGCTTCGGCCATTCCTGCTCCAGCACGCGCGGCCATAACAATTTCGCCAATATTTTTGCCTTCGTCCGACACTATCAAACTGCCGGGTTCGGGCAACTCGTCGTTAGCGTTGAGGGTAAATCCAACCCGGTACATATGGCGTTTAAGGGTACCGCGGTAATGCAGGCGCGCTACGATTTCCTGGCCGGTGTAGCAGCCCTTACGAAAGTTAATAGCGTTGATCAGCTGAAAATTTAAAGCTTGCGGCGTAAAGAGCTCTTTGGTCGACAAGCATACCTCGCCCAACCCTTGGCGAATGGCTAACAGTGCGGCGGCGTTGGGCCCGGCGGCGCTTATCAGCTCGGCCCATTTTTGTTTGGCCTGGTCGCTCGCTAACCAGCACTCAAAGGAGTGATCGTCGGTCTTGATAAAGAAATTGCCGTCGGCTGCTGCCCACTCATCACGTGCAGCCGGTACGGTGCCGCACATCTTTTGAATGATCGCATCAGCCTCGGGGCCGTGAATCACGCTGGGTTGGTAATTCGATGAGAGATCGATCAGTTTGGCCTTGGAAAATACAATGTATTTCCCCAATGACTGAAGCGCTGTTTCAACCAGACTCGCGTGAACACGCAATAGGATACGTTCGGGTGCAGGCTGCACCGCCCGAAAGCTGAATAACATGCGCCCTTTGGGCGTGCATTGAGCGCCGCGCAGAGCTACTTGGGTGCTGAGTTCAAGAACATCGCAGGTCACTTGGCCTTGTAAAAACTTAACCGCATCAGGCCCCTCCACTGCTATTAACGCCCATTCGGTTGTGGCGCTCCAAGTAGCGTCTGCCGCTGGAATAGAAAAATCCCTGACCGATGCATCGTGGTGAACATCATTCATAAACAACAACTCTGTTACGTGAAGGAAGGCCTCATCATAGAGCGTCGTTTGCACAAAAAACAGTTGCCCTGCGGATCAGTCGCGGCACTGTTGTTGGCGAACACGAGTGGCTATACTGCCGGCACAATGATGACGGGTATACAGCGTGGAAAAAAATAGACTTATTTGGGGCAGCCGTCGGGGTATGTTGGAACTCGATCTTATCCTGTTGCCGTTTGTAGAAAATATCTATCCTACTTTGGAGCGGGAAGATCAATTGAGTTATCAACGCTTGCTGGCCTGCGAAGATCAAGATTTGTATGCTTGGTTTACGGCTCGGCAAGATCCGGAAGACGTTAGTTTGCAAAGGATTGTGGAACGTGTTCGCGCAACGACGGGGTATAAAAAGAACTGAGTCCGAGCAAGTTAACCGGTCAGCGACCTCTGCTAAGGCGCTCCAGCTGCCTGCCATAAAACTGCATCAGTCCGTTATTTTGTGGCGGGGGCAGGTAGGCATCCACCTACTGATTTTGGTTTGTCTTTGCTGGGGGTTGTGGCCCTCGGTATCCGGTTTTTGGCAGAGTGTTGGAGTATTGATTGCAATCGGCCTGGCGCTTATCGTGCACTTGTATTATTTGTGGCGTTTACACCGACAAACAAAAGGACTCTTGTGGGTGAACGGCAATCGTTGGCGCTGGCAAGATGAAAATGGGCACAGGGAGCTGGTGCTTGCCGGCTCAATAACTGTGTGGCCGAAACTCATCATCTTACCTTTCAAAGAATCTGGCCAAGGCCGCCGCAAAACCCTCGTATTATTACCTGATAGCGCCAGTGCCGACGACTTGCGGTGCTTGCGCTCGTGGCTGCGTACGTCCCTTAATCAGTAGGATTTTCCTTGGGTCAACGTTTGTTCACACTGCTTGCTTACGGCAGAGTTGCTTTGACGATCCCGCCTTTGTGCAACCCGATATACAGCGTTTTTCTGCCGCTTTCGTTCACGGCCAGTAAACGCTTGATGCCGCCAAACAATGTGGTACTGGGATACAGAAACTGGGTCCAGGTAACGCCACTATCGGTAGATATTTCCAGCGTCAGCGGTTGCGGTGCCTGCCAAAGATTATCCCATCCGCCGGTATAAAGTGTGTGTGAATTTTGCGGATCAAGTGCGATCGCGGTATACAGGCGCTGCGGCTGCTCGGCGATTAACGTGCTCCAGCTTTCTCCTTGATCAAGGCTTTGCGTAATACCGCCGGCCCCCGCAATCAACACCCGTGACGGGTTATTAACATCAAAAGCAATATCATGAATGCCGCCAGGGTGAGCCAGTATCTGGGTAAAGCAGCGCTCATTATTGCTGTCTAATGCATAGGCACAAAGCAGCGTCTGTCCAATGGTATTTTGTCCGCCGTACCAAACCTCGTTGGTGTGAGGGTTGTGCTTGACCACGCCCATCCTGGCCCCGGCTCCCTGCCAGTGGCCGGCTAGTTTATGCCAGCTGCGTCCTTCGTCGTAAGACACTGCAAGCACGCCAATGCCTTTGGCGAATAAGCGATGGTTGTCTGCGTCGTAATACAGTGCGACCAGTGGTTCACTGGCACCGTCACCAAAATTATGTTCTACGGGATACCAGCTGGTACCGGCGTCAGTCGTCTCCATAAGCTGATAGATACTGGTGCCAGCGGTGGTGTGCAGCGTGAGGGCAAGGTAGTGGGTTTTTGAAAAAACGATCACATCCAGAAGTTCTGTGGTAGGTAATCCGACAGGCTTCCAGGTGCTCTGCGCGGCAAGGGTTTTTATAAACAGGCCCTTGTCCGTGGCTGCAAATAACAGGTTATCCAACTGGTGCAGGTGATTGACGCTGTGATTGGCTAAGCCATCAAACGCAAAGGTGAGGGTTGTTTCAGGCGGTAAAGGCCGGGTTTCGTCACTGCCGCAGCTACTCACCAGCAGCGTTGCGAGTAAAATGAAAAATAAACCGGCTTTTGATAAAGAGTGCATGCACCCAACTCCTGTTTTTACCCCTATTAGCATCGAGTATGCCGCTTGCAAAATGGAGGAGTCGTAAGAAATTGTATGGGCAGTAACAGTAAGGCCGGCCAGCCGAATGGGGCAGGAAAATAGGATGATGCTGAAGAAAGAGGGAAGAGAAATGAAAAGAAGAAATAGGGAAGTGAAAAGAAATAGGGCAGAAAAATAGAGCGGAAGATCGAGAGTGAAAAATCTACCGAAAGAAAACAACTAAAAAAATAAAGCCGTATTAAACAACGTCCCTGTTATGCGCGTACTTCCTTTTATTGCTTGGGTGTATCAGTACTTAATCACGACTGACAATAATATCTTGTCCGGCAAAGTTGTTGGGGACGAGGATAGTATCTCGCGCAACGGGTGACTTTTCCGGGTAATCCAGAGAAAAATGTAAGCCGCGACTTTCTTTGCGTTCGATCGCCGAGCGAATAATTAATTCAGCAATGGTTGCAAGGTTGCGCAGTTCAATAAGGTCCCCGCTGATTTTATAATTACTGTAGTACTCAAAAATTTCTTTCTGCAACAACTGAATGCGGTGAGTCGCGCGCTCCAGTCTTTTGTGGGTGCGTACAATGCCCACGTAATCCCACATAAAACGCCGCAGTTCGTCCCAGTTGTGCGAGATCACCACATCTTCATCCGAATCCGTTACCCGCGACTCATCCCACGGGGCTGACACATCCGGTGTGCGGATCTCTGCGAGTGTGGACAAAATATTTTCCGCCGCCGACTGGGCGTAGACGATGCACTCCAGCAGTGAATTACTGGCCATGCGATTGGCACCGTGCAAACCGGTAAAAGACGTTTCACCAATAGC
>CAYTQQ010000001.1:1524-5413 GCA_964440135.1 uncultured Cellvibrionaceae bacterium | reverse complement strand
TCCTGATCATCCAGTACAGCGGCAATCCCGCCTTGGGCGAACCAGGTAGAGCCTTCGTTGGCAGCGCTCTTGCTTAATACTGCCACTCGTGCAAAAGCGGCGAGATGAAGCGCGAGGGTCAAGCCCGCTGCGCCAGAGCCAATGATAAGGACATCGTGCTGGTAGTGTTTGCTCATTAATTTCCGCCTGTTCCCGGAGGTTGTCGAGGGGCGCCAGTATATACAAGCCCCGCCCAAACCAATATAAACTCGCGGTGTAAAAACGCGTATAGTAGACTCCAATCTTATTACCGCGCGGAACTTTTTTCTGTAATCGTTAGTCTATCGAGCAATCATAAAGCGGTGTTTTGCGTCATGCTCGTTACATCTATTGATCACTACAGTGAAAAGCACGAAGAGCCTGCCACGGGTCCAGACCTACGGTCGCAAGCGCGCGTATCAAATATTGGCCGTGATTCCACCGCGGCACTTGGGGGTTGTACGAGAATGACAGCGGAATTGGCACAAGATGCCGATCAGCAACTGGTAGAACGGGTACAGAAGGGCGACAAGCGCGCCTTTGACCTGCTCGTTATCAAATACCAGCACAAAATTCTGGCCATTATCAGTCGCTTTATTCGCGATCATGCCGAAGTCCAAGATGTTGCCCAGGACGCCTTTATCAAAGCCTACCGTGCGCTGCCCAATTTTCGGGGCGATAGTGCCTTTTATACCTGGATGTATCGCATTGCCATCAATACCGCCAAGAACCATTTAGTGGCGCGCAACCGGCGTCCGCCGGCCAGCGATGTCGACATGGAGGACGCCGAGTTCTTTACCGGCAACGAAGCATTGAAAGATATGAATTCGCCGGAACACAGCTTGTTGCGCGACGAGCTGGAAACGACGATTAACCAGGCCATTAAAGATCTTCCGGAAGATCTGCGCACAGCAGTGACACTGCGCGAGATGGAAGGATTAAGTTACGAAGATATCGCTACTATTATGGATTGTCCGGTCGGCACCGTGCGCTCAAGGATTTTCCGGGCGCGAGAGGCCATCGATAAGCGTATTCAGCCGTTATTGAATGAAAAATGAGCGACAGGCTGGATGTTAAAATAATTCGATTAAATAATTCACTCTGACGGTCGAAATTATTGGCGCAATGTTGAACCTTTATAAGCGATGCCGGTCTTTTATGCATCGCAACACCAGTAGCAAAAATCACGTGCAGCTGGTGGCTTTGTGGGCGGATCCTGCAGTTATCTATAATAACTTTCAGGTCAGCATTAACGCAGGGGTCAAGGTTGGTTTTATAGATCCTGGATCATGTCTTTACAGAGGTAATACTCCGCATGACTGAGCAAAACTTTTCCCGGCCGCTCGCCGAATCGATTTCCGCATTGGTGGATAATCAAGCATCAGAACTCGAGTTGCAGCGCATTCTTAAAGCGAGCCAAACCGACCCTGAAGTCCGTGCCACTTGGGAACGTTATCAAATCACCAGCGCGGTCCTGCGCCGTGATATGCCGGCCTTCGAACTGGGCGACTTTGCCAGCCGGGTAAGTGCCGCTATCGCCGAGGAAGAAACCCATCAGTTAGTCGAATCCCAGGATCAGGCGACTGCAGCCACCAAACGCCAACCCTGGTGGCAAAATATGGCGCGCTTTGCCGTAGCCGCGTCGGTCGCGGGCGGAGTGATATTGTTTGCGCAGAACCTCGATCAAACAGTTGTTGATGCACCTGAAATAGCCGCAGCGGCATCATCGACAGCGCCCGTTATCTTGCCGCCGTCGGTGTATCAAGGGCAGTTGCGCACGGTCGGAATGCAAAATGGTTACGATATGAGCCAGGAACAACGGCAAATCATGTTTGTTCCCCGCCAAACCTCTGTACCTGCAGTCACCCATGAAGAGCTGGTTGAATACTTTAATGAGTTAGTTGAAGTACATGCTGATCATGCGGCACTCAATAGTGGTCAAGGCTTACTCCCCTTTGCGCGAGTGGTATTAACTGAAGAAGATTGACGCTATGCGTATCGCCCCGTTGTTTCGCTGTCTGGGAATATTAACGTTTCTGTTTTCCCCGTCAGCGTTGGCGGCCTCTGATGAACAGGCGCAAGTACTCGATGTACAAACCCTGTTCGCCAAAATGTCCCGCGTTTCCCACGTTCTTAATTATCAAGGCTCTTTTACCTACGAACACAAAGACAGTCCGAGTCTGCAGGGCTTTCGTTTGGCGCATTGGGTGGTCGATGGGGTGGAGTATGAGCGGCTGCAGTATTTGAGCGGTCCTGAGCGTGAAATTGTCCGAAGCGGCCGGGAGTTAACTTGCTCGACCCCGCGTGATCAATTGCTGCAAGGGCGCCTGCGACAAGCCGGAATCGAAATTGCCCGTCTGGATGAGCTGTATCACTTTCAAACCCAGTATGTGGAGCGCGTGGCAGGTCGATTGACCAGCGTCTTGCAGGTGGCGCCGCGCGATATCTATCGCTATGGCTATTTACTGAGCGTCGATCAGGAAACCGGCTTAATTCTCAAGTCGTTAATGGTTGACGCCAACAGGCGAGTATTGGAACGGCTGCAATTTCTGGATCTGGAACTGAACCCGGATATTGCGGAGCTGGAACAATTGCCAGCCGCCCGGCGTCAGCATATCGCCAATCCAGAAATCAATGATTGTAACCAGACCGAAGCCGGTGAGCCGGAAAATTGGCGACTGAGCTGGGTACCTGCCGGGTTCGTTTTTGTCGGCCAGCAGAAGACCAACGACCGTGACATGTTGATGTATACCGATGGTCTTGCCAATTTTTCTGTGTTTATCGAACCGACTACCGATATACCGCCCGAAGGTGTGGGTCAGCGTGGCGCGACCTCGTTATTTATGTCGAAGGTCATGCGTGATGAGCAGCTACATCGGGTTTCCGTCGTCGGTGAAATTCCCACCCTTGCCGCCGAGCAGATTGCTTTAGGGCTTGAGCCCGAGACTGAAGTTGCGCCCTGAGTGGTAGCTTTTGTTCGTCATCTTTATGTGAAACCGGCATAATAGGCCAACTATTCATCCGACCTTTTGGAGGATGTCATGATTTTAGAAAAAGGCCGAATCGTCGCGGTTGAGTCCGATAGCCTGTGGGTGGAAACCATTCAGCGCTCTACGTGTAATTCCTGTAGCGCAGAACCGGGTTGTGGCCAAAGCCTAATGGCCAAATTAAGTGGTCACTCTTCCTATTTGCGCGTGCTTCTTGAGGGCCGCGATGCCGCTCATTATCGCTTGGGCGATGAAATACAAATCGGTGTGCCTGAAGACGTTGTTGCGACGGGCTCGCTGCTGGTCTATTTGACGCCTTTGTTCACCATGCTGTTGGGTAGTGGCTTGGCCCATCGACTGTTTGCCACCGAAGGGATCACTATTTTCGCCGCTTTCCTTGGATTATGTGCCGGTGGTTTGCTGGTGCGTTGGCAGGCGTACCGGACGCGTAATGACCGTCGTTTACAACCGGTGTTGGTGGATGAACAGGAAGTTGTCCGGGTTTTTTCATGAGCCATGCCTGGAAGCAGGTAAAATTTATCGAGCGCGTAAAGTCGCCTTATTAATGTGTTAACTATCTCGCCTGGCTTGGCCATTCCCCTTCACGAAATCGAACTTACCGCCATCCGTGCCCAAGGTGCGGGTGGTCAAAACGTCAATAAAGTATCCAGTGCGGTACATCTGCGGTTTGACCTTCACGCCTCATCATTATCCGTAGAAGTTAAAGAGCGGCTGCTTGCGCTCAATGATTCCAGAATCAGCAGCGACGGTGTCATTGTACTCAAGGCACAACGTTACCGGACGCAGGAAAAAAACCGCGCTGACGCGCTGGAGCGCCTGGCTGATATTGTACGGTCGGCCACTCAGGTGCGGAAATCCCGCGT
>CAYTQQ010000001.1:0-1424 GCA_964440135.1 uncultured Cellvibrionaceae bacterium | reverse complement strand
GGTCAAAGGATGTCTTGGTGTGACGGGATTGGCCGCTGACTGTTCTTGCCACAATTGTTGTACCAACGCATCAAGGTTATTGCCGTTAGCGGTGATTAACCATTTCACCAAGGCTTCAGCCACGTTGGGGTAATGAACAGCGGGCGGTGAGGGGGCTTTGAACCAGGCGTCGATCACTGCAGTGCTAAGCACCTCGGTGACATGGGCATAGCCCAGCTGTTGTAACGCCAAGCCGTTTGATTGCTGTTCCATTTGTCCACCTACCGGTTGGACTAACAGTTTCTTACCTAGTTGAATCGTTTCACTGGGCAACTCAAAACCGGCACTGCAGATCACGCCTTCGCAGCGGTGCAGATCCGTCTGAAACCTGGTGCGGGAGAACGGCAAAATATGGATGTGGCCCTCCCTGCGAGCACTCAATACCGGCCGGTAAACCAGAAATTCATAATCCGAAAATTGGCGCAGTTGCGGCAAGATATCGTCGAGATCGGCAAACGGTAAATACACCAAATAAAGATTTGGTGTATGAGTAACCGCAAAGCTGGATGGTTCGATGATCGGCGGTAACAGGGGTTGATTAAAATGGTGCCAATGCAAACCAATAGGTAAGCTGGCCGGCGCAAAGTAGCGCATAAACTGCTCGACAAAAATGTTGCTGCCGCGTTTGGGAATATCGTACCGAAAAGCACTTTGGTGGGAGATGCCGATCACTTTTTTTCCAGCGCGTCGTGCCGCCCAAGCAGATACTGGTTCAAAATCATTGAGGATAAAGTCGTAACCTTCAACATTGAGCTGGTTGATATCCCGGTATAGCTGCGTCAAGTTGCTGTTGAGGGCGGATCTTACGTAGGACACGCGTCCGCCTTTAAGCGCAAAGGTAAGACCGCGAAAAGTCCGGTAATCCCGAAAGATGTCCATATCAAAATAAGCTTCAGCTGAGCGCCCTGAAAATACCCAATCGACCTGAGCGCCCGCAGCAGCCAGCGCTTTAGCCATAATCCGCGCGCGGGTTATATGACCATTGCCGGTGCCCTGAACCCCGTAAAGTATTTTCATAATCCCATCATCATCTGCTGCAGATAAATTCCGCTGAATGCACAGCCGCTACCCAATATGCCGCCAGCGATAATATCGCTGGGATAGTGGACACCCAACAGCACTCTACTGAGGCCTACCAGGCTGGCCCAAAGAAAGAGCGGTAGGGTGAAAACCGGATAAAAGCTCCAGATCAACCAGGCAAAAACAAAAGCCGCCGCAGTATGACCTGAGGGGAAGCTGAATTTATCGGAAGGGGTGATCCAGGCTTGGTAATAATCGATTTTAGCGGCGGGTCGGTCGCGTTTGATCAGGTTTTTTAACAGTAGATATAAACTGACATCGAGCGCGTAGGCGCAGCCCGCAGCTATAAAAAATGGTTTACCGTG